>CAZFJR010000036.1:2946-13213 GCA_964519235.1 uncultured Salinivenus sp. | reverse complement strand
GCACAGTAACCACGACGGTTCGCTCGCGGGGCTTGGTGTCGCATTCGAGGTGGAAAATCTGCTGCCACGTGCCCAAGACGGGCGCGCCGTCCCCCACCGGCACGGTGATCGACGGGCTCAGCGTGGTGGCCTGGAGGTGCGAGTGGCCGTTGTCGTCGTGCCAGCGCTGCTCGTGGGCATACGTGCGGTCCGGGGGGAAGAGTTCGTCGAGAAGCTTCGGCAGGTCCTGCTGCAGTCCGGGCTCAAACTCGATCGTGCCCACCGCCCCCGTGCTGCCCACATTGTGGATGTGCACGAGTCCGGCCTCGAGGCCAGACGCCTGCACGACCGTCGTCACGGCATCGGTAAGGTCGTGCATGTCTCCCTGCCCGTTCGTGGACAGCGAAATGCGATCCTGGTGGGTGGGCATGGCAGAGGAGGCCGGAGAGAAGGCCAGAGAAAGGCGGTGCGAAGCAGGCTCGATCCTACGCGCTGGAGCTCTACGCTGTAGAAGCGTTCCCCTCGAACGACTGATCCCACTGGGCGTCGGTGAGGGTGTCGAACGCGTCGTAGGCCGTCATGTCGTGCTGGATGGGGGTAACGGAGACGTACCCGCGCTCGATGGCGGAGAGGTCCGTCTTCTGGCCGTCGTCGAGGTTCACAAAGGTGCCGGCGAGCCAGTAGTAGGGCCGGTCGGCGGGGTCGGTGCGGCGGTCAAATCCTTCCTCCCACCGCGAACGTGCCTGCCGGGTAAGCGCGATGCCTTCGATGTCGTCCTTCGGCAGGGCGGGCACGTTTACATTCAACAGCACGCCCCGTGGCAGCCCATGCTCCAGCGCCCACTCGACAATGCGGCGGGACCAGCGGCCGGCGACCTCAAATTGGGGGGCCGACCAGTCGCACAGCGAAACGGCTACCGCGTCGACACCCAGAATGGACGCCTCGGTGGCCGCGCTCACGGTCCCGGAGTAGAGGACGTTCACGGCCGTGTTGGGACCCTGGTTGATGCCGCTCACCACGAGATCCGGCGGCGCGTCGAGGAGCTCGTGGCACGCCAGCTTGATGCTGTCGGCGGGTGTGCCCGTCACGCCCCAGGCGGGCACCGGCCCGGAAGGCACTTCGAACTCGACGCTGTGGGCCCGCACCGGATTGCGCACCGTGATGGCGTGGCCCACGGCGCTTTGCTCGGTGGTAGGGGCTACGACGTACAGCTCGCCCAGCCCGTCGAGGGCTGTGGCCAGCGAGTGGATGCCGGGAGCGTGAATGCCGTCGTCGTTGCACAGCAAGATTCGAGGGGCGTCGTCCGATGCGGGTGTGTTCATCAACACAAAGGGATGGCTGGTAAAAGGAAACGGAGCCGCGAGATCGATGCGTCCGGCAGTCGCTACAGGACGCACGGGTCGCGCTTGTCAGTAGCTTTCGTCGTCGTCGGGGAACGACCGGTCCCGCACGTCCGCGACGTACTCGCCAATTGCGTCGGTGATGGTGTCGTCGAGCCGCGCATAGCGGCGCACAAACCGCGGGTTGAAGTCCGTCGAGAGCCCAAGGGCGTCGTGCGAGACCAGCACCTGACCGTCGGTCTGGTCGCCGGCCCCAATCCCAATGGTCGGGATTGAGAGCGACGCCGTGACGTCCTTGGCGAGGGCTGCGGGGATCTTTTCAAGCACAAGGGCAAAGCAGCCTGCCTCCTCGAGTCGTCGTGCATCCTCGCGCAGCTGGCGAGCCTCGTCGTCCGCTTCCGCCCGCACCTGGTAGGTCCCAAAGTTGTAGATGCTCTGGGGGGTAAGGCCGAGGTGTCCCATCACGGGAATGCCGGCAGCAACCATCTGCTCCACGCTCTCGGTCACGGCCGCGCCGCCTTCGAGCTTTACCGCGTGGGCGCCCGCCTCCTTCATGACGCGAATGGCGGACTGCAGCGCTTCCGTCGCGTCGCCCTGGTAGGAGCCAAACGGCAGGTCCACCACCACGAGCGCCCGCTCAATGCCCCGCACCACGCACTGGGCATGATAGATCATCTGGTCGAGCGTCATCGGAAGCGTGGTCTCGTTTCCGGCCATCACGTTGGAGGCCGAGTCGCCCACGAGCAGCACATCAACACCCGCCCGGTCGAACAGGCGGGCCGAGGTGTAGTCGTACGCGGTAAGCATGGCGATCGGGACCCCGGCCGCCTTCATCTCCTGGACGGTTTTCGTGGTCACGCGCGGCACGTCCGCGGCATCCGGCGGGGAAGACTCGTTAGGCATGGCGGGACGAGGGATCGTGAAAATACAGCCGGGCGGCACGCGGCCGCCCGGCACAACGGGCCCTGAGCCCGACGGGGGTTCACACCGGGACGCAAGGGCGTGATAAGACGCGTTGCCCGCAAAACGCGGGAGGGGGCTACTGGCCGTCTCCGCCACCGCCCCCAGCGGGCGGCGCCTGCTGATCCAGGGTGGGCGACGGCTCACCCGGCGTCTGCGACAGCGAAATGCCAAGTTCGCTGGCTACGTCCCGCGTAATGTCCACCACCTGGTCGCTGGTCTGGTCGTCGTAGAGCAGCACCTCGCGGCGGAAGACGGCTTCCAGGTCCTGCTGCGCCGATACCTTGTCGATCGCGCCCTGGAGCTTCTCCAGTAGCGGCTGCATCATCTCCTGGCGCTGCTGCTGAAGCTGGCGCTGCTGCTGGCGGGTGGACTGCTGGAGCTCACGCTGGCGCTGCTGGAGCTCGCGCTGGCGCTCCGCCCGCGCCGAGTCGTCGAGCAGCGACTGCTGCTGCTGAAACTGCTCCACCTGCTTCTGGAACTCCTGGCGCTGCTGCTGAAGCTGGCGCTGCTGCTGCTTCATTTCCTTCTGCATTTCCTGCTGCACGTCCTGCATCCCAGGCATGCTGAACAGCACCGCCTGCTGGTCCACATACCCCAGCTTCTGGGCCTGGGCTGGGGCCGCCGCCACCGCCACTCCCAGCAGCATTAGCGAAAGGACGCGAAGTACTCGTGTTGACATAGCCATAGAACCTGTGTTGAATGGGTAAATCGTGGTCGGCGAATGCAGGCCCTACGGCCCTTGGGCATTGCTTCGTTGTTCTTGGTTGGTCGCAATGCCAAGAGCCCGCAGGACCTGGTCATTCAGGTTGTGCTCCTCCCGAGCGTACAGGAAAAGCACCTTCTCGCTCTTGTCGAAGACGTAGTCGTATCCCTCTTCCGTAGCCACCTCCTCGGCCGCCGCAAGGACGCGCTTCTGAATGGGGCGCATCAGCTTCTTTTGGCGGGTGTAGAGACGCCCCTCCGGGCCAAAGTAGCGCTCGCGGAGCTGCTCCACCTTCCGCTGCGCCTGCTGAATGGCGGACCGCTTCTGCTTGCGCTCCTCCTCGGTGTAGAGCAACTCGGAGGCCTGGTATTCGTCGCGGAGCTCTTGAACGGTCTCCCTCTGCGCCTCAATCTCGGAGCGCCACTGCTCCTCCAGCGTCTCGAGCTTCTGCTGCACGCTGGCGTACTCGGGCAGTTCCTCCAGGATGGTCTCGGTGTCCACGTAGCCGATTTTTTGCTGCGCCTGGGCTGGGAGCGCTCCCCCCCACAGCCCCGCGATCCCCACGGCCGCAAGCACGAGGCCTCGCAAAACGCGCGCCGCCGCGTCCCCAACACGGGGCAGGGCATCGCCGAAGTGATTGCGCATGGCGTCGATGGAATCCAATGAACAACCCAGAACACCGCGAGGGCCTACCGCCCACCGCCACCAAAGCCCTGGCCCAGCGAGAACTGGAACGTCCATCCCGGCTGGCCGCTCTCGTTCTCGAGGGGCACGTACTCCTCGAAGTTGTAGCCGTAGTTGAACTCAATCATGCCGACGATGGGCAGAAACAGCTTCACCCCCACGCCTGCCGACCGGTACAGGTCGGCCGGGCTGTAGGTATTGAGGCTGCTCCAAGCGTTGGCGGCATCAAGGAACAGGTAGGGACGGGCTCGCAGCTGCTGCGACTCGACGGCCTTCCATCGAAACTCAGAGGTGTACTTGTTGAGCACCTGCCCGCCCTGTGGCCGCAACGTCCCGCGGGCGCCACGCACGAGCGGTCCAATCACGCCTCGAGGATACCCGCGCATATACACTGGATCCGTCCCGAATGTGCCTCCCTGGTAGTCAAACGGGGTTCCGCCAACCTCGAAGGTTTCGAAGCGGACCTCCTCGCCGGTAATCGACCCGATGTACCCGAAGTCTGCCCCCATGCCAAACGAGAAGTTCTCGCCGATCGGCACGTTCCAGTTGGACTTGAAGCGCCACTTGTGGTACTGCACCAGGTCGCCCACCGGTGGGGCCACCTCCACCGAGAGCGACACCTGCGATCCGCTGCGGGGAAATTGGGGATTGTCCAGGGAGTTGCGGCTCAGCGACTGCCGCACCGTAACGGACTGGTTTGTGCCGAAGGGCACGGTGGAGAACAAGGGATCGGGGCCGGGTGTGGAGGGGTCATTGCCACGGTTGTTGTAGAGCTGGTAGCCCACCTGCGTCCCGGTCATGAACTTGTCGTCGGGCCAGTCGAGGCGCTGCCGCACAAAGAAATTCGCGGAGAAGCTTTCAAACTTGCCGTCCTGCACGCTGCTGGTTCGCGTGCCAAAAATCGAGCGCGTGTACTTCGAGTAGGACACCGATCCCCCCACCGGGGTAGGGCTTCCCCCAAACCACGGCTCGGTGAAGGAGAGCGAGTAGTTCTGGTAGTAGGTGCCATTGGTTCGCACATTCACGCTCAGTTTCTGCCCGTCGCCCGAAGGCAGGGGCCGCCACGCACCGGGCTCAAACAGGTTCTGCGCGGAGAAATTGTTGAACTGGAACCCGAGTTGCAGCACGAGCCCAAACTGCCCGAACGTACCCGAGAGCTGTAACTGGTCGCTGCCGGTTTCTTCCACGCTGTACGTGAGGTCGGCCTGCTTGTCCTGCTGGTCCACACTGATGTCGGGGCCGCCGGAGAGCGACTGCTTACTGAAGTACTTCAGCTGGCTAAGCCGGCGGATCGACTCCTGGATGGCGCTCCGGCTGAAGCGGTCGCCCGGCACGGTGTAGAGCTCCCGCCGGATGACGTAGTCTTTGGTTTTCGTGTTGCCGGTAATTTCAACGTCGCCGAAGTTGTAGACGTCTCCCTCCCGCACGTCCATCGTAATGTCGAGCGAGTCGTCGCCCACGACCCGAACGGTCGGCTGCACGTCGGCCCGCATGTAGCCGCGGTCCATGTACAGCCCCAGCACCCCGCTCTTGCGCTGCCCGCCGTACAGGTTCTCGTCGAGGGCCTTTCCGTTGTACACCTCCCCCTCTTCCAGCCCTAGCTGCTGGGTGAGCACGCGATCCGGGTAGATGCTGTTGCCCTCCCACCTCAGGTCGCTCACGTAGTAGCGATTGCCCTCGCGCACCTCAACGTCAATGCCGAGACCATCTTCGCCCATGTAGTAGATCGAGTCCTGTACAATCTGGGCGTCGTAGTATCCGTGCTCGCGGTAGTGGTCAACAACCCGGTTGAGGTCTTCCTCGTAGGCGTCGCGCTTGAACTTCTCCCCCTTCCAAAACCGCCACCAGCGGTTCTCACGCGTCTTCTCCATGGCCCCCCGCAGGTCTCCGTCGTCGAACCGCTCGTTGCCCAAGAAGCGAATGCGCTCCACCTCAATCTCTTCCCGGCGGTTCACGTTGAATGTGAGGCGGACGCGGTTCCCCTTCGTCTCGCGCCGCGTCACGTCTATCTCGGTGCGCAGGTAGCCTTCTTTCTCGTAGAAATTCTTGATGATCTGCTTCGACCGTTCTACGTCGGAGGGGCGCACGGAGCTTCCCCTGAGCAGAGGCATCTTTTTCTTCAACTCGTCCCGGTCCCCCCCGTCGATGCCCTTCAGGGTGTAGGCCTCCAGGGTGGGCTCGGGCGTCACCTCAATCACCAGCGTGATGTTGTTCCCGGTCTCATTCGTGCGGTAGATGGCCACGTCGGAAAACATCCGGAGGTCGTAGACGGCCCGGATGGCCTGCGCCACCGCATCGCCGGCCGGCAGGGAGATGCGCTGCCCTCGCGTGAGGCCGCTGGACTGGGCCACAAACTGACGCGTTTGCTGCTCGTCCACCCCCTTCACCTGGATGTCCTGGATCACGTAGGTCGAACGAGCCGACGCGGCAGAGCCGCCCGCCTGGCGTGCGGTGGGGACCTGCGCCGAGGCAGGGAGAACACCGCCGAGGAGAAGGGCAAAAACAAGGACGGACAGCCGCAGACGCATACCAATTGGGCACTCATTCGAGGAGCACACGAGTGTAATCAGCCCGGTACAACTGGACTGGAGGCGGGCAGTTTCGGAGGGTACGAGCTCTTCCCACGTCCATAACGCGCCTTCCCCAGGAATTATTCTCCCCGGCCCACGAGCCCGAGAGGCGCAGGTCCTCTCCAATTGCGCAGGCTCCTCCCCAACTTTTGCCGGGCTGCCCTACGATTCGTCGGCGGGATCCTGGGCCGCGTTGCTGTTTACCCGGCCAAACCGGCGGTCTCGATCCTGGAAGTCCCGAATGGCTCCGTAGAGCTGCGGCCGTCGAAACTCGGGCCAGAACTCCTCGGTGATGTAGAGCTCCGTGTAGGCGCTCTGCCAGAGCAGAAAATTGGAGAGCCGGTACTCCCCACCAGTGCGCACCAGAAGGTCGGGGTCCGGCATGCCGTGGGTGTCGAGCTGGTCTTCTAGGAGCGACGCATCAATGTCGCCGGGGTCAAGGTTGCCCGCCGCGGCCTCGGCGGCAAGGGCCCGGGCGGCCTCCAGCAGCTCCCAGCGCCCACTGTAAGAAAGAGCGAGCGTGAGGGTCATCCGGTGGTTCTCGGCGGTGTCGCGCTTGGTTTGCTCCAGGGCCTCCTGGCAGGTGCCGGGAAGCTCGGACAGGTCGCCGATGGTGCGGAGCTTGACGCCATTTTCCATGAGGGTATCTCGCTCTTTCTGCACGGTGCTCACGAGCAGTTCCATCAGCGCGTTGATTTCCGCGTCCGGGCGCTCCCAATTCTCCGTGCTGAAGGTATAGAGCGTGAGGAAGTCGATTCCGAGCTCGGCACAGGCCTCTGTAATTTCGCGAACCGAGGCGACCCCCTCGTGGTGCCCTACGACGCGGGACTCGCCGCGCTCCTGGGCCCACCGCCCGTTTCCGTCCATGATGCAGGCGATGTGGGCGGGCAAGGCACCGCGCTCTTTCAGCGCCTGCTGCCGCTGCTGGTCGTGCTTCTCCGAAGCGTCGGGCGGGGCCGACGCGTCCGTCGTGTGCCGGGTCGATGCCATAGGAGTGGGTGTCTCCGACCAATGCATGTGAGACGGGGCGTCTGTCCTCCCCCTACCTCAAAGCTCTTCTGCGCGGCTGCGTCTTGGCCACCTCGTCGCGCCGACGTTCGCCTGTGCACGAGGATTGGAAGGGGAAACAGGATCGTAACCTACGGGCAGCCACCGCGAAGGTCAACGGCGCGGGATGCACATTCTTCGTCAACTGCGGTTCCAGTGCGGGCCACCATTTCCCAGAACCATTTCGCCAGGAGGCGCGGCCACCGGCCCATTCAGAGCCCAGGCCGAGCTCGCGCTAAAGCCGCAGAATGTCGTTGAAGATCAGGAACGCCATGAACCCGATCAGCAGGATCATGCCCACCTGCTGCGCCACGAGCCGCACCCGCACCGACGGGCGCCGGCGGGTCACTGCCTCGTAGAGCAGGAACAGCAGTTGCCCCCCATCGAGCGCCGGGATGGGCAGAATGTTCATGATGGCCAGCGTGATGGAGAGGGCCGCTACGAGGCGCCAGTACGGGATGGAGCCGGCCGAGGCCGCCTCGCTCGTGACCTGGGCAATCATGACTGGCCCTCCGAGGCTGTCGGTCAGGCTGTCTCGCCCCTCAATGATGCGCTTCAGGGTAACGACAATGGTTCGGCCGTAGCCCCAGGTTTCCGCCGCGCCCGCCGACAGGGCTTCCAACGGGCCGTACGATCGGGTTTCCACCCCAAATTCCTCAAAGAGCACCTTCTGAGTCACGGGACTTCCGCCTGGCCCCCGCACCCCAAGCAGGTAGCGGTCCCGCTCCTCGTCGTATTCTGCCGCCACGCGCGCTGTCAGAATGCGGCCGTCGGCCGTCTCGCGCACTAGACGAGAGGCCCCCGGGTCCGACCGTGCGCCCACCAGCGAGTCTGGCCGGAACCACCGAAGTGTGACCGGCGCGCCTTCTGCCTGCTGCACCCGGGCGCTCATCTCGTTCCAGAACCGAATGGTGTCGGCCTCAATCCCCACGACGCGGTCTCCGGTCTGCAGCCCGGCCGAGTCGGCAGGCGTTCCCTGTACCACCCCGCCGATCAGCGGCGGCTGAAAGCCCAGGCCCGGAAAATACTGCGAGGGCTGCTCGGTGTCGCGGGCCCGGCTAAGGCGCGAAATAATGTTGGGGGGGCCCACAAGGGTGGTGTCCCGGCCCGCCCGTAGCACCGTGATGGTGAGCGTGTCCGATGCGACGAGCGACGACGGGGTCATCTGGTCGAAGCGCTCGAACGACTGTCCATTTACCTCCAGAATTCGGTCGCCCGTGCGCAGCCCCACATCGTGCGCCACCGATCCTTCCTGCACGTACACCTGCGTCACGTTTTCGGCCGGAATGTACGTGTCGCCTTCGCTCCATCGAATGCCCCCGAAGATCGCGATGGCAAGGATGGCGTTAAAGATTACCCCCGCGCTGATCACGATAATGCGCTGCCACACCGGCTTGGCCCGAAACTCCCAGGGATTGGGGGTGCTTTCCGTATGGTCGGTGTCGAGACTCTCGTCAATCATGCCGCTGATTTTAACGTACCCGCCGAGGGGCGTGGCCCCGACCGCGTACTCGGTCGCGCCGTACGTGCGGCCCAGAATGGTGGGGGGAAAGCCGATGGAAAATCGCTCCACCCGCATCCCAAAATACTTGGCGGTGAGGAAGTGGCCCAGTTCGTGTACGAACACCAGTATGGTGAGCGCCACCAGGAACCACAGGGTGGACGAAAGGAGGCTGACGAGAACGTCCATGTAACACGAGGACTGACCGAGTAACCACGGCTGTCGCGCGACGTAGGCGACAGCAATCGAAAAGAGCCGTACTTTAATTTCGCACAGGGAGGGCGAGTTCCTCTGTCCGCTCTCGCGCTCGTGCGTCGGCCCTCACGAGCCCCTCCAGGCTGGGCTCCGACTGAAGGGGCTGGCGCTCCAGGACCGCCTCCACCGCCCGCGGGATGTCCGCAAACCCAATGTCTTCGTCGAGGAAGCGCTGCACGGCCACCTCGTTGGCGGCGTTGAGGACCGCGGGCGCCGTTCCGCCGGCCTCCAGGGCCTCGTAGGCGAGGCGCAGGCACGGAAACTTCTCGATGTCGGGGCGCTGAAAGTCGAGCCGCGACAGAGAGCTCCAGTCCAGGCGCTCGTGCGGCGCCGGCCAGCGCGCTGGATGGCTGAGGGCGTACTGGATGGGCACCTTCATGTCGGGCACGCCCAACTGCGCCTTCACCGCGCCGTCGTCAAACGCAACCATCGAGTGAACAATGGACTGCGGGTGCACCAGCACCTCGATCTGATCGACGGCGAGGTCGAACAGCCATTTGGCCTCGATCACTTCCAGGCCTTTGTTCATCATGGTGGCCGAATCGATCGTGATTTTTGGGCCCATCGACCAGTTGGGGTGGTCGAGCGCCTCGCTCACCGTCACGTCCGCAAGTGCGTCGGCCGGGCGGTCCCAGAACGGCCCGCCCGACGCGGTGAGCACCACCTCCTCCACGCGGCGCTCCGCCTCCCCAGCCATGCATTGGAAGATGGCAGAGTGCTCGCTGTCGACCGGCAGCAGCTCGCCGTCCCCGTCCGCCAGGGCCTGGGCCACGAGCGTCCCGCCCACCACCAGGGTTTCCTTGTTGGCCAGCGCCACCTGCTTTCCCGCCTGCAGGGCAGCAAGCACGGGGCGCAGCCCGGCAAACCCCACCACCGCCCCCATTACCACGTCCACGTCTGGGCGAGTGGCCGCCGCACACAGGCCGTCGGTTCCCGTCTGGATCTGCACCTCGGGCCCGTCGGGGGACAGCTCCTGCTTTAAGGCTTCCGCACGCTCGGGCGCTCCCACGGCCACCTGCGCGGGGCGAAATTCACGAATCTGCTCGGCAAGGCGCTCCACGTTGCGGCCACAGGTGAGGGCGCGCACATCGAACCGATCGGGGAAGAGACGCACCACCTCAAGGGTTTGCGTGCCCACGGAGCCGGTCGCTCCCAGAATGGAAAGTCCGCGCGGCGCGGCGGCACTGGCCTGTCCGTTCTGTGGGGTCTGCATCGTCGACATTGT
>CAZFJR010000036.1:445-2846 GCA_964519235.1 uncultured Salinivenus sp. | reverse complement strand
ATCCGTGGGAAAGTGCGATCCGTGGCGAAACGACGTGCGGGGGCGGTTGGGAAGCCGGGAGCCGAAGCCGGTGGGGGTGGGCGAGGGAAACGTCCATCTTGGGGATGACGTAGGACGCCCCGACACACTATCAGGAGCCGCGCCTGCTTTCTGGGAACGAGCCTGCTCCCCGCGGCTTTGCTTGCCTCCTGACGCGACACGCCTTCCCGGCGCTCCTTTCTCGGCCCATGCCCGCCCTTCGTCTCCTGTCTCTGGTCCTGGCCCTGCTGCTGGCCGGCGTTCCTGCCAGCCCCGCCTCTGCGCAAGACTCCGACAGTACCCAGTTGCGGCGGTTCCAACGGGCCAACGCCCTGATGCGGTCCGGCGACCCCAAGCGGGCCATTCCGTTGCTGGAAGCCCTGTACACAGAGGCGCCCCAGAATACGGCCTTTTATCGGAAGCTCAAGGACGCGTACGAGAGCGTCAAGCGCTACGACGAGGCCCTCCGGCTGGTGGACGCCCGCATCGAGAACTCTCCCACGGTGCCGCTGCTGACGGAGAAGGCCCGGCTGCAGTACCAGAAGGAAGCCGTGCAGGCGGCCAATGCCACCTGGGACCGCGCCCTGCGCCTGGCCCCAAACACGTCCCAGACCTACCGGACCGTCTACCAGACCCTGGTCAACCTTCGCCACTTCCAAAAGGCCATTTCGGTGCTCAAGAAAGGGCGCTCCACCCTCAACCAGCCCGAGGCGTTTCGCCCCGAGTTGGCCTACCTGTACGGCCTCGACGGTCAGTTCCGCAAAAGCATGCGCGAGTACGTGGCGCTGCTCGCCGACGCCCCGAAGCGGGTGGGATACGTGAAGGACCGCCTCCAGACCTTTGTGGAGCAGGATCAGGGCCTGGCGGCCAGCATTTCGGTCCTGGAGGCCGCCGTGGAAGACGCCCCCCTAAACCGGGCGTACCGGGAGCTGCTGGCCTGGCTGCACATGGAGCGAAACGATTACGCCGCGGCGCTCGACGTCTACCGCGCCCTCGACCGCCTTGAACAACAACAGGGGCGCCTTCTGTACCGGTTTGCCCAGAAGGCCGCGGACGCGCAGCGGTTCGGCGTGGCTACCCGGGCCTGCGCGGCCGTGCTGGATCGCCATCCGAGTGCGGACGTGGCGCCCAGCGCCCGTCTCACCCTCGGCTCGCTGTACCGGCAGTGGGCCTCGCTGGAGACGGACACGACCACGGCCGCCCAGGATTCGGCCCGCTACGAGCGCGCCCGATCGGCCTACACCACTTTTCTTCGGTCGCATCCGGGCCACCCGGACCGCCCAAAGGGACTGCTCAAGCTGGGCACCCTGCAGCTCGACGTTTACCACGCCCCCGAAGAGGCCGCAGCCACCTTTGAAGAGCTGGTCTCGAACCACCCGCAAACCACAGCCGCCGCGCAGGGGCAGTACCACCAGGCGCGTGTGGCCCTCTTCCAGGACCACCTCCGTCGCGCCCGCCTTTTGCTCTCGCGCCTGGCCGAGCGTGCGCAAGACAGCGACCTTGCTGACCGCGCGCGGTACGAACTGGGCCTGCTCCACTTCTACCAGGGCGAGTTCGATGCCGCTGCGGCCCGGGCCGACGCAACCAGCCAAGACCCCGCGGCCGACGTGGCCAATGACGCAATCGAGCTCAAAACTCTGCTCCAGGAGAACCGCGGCCCCGACTCGCTCGATGCTGCGCTGCAGATCTACGCACAGGCCCGGCTGCACCAGCGCCAGCGGGCCTACCGCACGGCGCTCGCCCAGCTCGACACCCTCGTGCAGGAGCACCCTCGCCACCCGCTCGCCGACAATGCGCGCTTTCAGCGGGGCACGGTTCACCTCGCCCGGCGCGATACCGCCGCGGCCCTGTCCGCCTTCCGCTCCGTGCCCGAGCGCCACCCCCGCAGCCCGTACGCCGACCGCAGTCTGTTCCAGGTGGGCGAATTGCTGGAATCGAGCGGGCGCCCTGCCGCGGCTGCCTCCACCTACAGCCGCCTTCTCACCGAGTACCCCAGCTCGCTCCTTGCCGGCAAGGCCCGAGGACGCCTGCGCGCCCTGCCCGCCCCGCAAGGATAACCTCCGCCGCCCCCTCTCCGGTCTGCCCCGGCTCCGCCATGCCCTCCACTCCGTCCCGCCGGACCTTCCTCAAGCACGCCGGCCTCCTGTTGGCTGGCTCCTCCCTTGGGCTTTCCACCGCGCCCGCGCAGGACCTCCTCATCCCGATGGATGAGGAACAGGCGGACCACCTGAAGGCGTACGGGGCCGTCTACGCCGCCCTTCAGGACGGACAAACTGTCGACTGGCTCTTGAATTACCGGGGTGGCTCGTTCTTGACGACCGCCACGCCCCGCATTCGGCGCGCGCTGCAGGTGCGGGGCGTCTCCGCCCGCCGCCTCTCTGCC
>CAZFJR010000036.1:0-435 GCA_964519235.1 uncultured Salinivenus sp. | reverse complement strand
CTCTGCCAGCAACGCCGCCACCCTCCTCTCCACGGTGGAAGCCGACGGCAGCAACAAGGCAGTGGTGCCCCTCGAAAAAGCCCCCGACATTGCCGTCTACGCCCCCGAGGGCGCCGTCCCCTGGGACGATGCGGTGCGCCTGGCCCTAGAGTACGCCGAGGTGCCTCACGACGTCATCTACGACGCCGAAATTCTCAACGGGGAGCTCTCGTCCTACGACTGGGTCCATCTCCACCACGAGGACTTCACCGGCCAGTTCGGCAAATTTATCCGCTACCGCAACGAGCCCTGGTACATCCAGAAGCAAAAACGAGCCGAGGCCGCCGCCGAAACGTTCGGCTTCCGAAAGGTCAGTGACCTCAAGCTGGCCGTGGCCCAGCGCCTCAAGCAGTACGTCTCGCAGGGCGGCTTCCTGTTCTCGATGTGCTCCGGCAC
>CAZFJR010000035.1:8995-22691 GCA_964519235.1 uncultured Salinivenus sp. | reverse complement strand
CATAAGCCGGCAGATTTACAGTCTGCTGCGTTTGGCCACTTCGCTACCGACCCGTGGCCGCTAAATGAGTTCTTTGATGCACGCGCCGCACCGGTCAGTCTGTCTTTCTAGGTCATCTCTAAGGTACTGCGACAAAAAAAGTTGCCCGGTTGGGGGTCGAATTTCAAATGAAGAGGTATTCTCCGGCACCGCTGGTCGGTTGCCCCGTTGGCGTCTTTTCGCTCCTGCGGCCCGGAAGAGTCCAGCCGGCGAACTCCGCATCCAAAAACTGGTTGGAGGGACCGTCAACGCCACCGAGCCTCTCCTCCCTCCACATGAGTCCCGCTGTATCGATCCTGGCGTACGCGAGCCTCACGGTCGTTTCCACAGCCATCGTTTGGAAGGGAAGCCAGATGCTCGAATCGTCCAGCGAGCGGCTGTCGGCCTACTACCAACTCCCTCCGCTCGTCCAGGGCTCTGTGGTGCTGGCCGTGGGGTCCAGCTTTCCAGAGCTGGCCACCGCGATCATTTCCACGTCTGTACACGGCCAGTTTGAGCTCGGAGTGGCGGCTGTGGTGGGGTCGGCCCTCTTCAACATCCTCATGATTCCGGCCCTCTCGGAGCTGTGTGCAGAGGCCCGTCTCGTCTCCACGCGCGACCTGATCTACAAGGAGACGCAGTTCTACCTAATCTCAATTGTGGTGCTCCTGCTCGTGTTCTCCCTAGCGGTGATTTATAATCCTGTTGGGGACGCAGACGCGATGAGGGAGGGCACCGTTACCCGGGGCATGGCCCTGCTCCCCCTGGCCTTGTACGCGGTGTACGTCTACATCCAGTACCAGGACACGGTCGATTACGAGCCGGCAGGGCCCGTGGGTTCGATCAACCAGGTTCGGCAGGGCGCCCTGTTGCTGTCCTCGCTGCTGGTTATTCTCCTAGGGGTGGAGGGACTCGTGCGATCTGCCATCGCGTTTGGGGACCTCTTTGGAACCCCGAGCTTCCTCTGGGGCATCACAGTGGTAGCGGCAGGCACCTCGTTGCCCGATGCTTTCGTGAGCATCCGGGCTTCCCGGTCCGGAAACGCGACAACGAGCGTGGCCAATGTGCTAGGGAGCAACATCTTCGATCTGCTCGTCTGCATTCCCGCCAGCGCCTTGATTGCCGGAGGCGTCGCCATCAACTACTCGGTGGGAGCTCCGATGATGGGCGTACTCGCCGTGGCGACGCTGGTGGTTCTTCTGTTTCTCCGCTCGCACATGGTCCTTACCAGCCGGGAAGCGTGGGGCCTCATCGCGCTTTACGTGGCCTTCGTGCTGTGGATGGGTGTGGAGACCTTCGGAACGGTTGATCTCGTGCCCAACCTTCCCCCGACCACTGTCGCCGCCCCGTAGGCCCCTCTGCGTGAGCAGAGAGGCTCTCCGCATGCATGGCCCCAACGTCTCGGCGCCGTAGCCTCAGCCTCTCGAGACACAGTCAAGACGGCGGCTGCCCCTGCCCGCTTCGCTTCATCCGTTCTCGCTCTGTTCGTCGAAGTTTAGCGCCGCCGAGTTGATGCAGTAGCGCTGCCCCGTCGGGTCCGGCCCATCCTCGAACAGGTGCCCAAGGTGCGCGCCGCATTCCGCACACACGACTTCGGTCCGGCGCATGCCCAGGCTGTGGTCGGCCTTGAGTCCTACGTTGTCGTTGTCCACAACGTCGTAGAAGCTGGGCCACCCCGTGCCGGATTCAAACTTTGTATCGGAGTCGAACAGGGGGGTGTCGCACACCACGCAGCGATAGGTGCCGTCCCCCTTGTGGTCCCAGTATTTGCCCGTGAATGCACGTTCCGTGCCAGCTTCTTGGGTCACGTGGTACTGTTCTTCGGTCAGCTCTCGGCGGAGCATTTCGTCCGAGGGGCGGTTTTCGTCAATCTGAGCCATGGCGGTGTGGAATAAAGAAAATCGAAGAGTGCGGGCGAGACCCCGCCGGCTTTATTCGCCGGCCTTCTCACTTTCGTCCTTCAGCGTCCCGTCGGGCTCTACTTCCCCCGGGGCGGCGCCGTCGCCTTCCGGAGCCACCTCGCCGTTGGTGGCAGGAAGCTGGTCGAGGTCTTCGACATCGTCTTTCACGAGCGTCAGCACATCCTTGCCGGGGACTTCCTCCCGCTCGATCAACATCGCCGCCAATTGGTCGAAGGCATCCCGGTGATCGCTGAGGGTATCCACTGCCCGTTTGAAGGCGTTCTCCGTGATACGGCGGATCTCCTCGTCCACCTCGCGGGCGGTCTGGTCGCTGTATTCGCGCCCCTTGGCGAGCTCTTCGCCCAGGAACACGTTACCCTGGTCTTCGCCAAGCGAGATGTGCTTAAATGTTTCTCCCATCCCCCAGTCCAGAACCATCTTGCGGGCCATTTTGCGAACCTGCTTCAGGTCGTTCTCGGCACCGCTGGTGGCCGTGTCGAAGATGATTTCTTCGGCGGCGCGCCCGCCCATGATTACGGCCAAACGGTCAAGCAGATAATCCAGCCGGTACAGGTACTTGTCCTTCTCGGGCAGTTGCTGCGTCACGCCCATGGCCTGTCCGCGCGGCACAATGGTGACCTTGTGAATGGGATCGGCGTTGGGGAGCGCGGCCGCCACAATGGCGTGGCCCGCCTCGTGGTAGGCCAGCAACTGCTTCTCCTCGTCGTCTAGGACCATGCCCTCGCGCTTCAGGCCCATCATCACCTTGTCCCGCGCCTCTTCAATGTCGGCGTTGCGGATGGCGTCGTGCTCGTGCCGTCCGGCAAGCAGCGCTGCCTCGTTGAGCAGATTCTCTAGGTCGGCTCCACTGAAGCCGGGCGTGCTGCGCGCAATTTCCTCGAGGTTGATGTCGTCCGCGAGTGGCTTGTTGCGCGCGTGGATTTTCAGGATTTCATGGCGGGCCTTCTGGGTGGGAAGGTCCACCGTGATCTGGCGATCAAACCGGCCGGGGCGCGTAAGGGCGGAGTCGAGAATGTCGGGCCGGTTGGTGGCCGCCATTACGACAATGCCTTCGTTTTCTTCGAAGCCATCCAGCTCGGAGAGCAGCTGGTTCAAGGTCTGCTCCCGCTCGTCGTTGCCGCCGCCAAGGCCGGCTCCCCGCTTTCGCCCAATGGAATCGAGCTCATCGATGAAGATAATGGCCGGAGACGTTTCTTTGGCTTCGCTGAACATGTCGCGTACGCGAGATGCTCCCACGCCCACAAACATTTCCATGAAGTCGGACCCCGAGACGCTGAAGAAGGGCACGTCCGCCTCCCCCGCCACGGCCCGTGCCAGAAGGGTCTTCCCCGTTCCCGGCGGCCCGACCAGCAGAACGCCCTTCGGCACCTTGCCGCCCAGCCCCTCAAACCGTTGCGGGTTCTTCAGAAACTTAATGATTTCGCGGAGCTCCTCCTTGGCGCTATCGGCGCCAGCCACGTCGTCGAACGTGGTGTCCTCCTCATCTTTGTCGTAGAGCTGGGCCTTGCTCTGGCGCACCGAGAAGAGCCCTTGCCCCTGCGACTGCATGCGGCGGAGAAAGATGTACCCTACCCCAAAGAGGAGCAACACTGGCAGGAGGCCCATAATTACCAGTCCCCATGGAAAGCTGCTCTCCGGCTCCGTTACCACCTCCACGCTCTGCGCTTCTAGACGCTCCATCAGCTTGTCGTCGCCGAAGGAGGGCAGGTACGTAACGAATTTCTGGTATTTGACCGTGTTGCCCTGTGCGCTCCGACTGGCCTGCGACTTTAGCTCGCCGTTAATCGTATTTCCCTCCACCACCACACGCTCCACATTCTCGTTCTGGAGCTGGGTGCGGAATTCGCTGTAGCTAATGCGTTCGCCGCCGGACGGCCCCATGCCCCAGTAGCTGTAGGCCCACAGGGCGAGAAGCGTCCCGAAAATGACCCAGATGATGAGGCGCCCTCGACCGGCGCCAGGGGAAGACCCGCCCGTCATCCCGGATCCGTTCTTGTTGCTGTTCTGAGGGTTCTGGTCAGCCACGTCAACTCAGCTCATTGGTGATGAACATCGAGGGTCGCCCGATCGGGCACGCTGCTTGGACTCTTTGCACACCGGCTTTTTTCATCGGGCACCGTGTCATACATCCCTGGGAAGGGATTGTGTCCCAGCATGCGACTCCAGACAGGATTCTTTCTTATGCAGAAGGTTCGTTACACGGACGTTTCGGGGATGGATCCGCAGCGGTCGGTTGCTTCTGTTCCGGGAAATGGATTATTCTGTAAGCGCTTCCTCCACGCCGGTTCTACGGCGTCATGTTTTCGTCGAATCGCCTTTCCTCCCCATGGCTCCTCCCTCCCCTTCCGATGCGTCGTCCTTCCCCTTTGGCCAAGACACTGTGTGGGAGCCGGATCCTGAGGTGGTTTCGGCCTCCAACCTACGGCATTTTATGAAGGAACACGGAATTTCTGACCTGGATGCTCTCCAGAAGCAGGCCACCGCGGATCCCGCCTGGTTCTGGGATGCAGTGCTGGCGGACCTGGATCTTGAATTCTACCGCGAGTACGAGCAGGTCGTCGACCTCTCCGACGGCATCGAACGCCCCACGTGGTGCGTGGGCGGAAAAATGAATATTGTGCATAACCTGCTCGACAAGTGGCAAGACACCCCGGTGGAGACCCGCATGGCGCTGCGCTGGGAGGGAGAAGACGGCGATACGAAAACGCTGACGTACGGCGAGCTCCACCAGCGCGTGTGCCGCTGCGCGAATGCTCTTCGCGACATGGGCCTGGGCCAGGGCGACCGCATTGGCCTCTACATGCCGATGACGCCCGAGATTGTGGTCGCGTTTCTGGCCATTGCCAAAATCGGGGGCGTCCTGCTTCCTCTCTTCAGCGGCTACGGCGTGGGCGCTCTCGTGACCCGTCTGCAGGGCGCCGGCGCCACGGCCCTCTTTACGGCCGACGGCTTCGCGCGACGGGGCCGCGCGATCGACATGAAGGAGACGGCGGACGCGGCCGTGGCCCAGTGCCCCTCCGTCGAGCATGTGGTTGTGCACCGGCACCAGGGGCGCGACGACGTGCCCATGACGCACGGCCGCGACCGCTTCTGGGACGACGTGATGGCGGGACACCGCACGGAGGCCCCCACCGCCCGCACCGACGCGGAGGACGTGCTGATGATCATTTACACCAGCGGCACCACCGGCCCGCCCAAGGGCACGGTGCACACGCACTGCGGCTTCCCCGTCAAGGCCGCCCAGGACATGTTCCACCCGATGGACCTGAAGCCCGGCGAAACGATGTACTGGATGAGCGACATGGGCTGGATGATGGGCCCGTGGCTCGTCTTTGGCACCCTCACCCTCGGCGCGACCATGGTGCTCTACGACGGCGCGCCCGACCACCCCGACCCCGGCCGCCTCTGGCGCCTGGTGGACGCCCACGACGTGACCCACCTCGGCGTCTCCCCCACCCTCATCCGCGCCCTCAAGACGCACGGCGACGCCCCGGTGACCGCGTCGGACCGGTCGAGCCTGCGCGCCATCGGTTCCACCGGCAGCCCCTGGGACCCGGAGTCCTGGCGCTGGTGCTTCCACACGGTGCTCAACGGCGAAAAGCCCATCCTCAACTACTCCGGCGGCACCGAAATCTCGGGCGGCATCCTGTGTGGCAATTTCCTGGAGCCGCTCAAGCCCGCCGCCTTCTCCGGCCCCGTGCCCGGCATGGACGCCGACGTGGTGGACGAACAGGGCCGCTCGGTCCGGGGCGAGGTGGGCGAGCTTGTGCTCCGCGCCCCGTGGATCGGCATGACCCGCGGCTTCTGGGGCGAGACGGAACCGGACGCAGACGACCGCTACCACGAGGCGTACTGGGACCGCTTCGAGGATACGTGGGTCCACGGCGATTTTGCGGCCGTCGACGCAGACGGGTGCTGGTACATCCTGGGCCGCTCGGACGACACCATCAACGTGGCCGGAAAGCGGCTGGGGCCCGCCGAGATTGAGGCGCTGCTCAACGCCCACGACGCGGTCACGGAAAGCGCCGCCATCGGGGTGCCCCACGACGTGAAAGGCTCCGAAATTGTCGCCTTCGCGGTGCTGGAGCCCGGCTACGACGAGACCGACGCGCTCCGCGAGGCGCTCCTGCAGACGGTGGTCGACGAGATGGGCAAGCCCCTCCAGCCCCGCGAGGTTCTGTTCGTCGACGCGCTGCCCAAGACGCGCAACGCCAAGGTGATGCGCCGTGTCATCCGGGCGGCCTACCTCGGCGACGACCTCGGCGACACCTCCAGCCTGGAAGACCCTCACACGGTGGACGCCATCCGGGCGGCGCGGTAGGCCGTGGCGGGGCTTATGGCGGGGCCTGCGGCGGGGCACCCGGCGGCCTTACCCCATCCAGAAGGCGTTTTCGTAGTGGTTCACCTCCGGCTCCGCGTCGGTAAGAAGCACCGTCACTACGTCGAACCGGGCCGGGGCGCCCTCGAACTGGCGCTCGTGCAGATAGGCCTGGGCTACCTTGGCGAGCGCGGCCTGCTTTTCCTCCGTGATGGAGGCCTCGGGCGGGCCAAACTGCGTGCCGCTGCGGGTTTTGACCTCCACAAACACCAGTTCCCCACCCGCGTCCGGGTCGTAACACACGAGGTCCACCTCGTTCCGCTCGAAGTGGTAGTTGCGCTCCAGCACGCGGTAGCCTGCGGCCTCCAGGTGGGTGGCCGCCACATTTTCTCCGCGGTCGCCAATGTCGTTGGTGGTCGTCATCGGGCTCGAAGGGAACGTCGAAGGCGTTAGCGAGGGGACTCGGACGAGGGCGATCTCGAAGAAGACGGCTCCGTGTCGCCAAGCCGTAGGGCAACCTCGAGCAGCCGCTCGATCTGGTCGATGTTTTTGTTGCGGACGAGGGGAAGCAGGGCTTCGGAGACGCCCTCTAGCAATTCCATAAGGTGAGCGAGCCGGGCAAACCGCTGGTGCAGCGCCCGCTCGGCGGGCGGGCGTGCCTCGATCGACTCGTCCTTGTCGACCAGAACGGCGGCACAGTCCTCTACCTGCGAGCGGACCGGATGCACCTCGCGGCGCTGCCGCTCCTCCACAATCCGGGCGGTGATCTGCCAGACATCCTTCTCTGCCTCGTAGTAGTCCTTGCGCGAATCACTCCGCGTCGTTTTGACGACCAGGTTCCAATCGACCAGGGAGCGAAGATTCATGTTCGCACTTCCGCGGCTTACGTCCAGCCGGTCCATGATCTGGTCGGTGTTGAGGGGGGCGTCCGAGCAGTAAAGCAGCGCGTGAATTTTGGCCATCGTGCGGTTGATGCCCCAGGTGGACGCCATCTCGCCCCAGAGCGCCACGAACCGGTCGATGGCTTTTCCGGCTCGCGGACTCGGCGCGGCATCCGCGGCTGGCGCGTTAGGAGCCGAGGCGGACGAGGACGAGGGGTCGGGAGACGTCATGGATGCTGCCGCTGCAGGGCCGCGGTTGGAGAGGACGGAATTGCTGGGAGACACGCCTACTCCTAAATCCCTCCAAATTGTTTCTCTGCGGCGTGGCCTGACTATACATCACGGACGCCAGTTTGTACACTTTAAGCCTTAGAAGTATTCTGTTGAGCCTGCCGCCTGTGCGGCACCCCGATCTTCCGCACGATCTTTCTTGCCACGCCTCCTCCCCCGCATGCCCGTCCCCTCCCAGCCCTCTGCTCCCGTCATCACCATCACGACCGACTTTGGCACCGAGGACGGATACGTGCCGGCCATGAAGGGGGCCGTGCTCGACATTTGTCCGAGGGCGCGTTTTGTGGACGTGACCCACGAGATCAGCCCACAGGACGTGATGGAGGCGGCGTTTGTCCTGCGCACGGCCTGCCCCTACTTCCCCGACGACGTGGTGCACCTAGTGGTGGTGGACCCGGGCGTGGGGACGGACCGGCGGGCCGTGGCGCTTCGGGCCAACGATCAGTGGTTTGTGGGCCCGGACAATGGGGTGTTTCCTCTCGTGCTGAACCAGGCCTCCCCCGATGCCGCGGTCGAGCTCGACGCCCCTGCGTTCTGGCGGAGCGATGTGCCCAGCACCACGTTTCACGGCCGCGACATCTTTGCCCCCGCGGCGGCCCACCTCGCCGCCGGACGATCGGTGGACGAGATTGGGACGCCGATCGACACGCTCAAACCGCTCCGCTGGGCCGGCCCCTCTACAGGGGCCGACACAGTGCAGGGCTGGGTGGTGCACGTAGACCACTTTGGCAACTGCATCACAAACATCCGCCGCTCTACCCTGGCCGATGCCGCCGGGCTGGATGATGCGCATCCGGCGCTCGATGCCTTTCCACCGTTCAAGCTGTACGCGGGCAACACGGTCCTGCGAGAGCTCCAGCCCACCTACGGGGCCGTGCCGGAGGAAGACCCGCTGCTGCTGTTTGGCAGCACCAACCACCTCGAAATCGCCGCCAACGGGGGGAACGCGGCCGAGCTCCTGGACATACGTAAGGGCGATTCTGTAAAGCTTGTTTTCGAGGAACCGTCGGAATAGCCGCCCGGCAGCGCGGTCCCTGTACGTATGCCCCCTTCCTCCTCCGCCGACGACACGTCTCTTCTGAGCGCCCTCACGACGCTGTACCCCGCTGCCTGCCTGCTTGTAGGCCCGGACGCGGCCCCCGACCTGCTCCTGCGCGCGTATCAGCGCGCAGCAGAGCGTCCGCCGACCGAGCGTCCCGACAATGAAAAACAGTGGCTGCTTCGCCTTCTCCGGGAAGCCTGCGCGAGCAACGATGAGGCGGGCCCCCAGACGCCCGATACTGGCGAACGCACCAACGAGACGTCTCCTTCGTCCAACGACACCGATCCGCTGCGACGGGACGTGGCGGAGACGATTCTGCAAGACGCCCTTCCCGTCGCCGTGGCCGCCTGCCCACTGGAGGCGCGCTCCTCCCTCGCCACCGCGGCCCTGGAGCCCGACGAGAACGCCCCCTCCGATCTGTCCCCGCTGGACGCGGACGCCCCCACTGCGCTCCGGCGTGCCCTCAACGACGTCCTCCCCCAGGCCCAGTACGCCCTGGTGGACGATGCTTTTTCCGACGCGGACCTGCGGGCGGCGACGCGGTCCTGGCTCACCGCACATTTTTCCCCCATGCCGCGGTCCCTCCGGCCGCGGGTGCAATCCACACTCGCGGCGGCCCGGTCTCGTTCTCCGGCCACTTCGTCCTCGTCTTCGGGCTCGGCACAGGCCCCCGAGGATGCCTCCGCTGCCTCCCAATCGTGGCGGCCACGCACGCTGGTCCTCACGCTGCTCGGGGCCCTCTTGCTCGCGGGCGGTGCGGGCGCGGCCTACGTACTGCAGCCCGGAGCGTCCTCGTCGCCTTCGCCCGAGCGCCCGGACCTGATCTCGTTTTCTGCGGCACAGGCCCCGGCCCTCTCCGTCGCCAAGCCCACCTCCAGTGCCGGGGCAGCGGAGACGCACATCGCATCGACCTGGAACCGGCGCGTCCGCGTGCCCACCGTCGCAGGAGCGGCCCTCCAGGGCGTAGGGCGCGTGGCGGCGGAGAATGGAGGCCCTGACGTTCCGGTGTTGCTGTACAGCGACTCGACGACTGGCGCGCGCATCGCGGCGTTTGTCTACAGCTACGCCCTCGTGGACGACCTGCAGGCGGCAGCGCCCCTCAACACGCAGGTGCGCAGCCAACTGGCCGAGCGCAACCGGCCTGTCGCCCAGACCCGCGACTCTGCCAGCGGCCTTCTGTGGCGCAACCGGGACGACATCTTCGTGGCCGTGTCGCCGTCCCTCTCGGCCGACTCGCTGCGCCCCCGGCTTCGCCCCTAGCCCCCGGCGGCAGCCCCAGGGGAAGGCACACGCCTACGTCGTAGCGGCCGGCACCTGAACGCGAAAGGTCGCCCCTTCACCGACCGTTGAGGCGACAAGCTCCAGGCTGCCCCCGTGGTAGGTTTCGACGACACGGCGGGCCAGGCTCAGACCCAACCCCCATCCGCGCTGCTTGGTGCTGTATCCGGGACGAAAGATGTTCTTCCACTGCTGCCGCTCAATCCCGCGGCCGGTGTCCTGCACTTCAATGTAAATCTTGCCTGCCTCTTCCCACCCCGAGACCGTGATGGTGCCTTCGGCCTCTTCAATGGCGTCGAGAGCATTTTTAAGGAGGTTCTCCAATACCCACGCGAACAGCTCCTCGTTCGCCTCTGCCCAGAGGGACTCCGGGAGACGCACCGCAAGATCGATCGACTGTCCCTGCCGGGGGATGCGACGACGCACATACGCAGCAGTCTGCTTCACAATGGGCACTAGGTCGCAACGCTCCAGCTTCGGCTGCGAGCCAATGTCCGAGAACCGGTCGGCGACGCGCTGGAGGCGCTCTACATCGTTTTCAATCTCGTCGAGTGCCTGCGCCTTCGTGTCGGTGTCCAGATCGGGCGAGCGCAGCATCTCGATCCATCCCAGCAGGCTGGAGAGCGGGGTGCCGAGTTGGTGGGCCGCCTCGCGG
The DNA here is from genome assembly GCA_964519235.1 of uncultured Salinivenus sp. GTDB lineage: Bacteria > Bacteroidota > Rhodothermia > Rhodothermales > Salinibacteraceae > Salinibacter. The sequence goes on along the minus strand of CAZFJR010000035.1, from coordinate 12,286 downwards.
GCCATGCCCATCCACAGGCTGCTCTGCTCGCTGCGGCGGATGTACGAGAACCCAAAATATCCCACCATTACGAACAGCCCCACAAACACCAGCTGCACCCACGGGAAGACCCGGAGCTCGGTGATCAGGGCCGACTCGTCGTAGAACACGTACTGCCTGAGCTCCGCCGGGCCCGTTGCCCCGGGCCCCCCACCGGACAGGGCGATGCGGATGGGAATAGGCTCAAAGGCCGCCTTCATGTCCTTTAGCTTGCCGCGCAGCCGTGTCATCGCCTCGGCCGAGTCGTCCGCAGGCATTGCCCCCACGGTGTCGGGCACACCCACGTTTTGCCAGGAGAGAGGACGGCGCCGCGTCGAGTCGGTGATGATGGCCGGCACCCCGAACTGGTTGGGCTCCAGGATTTCGTTGAGGATGAAGTTGAACTCGCGGGTGGGCGGCATGGTCTGCGCCCAGTCCACAGCTTCGCGCAGCTCTGCCACCTGGGGCTCGGAGAGCGTGTCGGCGACCTGGGTGCGGTTGAGGGCCTGCAACAGGGCATCGAGCCGACGAAACTCCGCCCGATGCGGATTTGCGGACTGACGGGTCTGCACCACCTGTTCCAGCGCCTCCGCCCAAAGCTGGATCACAGCCTGCTCGCGCTGCTGCAGCCGGTCGACCAGCCGCTGGGTGTACCACAGAGACGCTACGGCAATGCCCACTGCAAAGACGATGAGCCCGAGCTTAAGTCGAACCGACCACCGGTAGGCGTCCATGGGACCGCGCCGATTTCTGCTCGTAAAGACGCCTGTTCCTAAACGGCTCCCAAACGGAGGCCGCGCCCCCTCCCCGTCTTTCCCGCTCCTTACGCCGCGGCCATGGGCTGCACGTCCGTGATAATTTGGTCGCGCCGCGGCCCGTTGGACACGAGCCCAATCTCAACGCCGAGATAGTCCGCGATGAACGCGAGATACTCGCGAGCCTCGACCGGGAGGTCTTCGATGTGCCGCACGCCGGTGATGTCCGCGTCCCATCCCGGCAGGGTTTCGTAGACCGGCTCCACGCGCTCCAGCGACTGCGGCTCACTCGGGAAGCGACGGGTGGTTTTGCCATCGTAGCGGTACTGCGTGCACACCTTGAGCGTGTCCATCCCCGAGAGGATGTCGAGCTTGGTGATGGCCAGTTCACTGAAGCCGTTGATCATGCTGGTGTAGCGGAGCGCCACGAGATCGAGCCATCCGCAGCGGCGCGGGCGGCCCGTGGTGGCGCCAAACTCGGCCCCCTTTTGCCGCAGTTGCTCGCCGGCCTCATTCTCGAGCTCCGTCGGGAAGGGCCCGTTGCCCACCCGCGTGCAGTAGGCCTTCGCGATGCCGAGAACCCGATCAATCTCCGTGGGCGACACGCCGAGTCCGGTGCAGCAGCCGCCCGCCGTGGGGTGGCTGGAGGTGACGTACGGGTAGCTGCCAAAGTCCACGTCGAGCAGCGATCCTTGCGCCCCTTCCGCCAGCACGCGCCCCCCGTCGTCGAGGGCGCCGGCCAGGTACTTGGAGGTGTCGGTGACGTAGTCGTCGATTTTCTGGTCGAACGCCACGTACTCCTCCACAATGCGGTCTACGTCGAGGGCTTCCGCGTCGTAGATGTCTCGGAGAATGGCGTTTTTTTCTTCGATGGAGCGGCGGAGCTTGCGGCGCAGCGCATCCTCGTCGAGCAGGTCCACCACGCGGATGCCGGTGCGGGCAAACTTGTCGGTGTAGGCCGGCCCAATGCCGCGGCCCGTCGTGCCGATTTCGTCGTCGTCCGAAGCCGAGGCCCGCTCCTCTTCCTGTGCCGCCTCAATGGCCTTGTGATACGGCATGATGAGGTGGGCGTTGTGAGAGATCTTCAGCCGCCCCTCCACATCGATGCCGAGCGACTCGATTTTTTCGATCTCGTCGAGCACGGCCTTGGGGTCGAGCACCACCCCGTTCCCAATCACGCAGGTAACCCCTTCGTGGAAGATGCCGCTCGGCACGAGGTGGAGCACAAACTCATCGGTCCCTCCGTCTTCGTTTTCCCACACGATGGTGTGACCTGCATTGGCCCCGCCCTGGTAGCGGGCCACCACGTCCACCTCGGGGCTTAGGAGATCTACGATTTTCCCCTTCCCCTCGTCCCCCCACTGGCTCCCAATCACAATCGATACCGGCATAGATACGTCTCAGCGATTCAGAGAAAAAGAGCGGATGTGGACCCGGGTCGCCGCCACGCACCCGGCAGGGTCGCGTTGTGGGGCGGCCGGCGTCGCGCCGCTGCACTACGCGGTGCTCGTTTCGAGGCGGCGGTTTAGCTCCACGATGGTCGGCGACGCAACAAAGATCGACGAGTAGGTCCCGATAATGACGCCCACGATGAGCGCGAACGAGAACCCGCGAAGCACCTCTCCACCGAAGAGAAACAGGATGGACACCACGATGAACGTGGTTACCGAGGTGACGACAGTGCGGCTCAGGGTCGCGTTGATGGAGCGATTCACAATCTCGTCGAACGGCTCCGTCTTGAACAGATTCACGTACTCGCGCACCCGGTCAAACACCACCACCGTGTCGTTGAGCGAATAGCCCACGATGGTCAGAAAGGCCGCGATGATCGACTGGTCGATCTGGAGCGAAAAGGGGACAATGCCGGCCAGAATGGAGAAGAGACCCAGTGTGATCGTCACGTCGTGCACCAGGGCGGCCACCGCCCCGAGGCTATACCGCCACTCGAACCGGACCATGATGTAGAGAAAAATAACCAGCAGGGCCCCGAGGACCGCGTAAATGGCGCCGCGCTTGAGGTCTTCGGCGAAGCGAGGCCCCACCACATTCGTCTTTTCGATGCGCACGTCCTGCCCCGGAAACGTCGACTGCAGGGCCCCGAGGACTCGGTTTTCGACCGTCGTGATGTCGTCCGAGGACGAGACACGGATCAAGTGCCCCGTTTCTCCAAACCGCTTCACTTCCGGCTCGTCCGCCAGCGGGCCCACGAGGGACGAGCGCACCTCTGCGGTGGCAATGTCGGTGGTGTTGCCCACAACGAACTCCATGCCGCCTCGGAAGTCGATCCCCAGGGCCAGGCCCTTCCACAGCAGCGAGATGATACTGAGGGTGAGCAGCGTCCCCGAAATGGCGTATCCGATTCGCCGATTGGGGATGAGGCTGTAATCGGCGTCTTCAAAAAGGCGCATGATGATCCGTCCGTGGTTGAATGTCCCGTTGCGAAGGTCCCGTTGCGAAGGTCCCGTTGCGAAGGCCCTGTTGCGAAGGCCCTGTTGCGAAGGCCCTGTTGCGAAGGCCC
>CAZFJR010000035.1:4885-8895 GCA_964519235.1 uncultured Salinivenus sp. | reverse complement strand
GTTGCGAAGGCCCTGTTGCGAAGGCCCTGTTGCGAAGGCCCTGTTGCGAAGGCCCCGGGGATGGGTGTGTTGCAGGCTGGCGACAGCTATCCGTAGCTCACCTGCATCCGCCGCTCTTCCACCATGTAGTCGAAGAGGATGCGGGTTACGATGATTGCCGTGAAGAGGGACGACAGAATCCCGGCCATCAGCGTCACGGCAAAGCCTTTAATGGGCCCAACCCCGAAGGAGTAGAGAATGACTCCCACGAAGAACGTCGTGATGTTGGCGTCGAGAATGGCACTCAGGGACTCTTCGTAGCCGGCGTTTACGGCGGCCCGCAGCGTTTTGCCGGTGGCCTGTTCTTCCCGCACCCGGTCGAAGATGAGCACATTGGCGTCCACCGCCATACCGATGGTGAGCACAATTCCGGCGATGCCCGGCAGGGTAAGCGTGGCCCCAAACCCGGCCAGGATGCCAAGAATCAGGATCACGTTCAGGAGCAGGGCCACGTTGGCCACGACGCCGGCCGTGCGGTAGTACATAATCATGAACAGCACCACCAGCAGAAAGCCCGACACGACGGAAATGAAACCGGCCCGCGTGGATTCTTCCCCGAGGCTCGGACCCACCGTGCGCTCCGAAATAATGTTCAGGTCTGTTTGAAGCCGCCCGGACTGCAGGACCGTCACGATGTCCGACGCCTCCGTCCGCGAGTCGAGCCCCGTAATTTCGGTGCGCCCGCCCGAGATGCGCGTCTGGATGGTCGCGTTCGAGTAGACCCGTCCGTCGAGGACAATGGAGACCTGATTGCCCACGTTGGCGGCGGTGACGCGATCCCAAACCCGCGCCCCCTCGGAGTTCATGGTGATCGACACCTTCGGCTCGTTCGTCTGGCGGTCGAACTGTACCGAGGCCTGCGTGACCACGTTTCCGGCGAGCTCGGCCTCCTCTTGAACGGCCAGTAGGTGAAACGCCTCGCGCCCATCCTGCGTGGTCAGCCGCGGATTGGCCGTCCACATAAGCTCAATGCCGGGCGGAAGCATTCGATTCACCTCCGGCCGGGAAAGCAGGTCGTTGACCTGCGCCGTGTCCGCGGCGAAGACGCGCCCGAAGATGGGCTGGTCTTGCGCGGGCATCGGCTGCATCACGGCCAGAAGGTCGTTCTGAGGGCCGGCCTGGTCCGCGCCCGGCTCGGAGAGAGACGTGCCCTCCTGCGGTGCCTCCTGCCCCGAGCCGGCGATCTCTGTTCCCGTAGACGTCTCGGTTGTGTCGCCGGGCGCCGGGGCCGCGGCCGTGTCGGCTGCGTTCGCCTCCGCAATTCGAGCGGAGTCCTCGGCGGTCGGCTCGTAGTACTCGATGATACGCTGGACCGACTCGTTGAGCTGCTGCGGGTTGGACATGAGGTGAAAGCTGAGCTGCGAGGCGCTCTCCAGCAGGTCGCGCACCCGCTCGCGGTTGCTCACTCCGGGCAGCTCCACCACAATGCGCTCGTCGCCCTGGCGCTGGATGGACGGCTCGGTCACCCCGTACTGGTTTACCCGGTTGCGCACCACCTGGATGCCGTTCTGCACGGCGCTATCGGCCTGCTTGCCCAGATACTCCGCCACGTCCCCGTTGGAGGAGCGGCGCGTAATGCCTTCGGTTTCGTTGCGGAAATAGCGCGAGAGGCGGCCCTCGGGGTTCTCGGCCTCAAACTCCTCCACGAACGCGTCCACGACGGAGATGTCCTCGTTTTCGGCCCGGCGGTCGGCGGCGCGAAGGGCTTGGCGAAAGGCCTCGTCCTTGTTCACGGCAAGCTGGTCGAGCAGGTTGGCCACCTCCACCTCCAGGGTCACGTGCATGCCGCCCTGCAGGTCGAGGCCCAGATTGAGGGAGTTCTGGTCCACCTGCTGGAGCCACTGGCGATTCTCCTCCTGGTACTCGGCCCGCTCGGCCGCCGCCATGTTGTTCATCTTGTAGCTCACGTACAGGTTCTGAACCGACGGAAAGAGGTAGAACCCGCACAGGCCGACGAAGAAAATCGTAAGTCCGATCTTAAAACCGTTCCCCTGCATGGAATGTGCTCGCTCAGTTGGCAAAGTGAAACCGTGTGTAGAAACGCTGTCGGCCCGTCGCTGCGCGGGGCTCTGTGCCACGAGGGTGGTGCGACATCGCGGCGAGGGCTTTCGCGCACGGACGTGTCGGGTCCGACGGGGCGGCCGGGCACGAGAAGGGCAAAACTAGGGCCCAAGCGGACGAGACGCAACGAGCACACGGGCGAGCCACCGGGCCTGAAGGGGCGGCGTGGCCGCTTGCTCCCCAGGCGGGTCTTCAAGCACGCGGGAGGAGGGGCGAATGTACTGCGCACTCGCATGCTGCTTCTGCCGTGCCTGCCGCCCCCGCGCCACAGCCCAGTGCGAGACCTGCTGCACGAGAGCCACGAGGCTCCGCAATGGGAGCGCAGCCAGCTCTCGGCAAGACCGGACCAGCGGGGAAAGACTCATGACGGAGGCTCGTCGTCTATCGGCGCGTCGACGATCATCGAAAATAACGCTGTCGGCAAAATTGTTTCTTCCTTGTTTTCTGGCCCCGGTCCACGGCGCCAAATTGTTGGGGGATTCACCCGGGGCGTTCGGGACGGACCGCTCTCCTCCGCACTGCCTCGCATTGCACCGGGCCCACGCTGTGGGCCAGGCCTGCATCATTCGCGCTTCGCTCCCGTTCCTTTTCTGGTTTGCTTTGTCTCATCCGCCGCACCTGTATGCCTCCCACCGCGCCTCCCCCCTCTGGCCGTGGCTCCGTTATAGCCCCCGACGGGCTCCGGCTCTACACGCAACGCTGGACGCCGGCCCAAGATGCAACGGCGACCGTACTTCTCGTTCACGGCTACGCCGAACACTGCGGCCGCTACGACCATGTGGCCGAGGCGTTTGTAAAACGAGGGGCCGCCGTGTACGCCTACGACCAGCGTGGGCACGGGCGGTCGGAGGGACGCCGTGCATACGTGGATCGGTTCGAGCAGTACCTGACCGATCTCCGGAGCGTCCGGGCGCACGTGGCCGCCCGGACGCCAAGACGCCCCCTGTTCCTCTTCGGGCACAGCATGGGCGGCCTCGCCGGGCTGCTGCACGCCCTGGAGCACCCCGACGGCCTCCGTGGGCTTCTGTTGAGTGCCCCCGCCATTGAGGTAAATCCCGACCTCGGAACGTGGCTGCGGCCGGTGGCACAGGTCGTGGGGCGCTTTTTTCCCACCGTGCCCACCGTTCGCGGGCCCGACGGCGCCATCTCGCGCGACCCGGCGGTGGTGGAGGCCGCCGACGCGGACCCCCTCAACTATCACGGGCGCACCCTTGCGCGCACTGGCGCTGAGCTCTTGCGAGCCGGCCGTGCCGCACGGGAACGGCTGCACGAACTCGACACGCCCTTCCTCGTGATCCACGGCACAGCCGACCCGCTGGCGACCCCGGCCTGGAGCAAACGGCTCTACGAACGGGCCGTCGCGCCCGACAAGACGCTCCGCCTCTACGACGGCCTCTACCACGAAACGTTCAACGAGCCCGAACAAGCCCTCGTGCTTCGCGACCTCGGCGCGTGGCTGGGGGCACGCCTGCCATGAGCCCTCAGGCAGCCGCCCCATGCGTTCCCCCCTCTCGCCCGTCGGCCCCACGCACTTTCTCTTGCCGTGCGCGCTGGTACGCCTTCGGCGTGCTGCCCGCGTGCTGCCTGAACGTCTTGATGAAGTGGCTCACGCTGCGGAACCCAATCTCGTAGCTCACCTCGGTAATCGACCGGTCCGGGTCGCGGAGCAACTGCTCGGCCCGACGCATGCGGGCGAGCGTGACGTACTCGTGGGGCGTCCGCCCGAAGTTAGTACGGAAGGCCCGGTAAAACGTAGACTCGCTCATACAGGCTGCCTCGGCCAGTTCGGCGACTGGAATGTGGCGGTCGAGATGCCGGTGCACGTGCGCCACTGCCGCGGCAAGCCCGCCGGCTGCCGCACGGGACGTCGCCGGACCTCGGAGGAGCGGCCGTGCCGGCGTCCGAAGAAG
>CAZFJR010000035.1:0-4785 GCA_964519235.1 uncultured Salinivenus sp. | reverse complement strand
CCCCGCGGCAACACCAGCGAATCGCCCGGCGCCACGGCAAAGGTGTCTCCGGTCGAGGCATGGGCCACCATGCGGCCCGCGAGCACGCCACAGTACAAGAGATGTGGCGCGGGTAGGCTCAGTCCCTTCAGCAACCGGTGTGCCGCGTAGAAGGTGCACTGGAGGTCGACCCCGCCCGCACACACCCGACGCTCCGCGAGCATTTGCGGCGGCCCTTCAGAACGAGATGCTGTAGGATCGATCATATCACGCCGGGCAGCAGAACGCGAGCCCTCGAATCCACACTAGCAAATCCACACTACTGGCGAATCCACACTGGGGAGCTGAGCGCTGGCACAGAGCTGTTTTGGATGGATTCCGGCACCGGTTGACAGGACACCGCGAGACGGGCACGGAAGCGCTTTCTTTTTTCACTTCCCTGCCATCGCCAAAGTTTCCACACATACGCCCCTCCACCCATGATCTACGACCGCCCATCGCTGCAGTCGACCTACGGCAATTACATCGGGGGCGAGTTCGTCGGCCCCGTGAACGAGGAGTACTTCAAAAATCCCTCCCCCATCGACGGCGAGAATTACTGCCGGGTGGCCCGCTCCTCTGAACAGGATGTAGAGCGTGCCCTGGACGCCGCCCACGAGGCAAAAGACGAGTGGGGCCGAATTCCCCCCGCCGAGCGGGCCCAGATTCTCAACAAGATTGCGGACATTACAGAGGAGAACCTGGAGTTTCTGGCCCGCGTCGACACGGTCGACAACGGGAAGCCGATCCGCGAAACGCTAAACGCCGACCTTCCGCTCGTCGTGGACCACTTTCGCTACTTTGCCGGAGTGATTCGTGCGGAGGAGGGGTCGGCCTCGGAACTGGACGCAGATACGGTGGCCCTGCATGTGCCGGAGCCACTGGGGGTGGTCGGCCAGATCATCCCGTGGAATTTTCCGCTCCTGATGGCGGCCTGGAAGATTGCCCCGGCCCTGGCGGCGGGCAACTGCACGGTGGTGAAGCCGGCCGAGCAGACCCCGGTCTCCATCATGGAGTGGCTGCGCCTGATCGACGAGGCCGACGTGCTGCCGGCCGGCGTGCTGAACGTGGTGCAGGGCTACGGGCCGGAAGTGGGCAAGCCGCTCGCGCAGTCGGACCGCATCGCAAAGGTCGCCTTTACCGGCGAGACCACGACTGGACGCCTCGTGATGCAGTACGCCTCCGAAAACCTCACCCGCGTCACGATGGAACTGGGCGGCAAGAGCCCGAACGTGTTCTTTGAGAGCGTGCAGAACGAAGACGGGTCGTTCTGGGACAAGGCGCTGGAGGGCGCGGCCATGTTTGCCCTCAACCAGGGCGAGGTGTGCACCTGCCCGTCCCGCATCCTCGTGCAGGAGTCGATTGCGGACGCATTTACGGAGGCGGTCGTGGAGCGCGTAAAAACCATCACTGTCGGCAACCCGCTCGACACCGAGACGCAGGTGGGCGCGCAGGCCTCCAACGACCAGTTCGAGAAGATCAAGAACTACTTTGAGGTCGGCCGCGAGGAGGGCGCCGAGGTGCTCGTGGGCGGCACAGTGGCCAAGGCGGAAGGACTGGCCGTGGCGGCCGGGGGCGACGGCGAGCCCGCCAACAAGGGCTACTACATCGAGCCCACCATCTTCCGCGGGCACAACAAGATGCGCGTCTTCCAGGAAGAAATTTTTGGGCCGGTAACGAGCCTCACGACGTTCAAGGACGTGGACGAGGCCGTCGAGATTTCCAACGACACGCTCTACGGCCTCGGGGCCGGCGTGTGGACGCGCGATGCCCACCAGCTGTACCGCGTGCCGCGGGCCATTGAGGCGGGCCGCGTGTGGGTAAACTGCTACCACCTGTACCCCGCCCACGCGGCGTTTGGCGGCTACAAGAAGAGCGGGTTCGGGCGCGAGAACCACAAGATGATGCTCGATCACTACCGCCAGACGAAGAATATGCTCGTCAGCTACGACGAGGAGCCGATGGGCTTTTTCTAGGCCCGCGCGGGTCTGTCGGCTCGCGGGTCAGGAGGCACACGCGGGGCGGAGGCGACATCGCCCTCCGTCCCGCTCGCCTCATTTCACCTACCTTCCCATCTTTTCCCAGCCCCTGTCCCCATGAAAGCAGCGGTTGTTCACGAATTTGGAAGCCCCCTCTCCATCGAAGACGCCTCCACCCCAGAGCCCGGCCCCGACGAGATTCTGGTCAACGTGCAGGCCAGCGGCGTCTGTCACACCGACCTCCACGCGGCCGAGGGCGACTGGCCGGTAAAGCCCAAACTGCCCCTTATCCCTGGTCACGAAGGGGTCGGCTACGTGGCGGGCGTGGGGCGCAACGTTACCCACGTGAAGGAAGGCGATGCGGTGGGCGTGCCCTGGCTCTACACGGCCTGCGGCGTGTGCGAGCACTGCCGGGCGGGCTGGGAGACGCTCTGCCACGAGCAAGAAAACGCCGGCTACAGCGTCGACGGTGGGTACGCAGAGTACGCGCTTGCGGACCCCGAGTACGTGGGCGTGCTGCCGGACAAGCCGGACTTTGCGTCGCTCGCCCCGATCCTCTGTGCGGGGGTGACGACGTACAAAGGCCTGAAGATGACCGGCGTGCGGCCCGGGCAATGGGTGCTCGTCTCGGGCGTGGGCGGGCTGGGGCACCTCGCCGTGCAGTACGCCCGAGCGATGGGCATGCAGGTGGCGGCCGTGGACATCGCCGACGAAAAACTGGAACTGGCGGAAGACCTCGGGGCCGCCTTCACGGTCAATGCCAGCACGGACGACCCGGGTGAGGCCCTTCAGGACGCCATTGGAGGCGTGCACGGGGCCCTGGTCACCGCCGTCTCCACCCCCGCCTTCCGGCAGGCGCTCGACACCCTGCGGCGCGGCGGCACTCTCGTGCTCAACGGCCTGCCGCCCGGCGACTTTCCCCTGCCCATCTTCAACACCGTCCTGAACGGCATCACCATTCGGGGCTCCATCGTTGGCACCCGAAACGACCTTCAGGAGGCCATCGACTTCGCGGCGGACGGGCAGGTACAGGCCCACGTCGAGTCCACCGAGCCGCTGGAAAACATCAACCCCATTTTCGACCGCATGCGGAACGGCACCATCAACGGACGCGTCGTCCTGGACATGACGAACGGCGCCGCGTAGCCCCGCACAACCGCCGATTTCATCCCCCATTTCTCCACTGCCATGCCGTCTCCCCCGCCCCGCGTCGTCGCGACCGACGACGCGAAAGCCGTCATCGATCAGCTTCGGGAGCGGTACGGCCCGCTCATGTTTCACCAGAGCGGCGGGTGCTGCGACGGCTCCGCGCCGATGTGCTTCGAAAAGGGCGATTTTCGACTTGGGACGAGCGACGTCTATCTCGGCGACCTTCACGGATGCCCCTTCTACATGGCCCGCGACCAGTTCGAGTACTGGAAGCACATGCAGCTCACCATCGACGTAGAAGAGGGGCGCGGGGCCAGCTTCTCGCTGGAGATTCCCCTAGGCGTGCGCTTCGTGGTGCGCTCGCGCCTGTTTCGCGACGAGGAGTACGCGCGGCTGGAGCCCGTGGAGCAGGCGTCCTCTTGACGGTGCGGCTCAATCAGTGCGCAGGCCAAACACCACCTGCACTTGGGCCGAGACTTCGATCTCGCCCGCGGCGTAAGCTTCCGGCTCCGCCTGTGCGGAGCTCGTCTTCGCGGCCGTCTGCATCCGGGCCATCCGGGGGGTGGGCCGCACCACGTTAAAGTTTTGCTCGGTGATGGTGCGGACCGGCCCGAGCACCGCCCCCAGAGATTCGCTGAGCAATTGCGCTTTTTCACGGGCCGCCCCGGCCGCGCTGCGGAGCGCCTCGTTGCGCAGAGCTGCACGGTCTCGAAGCTGGTAGTCGATGGCATCGAGCCGGTTGGCCCCTTCCGCCACGACGTCCGCCACAAGCTGCGGCAGCACATCGAGGCTGTCTACCTCGGCGACCACGTGACGGGTGGCCGTGTAGCCGCGAAGCTCGCGGCGGTTTTCCTCGTCGTTGTACTCGTAGCGCGGCTGCAGGCGCAGGCTCTCCATTCGCAACTGCTGCTCGGAGATGTCGAGGGCCCGTACTGCGTTCATCGCGTCGCGGGCGGACGTGGCGTTGCGGCGGCGCGCCTCCTCGGCGGTCGGGGCCCGCGTGACGACCCCAAAACGGACCACCACGCGGTCGGGGGCGGCCGCCGCCGTTCCCTCTCCACGGACCGTGACTGTGGCGGGAGACGCGTCCTGCGCAGTGGCGGGTGCGGGCCCCGCGAGCACACTCAGGATGAGTACGAAGGAAAGCGAGAGAGGTCGGACCATGACGTGGAGCAGAGCTGGGAAAATCTACCGGTGTGGGCCTTCCTGAACGAGTGCCCCCTGCCAATTCGTACTGGGCGTCGGCCTCCCAGGCGCCCAGTCAGCCCGGCCGCCACCGTTCGCGGGACGGGCGCCCACTACGGATGCAAGCGCGCGATGGTGCGGGGGAACGGAATGGTTTCGCGGACATGGTCGCGGCCGCAGAGCCACGAGACGGTCCGCTCCAGCCCCAGGCCAAAGCCGCTGTGGGGCACCGAGCCAAACGTGCGGAGGTCGAGGTACCAGTCGAACACCTCCTCCGGCAGGCCGTGCGCCTCAATCTGCTCCTTCAGAAAGTCGAGGTCCGTGGCCCGCTCCCCGCCGCCAATGATTTCGCCGTAGCCCTCCGGCGCAAGCACATCGATGCCCATCGCCAGACGGTCGTCGTCCGGGTCCCGCTTCATGTAAAACGCCTTGATCTCGGCGGGGAAGCGGTGCA
>CAZFJR010000034.1:16346-22826 GCA_964519235.1 uncultured Salinivenus sp. | reverse complement strand
AACCTGTTGTACGGCGGCGGGGCTGTGGGGCTGATGGGGGTGACGGCCCGGGCGGCGCATGAGGCCGGCGGGACGGTCACGGGCGTCATTCCGGCAAAGCTGCAGTCGCGCGAGGGCATCGCCTACGATGCCGACGAGTTGATCGTGACCGACACCATGCGGGAACGCAAACGAATCATGTACGAGCGGGCCGACGCGTTTGCCGTGCTGCCGGGCGGCTACGGCACCCTGGAGGAGTTCATGGAGGTGCTCACGCTCAAGCAACGCGGCTATCACGACCTCTCCATCGCCCTCGTGAACGTGGATGGGTTTTTTGAAACGCTGCTCTCGTTTTTCGGGGAGTTGGAAGAGGGCCGCTTTGCGCGTGCTCCTGTGACCGACCTCGTGCACGTCGTTGCCTCCGCGGAGGCGGCCCTGGACCGCCTCGAACGCACGCTGGCCCCGGACGGGCATCTGTCGTAAGGCTGTTTCGCTCTCGCCCAGTTCCTGCACTGCCCCTCTCCCCCATGCCCGCCCCTTCCACTCATACCCTGCGCGTCGCCCGCACGGCCCGGGTGGCCACTTTGGGCACGCCCCGCACGGCGCGCACCTGGTGGGTGGGGCTGCACGGATACGGACAGCGCGCGGCGGACTTTGCCCAGGCGCTCGCGCCCCTCGCGGGCCCGAATCGGTGCGTAGTGGCGCCGGAGGGGCTCTCCCGCTTCTACGTCGACGGCCTCGACACGCACGAACAGGTGGGGGCGTCCTGGATGACGCGCGAGGCCCGCGAGGCGGAGATCGACGACTACGTTGCGTACCTCGACGCTGCGGTTCGCCACCTTCGCCCTGAGGGCCAGCCCCCGCGCCTTCGGGTGCTCGGCTTCTCGCAAGGGGCCGCCACTGCCAGCCGCTGGGCATTGCTCGGGGACTGCCCCGTAGATCGGCTGGTGCTGTGGGGCGGGGCCCCGGCGCACGACCTCGACCTTGCGACCCACGCCGACGTGCTCCGAGACCTGGACCTCACGCTGGTATTCGGCACGGACGACCCGTACGTGTCTGCCGAGCGGCGCGCAGCGGTGCAGCAGCGCCTCTCTGCCCACGACATCCCGGCGTCCACCCGCACCTTTGCGGGCGGGCACCGACTGGATGCGGACGCGCTGCGGGCCCTCGGGGAGGATGCGTAGCAGAATTCACGCAGTTGAGGCGCCCTCGTCGGTTGCATCGGTCTGGTCTTTGCCCATAAATTTGGGAAGACGTAGGACATTCTCCCATCGTCGGACCCGCCTCCCATGCGGGTCTCCGCTCATTCCGTACACGCTCCGCACAGCGGTGGGCCACGAGCCGCCCGCCCCCTCTTTCGTCTCCCACACCCCGCACGCAATCATCATGACTCGTTCTCCCCTTCGCTTGGCCGGTGCGCTTCTCGCGCTCACCCTTGCCGCTCTTGTAATGCCCGATGCGGCCCACGCGTACGGCGGGCCCGGAAGTGTGATCTCCGGCATCGGCGCTCTGCTCGCGGCCGCCGCCGCCCTGCTCGCTTCCCTCTTCGGCTTCCTGTGGTTCCCCCTGAAGCGGCTGTACAAGCGGATGTCGAGCGAAGAAGAGCCGACCGCCGCTTCTGCCGACTCCTCGGCCGACGCACCGGCGGGCCAATGAACCTCGTCCTTGCGCTTTTTGTGGTGGTGGGCTTCGCCGCGACGCTCGAACGGCTTCGGTTGCCGGCGCGGGCCCGCGAGGTGGGCGAGCACAGCACCGCCTGCCTCCATGTGCTGCGCGACGACTCGCTGGACGACGCAGGGAAGGAGCAGGCCCTGCAGGCGCGCTCGCGCCAACTCTTTCGGCTGTTGGGCATCCTCACGGGCGGTAGCGCCCTCGCGCTTGGCCTTCCCCTGGCGGGCGTGTGGCTGCTGTCCCGCATGGGCGTGGGCACCTTTACGGGCACCCTCCACGTCCTGCAGCGGATCCACTTTCTGGTCGCCACCCCGGTCGTCGGCCTGCTCGCATACCTCCTCGTCCAACAGGTCCGCTCCTCATGACCTTCGACGACCGCTACGGCTGGCTCGACCGGCTTCTGCACCGCACGGCCTTCCGGGCCGGCACGGCCCAGCACGCCCTGGCCGACATGGAAGAGACGTTGTACCGGGATCGCCTGGCGAGCATTCAGGCGGACGATCCGGTCTTTGTGACGGCGCTTCCCCGCTCGGGCACCACCATTCTTCTGCGCCTGCTCTGGGACACGGGCCGCTTTGCGAGCCACACGTACCAGGACATGCCGTTCGTGCTGTGCCCTCTCTTTTGGGACCAGTACACCGGACAGTTTGGCGTGGAGGCCACGGCCCGCGAACGGGCCCATGGAGACGGCCTGGAGGTATCGGAAACAAGCCCGGAGGCCTTCGAGGAAATGGTGTGGAAGCATTTCTGGGGCGACCACTACCGGGCCGACCACATCCGTCCGTGGACCGAGGGCGACCAGAACGCGGAGTTCGACCGCTTCTTTCGGCGCCACATGCGCAAGATCATCGCCGTGCGTCAGTCGGACGCCCCCGAGCGGCGGCGCTATCTCTCGAAGAACAACCTCAACATTGCCCGCCTCGCCGCCCCACCGGCTCCGCTGCGAGCCGGCACCATGGTCGTCCCGTTTCGGGCCCCGGTGCAGCAGGCCGCCTCCATGCGCCGCCAGCACGACCGCTTCCTGGAGATTCACACGGAGGACGATTTTGTGCGCACGTACATGGAAGCCATTGGGCACCACGAGTTTGGGAAAGGCCTCAAGCCGGTTAACTTCGACGACTGGCTGGCCGACGCCCCGTCGCCCGACCGGCTTGCGTTCTGGGTGCGCTACTGGATTGCTGCCTACCGGTACGTTCTGCAGCACGCCCCCGACACCGCCGTCCTGCTCTCTTACGCGCGCCTCACGGACGACCCCGAGCCCGCCCTGGCCCGCCTGGCCGAGATTCTGGATCTGCCCACAGCAGCACTCACGTCACAGGCCGACCGCCTCCAGCCCCCCCGCACACACTCCGTCGATTCAGGCGCGCTCTCTCCGGCGCTCCGCAAGGAAGCCGACACGGTGTACGCCCGCTTGCGGCAGCGCGCAGCCATCTCGTCGGCCACCGCCCGCTCGTAGCCCCTCGCGTTGGGTCGCCCTCGCGTTGGGTCGCCCTCACCTCGTGCCTACGCCGGGTCGTTCTGCGCAAGCGGCGGGGCCGCAAGCAGCAGGGCGAGCAGGGCGCAGCGGTCGAGGGTTTCCTCGATGCGAATGTGCTCGTGGTCGGCGTGCGCCCCGTCCCCGACCGCCCCGAGGCCGTCAAGCGTAGCGGTGTGCTGGCTCGTAAAATTGCCGTCCGACGCCCCCCCGGCCCGTCCTTCCTCCAGGGAGAGCCCGAGCCAGGCACCTCGCTCCTGCGCCATCTGCCAGAGGCGCCGGTTGGCGGCGGTGCGCTCCAGCGGAGGGCGCTCGATCCCGCCCTGCACCTCCACCTGCACGCCCGGGGTGTCGGCCTCCAGCGACCGAATGGCCGCGCGGAGCCGTGCCGCATCGTCGTGGGTGGGCACCCGCACGTCCGCCACGAGGCGTCCCCGCGCCGCCCCGTTCGGCCCGCCGCCGTGCTGCCCGTCGATGGTGCCCACGTTGATGGTGACACCGCGGTCGGGGTCCTGCAGGTCGTACAGCCGCTGCACGAGGCGCGAGAGCTCCAGCACCACGTTGCCCTCCGGGGCCGGGTCGGTGGGGCGCACGAGGAGCGTCATCTCGCCGGTGCCCTTGCGGGCCGTCTTGATTCGGCCCTCCAGCCCCAGGGCCGGCTCCAGCACAAACACGCGCTCGGCCGCCTCCGCCAGCCGCTCAATGTGGCGACGCGACTCCGGGCTGCCAATCTCTTCGTCGCTCGTAACGAGCACCAGCGGGCACACGGCAGGTGTGCCCCCGAGGGCGTCCAGCGCCCGGAGCGCAAACACGATGTTTGCCAGGCCCGCTTTCATGTCGAACACGCCCGGCCCGCGCAGTTCGTTGCCGTTCCTCTCCGCCGGCATCGTGTCGAGCGTGCCGGCGGGCCAGACCGTATCGCTGTGGCCCAGCAGAAGCTGGCACGGCGCCCCCTCAGAACGATCGACCGGCCGTGCATACACAGAGCCGCCCGTGTTCGTCCCCGGCAGGTGGGTCGCCGCAAAGCCAAGATCAGCGAGCGCCTCGGCCAGGAGGCGCTGCACACGTGCCTGCGTCTCCGGATCGGTCGAGGGCGACTCCGCCTGCACGAGTTGGCCCAAAAACTGAAGGTAGGCGTCCGCGTGGTCGTGTACGTACGCCTGCAGGGCGTCGGCAGACACAGGGCGGTCCGTCTCGGGGGAGGCGGAAGGCATGCAGTACGGGGTGACGAACGGCAGAACGGGATGGGCTCTTTCACGACCGGCGGCGCGCAACGTTCGCAGGCCCTTCGCCGGGCGCGTCGCTACGACCGTTCCCGCTCCACAAGCTGCTCTACGTCAAGCGCCGACTCCAGCTCCAGCACCTCCAGCACTTCGTAAAAAATGGCGGGCGGCTCCAGGAGCACCACCTCCACCCCCTGCTCTCGGAGCCGGTGGAGCGCCATGATGGCCTCCGTATCGACCAGGCGGGCGCGCGCCAGGTCAATGCGGACGCGGCTCGCGTCGTCCAGGTGGTACGTCAGGTGACGCACCGCCATCAGGTTGAAGTCGCGTCGGGGGCGGACGGTAAGGGTGTCTCCGTGGCGTTCGAGGTCCATGACAGCTCCTCCAAGATGTGCTGCTTAAGAGTTGTGGCGAGGTCCGAGTACACCGTGATGGCGTCCGGATCGAGCGACACCAGCGGGCGCTGCAGGCGCAGGTAGTCGCGGTCGTGATGAAAGCGTGGCATGAGCCCGGCAAAGACGAAGCCATGTTCGCGGAGCATCGCCGTGGCGGCGGGAGTGGAGGGGGCATCGAGCGGCAGGTCCACGCACGCAACCGACATGTCCTCGTCCTCCAGGTCGTCGAGGGCCTGCTGCACCTGTGCCGGAAGGTCCTGCCCGACGGTCTCCACCACAAAGACCACGTGGCCGTAGGTGTAGCGGATGCGCGCGTCCATCTCGGTGGTGTCGGCCACCGCCTCGCGGGGCGTTGCGGCCGAGGCGGGCGGCACCCGAAGCGCCTCCACCCCCAGTGCGTCGTAGATCTGCCGCAGCACATCGGCATAGGGGGCCGGCAGGTAGGCCGTGACCGTTTCGTAGGGCACCAGCGGCCGGAAATCGATCACGATGCTGATGGGCTGGGTGTGATCGTCGGCCAGCGACCGGAAGCGCTCCGGGGGAAAGAGCCCCAACAGCAGGGCCGTAGACACCATGCCGAAGTGATGGTTTACACGCTGGCTGATGTCGTGCACCGTCACTGCCTCCCCAAACACCCCGCTCAGGCCTTTTTCGTTGGCCTGGTCGATCAGCGTGCGCAGCATTCGCTTCATGAGGCCGCGTCGCCGGTGGTTCACGTCCACGGCCGC
Organism: uncultured Salinivenus sp.; assembly: GCA_964519235.1. Classification (GTDB taxonomy): domain Bacteria; phylum Bacteroidota; class Rhodothermia; order Rhodothermales; family Salinibacteraceae; genus Salinibacter. The sequence goes on along the minus strand of CAZFJR010000034.1, from coordinate 17,356 downwards.
CTCGCCCACCTCCCCGATGGTGGAGTCCGACGACCGGAGGACGGCGAAGTAGCCCACCGTTCGCCCCGATTCGCTGCGCACGACCACCCCAAACTTTTCGTTCTGCTCCAGCGCCCGCTCGATGCGTTCGGGGTAGTAGAGGTCCTCCTTGGCGTAGGTGTACCCGTACGTGCGGTAAATGAGCTTTGCAATGTCTTCAGCGTCGCTCGGCTCCACCGGGGCAAGCGTGTAGGACACGTCTTCGCGATCGGCATCGGGGTCCGGCTGCTCAGTGGGGTGAAGCTCCGCGATGTGCTCCGACTCGATGCGCTGCATGATCCGGAACTCCTTCCCCTCCCGGCCCCGGTTCAGAAAGGCAAAATCGTCCACGCAGTGCTGCACCACGGCAAACCCCGCCCCGTCGAAATGGTCCTCCTCGATGGCACGCTGCGGATCGTACGCGTGCTGCGATGGGTCGAAGGGCTCGCCCTTTTCGTGGATGATGACCTCTGCCGTGGAAAGGTCGGCCCGGAAGGCAATGGTGAAGGCCCCCTCCTCGCCGGGAAACGCAAACCGCACGACGTCGGTCACAAGCTCATCGACAGCGAGCGCGAGGCGGAGGGCCTTCGTGTCGGAAAGGCCCACGTTGAGGCCCCATTTGTAGGCGTAGTCCGTCGTGGGCCCGATGATGTTGACGTGATTGGGGAGGTGCAGGGTCTGGTCCATGGCGGATTGCGGGCAGGAGTTGGGCGCGGCGAGCGGAACGGGAAATGTGACGACCGAACCAAGCGGTCACGAAGATCAGACAAACTTTCGTGTGTTTGAGACGGGACATTCTGGATCTTGTTGCCAACGCCGCCTATGCGTTTTCGCCGCTGCACCAGAAAACGCCTTGCCGACGGCGAACGGCGACAGCACCTGCTGAGCGCCTTGCCCTCGCGGGGACATCATGCCGCGGGTACGCGCTGCCGTTCGGTGCGCGCCTCGGCGTCCGCGCCGGAGCCCCGCGTTCGGAGCGTCCCGCGTCCGGA
>CAZFJR010000034.1:4608-16246 GCA_964519235.1 uncultured Salinivenus sp. | reverse complement strand
TACCGCCACGCCAGATACGCCATGAACCCCGCCCCCGTACGGAGCGCCTCCTCGTCGGGGTTGAACTGTGCGGTGTGAAGGCCGTGCTCACTGCCCACCCCAAGCTGGTAGAAGGTGCCCGGGCACTCCTGCAGGATGTAGGCGAAGTCTTCGCCCGCGAACCACCGATCGGCCGCCACCGTGCGGTCCGGCCCTACGTACTCGCGGGCAGCCTTCTGGACGAGGGCCGTCGTCGACTCGTCATTCCGGAGCGCGGGGTAGCCCTCTCGCACCTCCACCGTAGCAGTGGCGCCGTGTGCCTCGGCAGTGCGGTGCACGAGCCGCCGGAAGAGATCGTGCGCCCGGAAGCGCCAGTCCTCGTCCATGGCCCGGAAGGTGCCCTCCAGCCGGGCCGTGTCGGGGATGACGTTGGTGGCCCCGTCCGCCACAAAGCGCCCGAGGGTAAGCACCGACGGCACGCCGGGCGGACACCGGCGACTAACGAGCGACTGAAGGCCGGTGACGATTTCGCTGGCGACGTAAACCGGATCGATCGCTGCGTGGGGATCTGCTGCGTGGCCGCCCTTTCCGTCTACCGTGACGTATACCTCATCGGTGGAGGCCATGAACCCGCCCGGGCGCACCCCGAGGGTTCCGGGCGGAAGATCCGGCTTCACGTGCTGCCCGAAGGCCGCGGTGGGGGCCGGCACGCCCTCGCCTGCATCGAGCACGCCTTCGTCGATCATGAACGGGGCCCCGCCCGGGATGCGCTCTTCGTGCGGCTGGAAGCAGGCCCGCACCTGCCCGTGCACCGCCTCGCGGTGCTCCGCCAGAATTGCGATTGTGCCAAGCAGAGACGACGTGTGGAGGTCGTGCCCACAGGCGTGCATCACCCCATCCTGTTCCGAGGCAAACGCGAGCCCTGTCTCTTCGCGAATGGGCAGCGCGTCCATGTCGGCCCGCAGAAGCACCGTGGGCCCCGGCCGGCCGCCGTCCAGCGTCGCCACCACCCCAGTGCCGTACACCCCTGTGCGCACGTGCAGGTCGTACGCGTCCAGCCACGCCGTCACCCGCCGGGCCGTCTCCTGCTCCTCCCCGGAAAGCTCCGGGTGGCGGTGCAATGCGCGGCGGAGGGACACGACTTCGGAGTACACATCGTCGGCCGCAGTTTTGATCTCGTCGATCATCGAAGAACAGTGTTCGCGAGCAAGAACACGAGGGAATTCCGGAGTGCGTACGGATTTATTTCGGCAACCGGCCCACCCCCACAGTGGTCCTGCCTCATGCCCCACGTCTACATGCCCCACGTCCACACGTCTTGTATGGCGTCCCCTGTACGGCGTCCCTCTTGTACGGCGGCCCACCTTTCTCTTCCTTCCCCCCCAGGAAGCGGCCGTTCGAAATTTCGATCTGTCGTCCCTACTTTGGGGCCGCTTACACAATATGCACAGCTTCCCCGCGTCGATGTCCGACTCAACCGTAGAGCTCTCGCGGGCCCAGTGGGGCTCGCGCTTCGGCTTTTTGATGGCCATGCTCGGTGCCATGGTGGGGGCCGGCAACATCTGGCGGTTTCCTTACGTGACCGGCGAGAGTGGAGGCGGCGCGTTCATTCTGGCGTACTTTGCGCTCCTGTTCATTTTGGCCATTCCCGGTCTCATCGCCGAGGTCGGCTTTGGGCGGTACGCCGGGCAGGGCGTGATCGGAGCCTTCCGCGAGGGGGTGTCCTCGCGTGGGCTGGTGGGGCTCGGCGTGGTGGTGCTGGTCGTGAACGTGGCCCTCATGTCGTACTACTCGCCCGTCGTCGGGTGGACGCTCTACTACGCCGTGCATGCGCTGATGGGCACGTTTACGGCGGGCGGCTTCGAGCCCGCGGCATTCTGGGACGGGTTCCGCGCGAGCGCCGCCCTGACCATCGGTACGCACACGGCCACGATGGCGCTGGTGGGGGCGGTGCTGTACCTCGGCATTCGGCGGGGCGTGGAGCGGCTCGTAATCTACGCGGTGCCCGGGCTCGTGCTTGCCCTGGTGGCCATCACGATTCGGGCGCTCACACTGGAGGGGGCGGCCGACGGGCTCGCCTTCACGTTTGGGGTGGACTGGAGCAAGCTGGCACTCGGCCAAACCTGGATCACGGCGCTCGGCCAGGTCCTCTTCTCTACGGGGCTGGGCTGGGGCATCGCGCTTACCGTGGGCAGTTACCTGCCGGACTACGACGACATTCCCATTGGGGGCGGCGTGTTTACAGTGATCGGGAACTCGAGTGTGGGCATCCTGGCGGCCTTCGCCATTTTCCCAATCGTCTTCGCATTCGACCTGGACCCGGCCTCGGGGGCGAGCCTCACCTTTGTGTCCCTGCCGCAGGTCTTCCCGCAGATGGCCGGCGGCGTGCTGTGGGCCATTCTGTTCTTCGTTGGCTTCTTCTTCGCCGCCTTTACCTCGGCCATCCTGATCACAGAGGTGAGCGTGACTACGCTGAGTGAAGAAACGGCGTTCAGTCGCGAGCAGACGGTGGTAGCGGTGTGCGGTGCCATCTGGCTGCTTGGCATTCCCAGCGCGTACTGGCCCACCGTCTTCGGCTTCCTCGACTTCGTGTTTGGCAATTTCGGCCTCCCCCTCGCTACCCTCGCCATCATCGGCGCCATCGGGTGGGCCCTGGGGCCGGAGCGGCTGCGGGTGCTGGAGATCAACCGAAACGCCGGCCTCTACGTGCCGTCCGTCTGGAACCCCCTGGTGCGGTACGTCATCCCGCTGGTGATGCTGGGCATCGTGGCGAATTACGCCTGGGCCAATTTCGGCACGCCGCAGATGATTGGGGGCGTGGCCGTCTTTGTGGGCGTGCCCATCTTCGGTTACGCGCTCATGTCGTTCCTGGAGGGCCGCCGCGGCCGACTCGCGGAGGACAAGGCCCGATAATGCAGGACTGCTCCCATCCGGAACTGCCCTCGCCTGCCCCCGCTCCCCGTCTACCGTTCCCTCGTTCCAATGCCTGCCATGCTCGGACTCTCTCTGGACGTATGGGCCACGATGCTCTTCTGCGTCGTGGCCTTCTTTGGCGTCTCCATTTGGGTGCTCTTCTACACGCTCCGTCAGGAGGACAAGAAGCTCGCGCTGATCGAGACGGACGGCGACCTGGATACGTACTCGCCCCGTGCCCTGCGCGACCTGCGGCACTGGATAGAGGCCCATCCCGACCCGGCCCATCCGGACGTGCAGACGGCCCGCACCCTCTACAACGATTGTGTGAACACCCTAAAGGCGACAGACCGCCACTTCTACGACTGGTCGGCCGCCGAGATCGAGCGGCTCGACTTGCTCTAGCCAATCGTGCAAAGCGGCCTGTACTCCGTTGAGAACCGGACGCTGTGCTAGGAACTAAGGATCTTCTTTAACTCGGAGGCATTTTCCGACGCAGCCTCTGCCGGCGCACGCGCAGCACCCGGAGCTGCCCCTTCATCCGCCGCCTCCGCCGCCTGGATGCGGCTGAGCAGCTCGTCGGTGGCGTTGGCGTAGTCGACGGCGCCGCGCGCGTTTGGATCGCGGTCGAAAATGGTGGTGCGCCCGTTTTGCGACTTGGCCAGCGAGGCACTGGTGCGCACAATGCTCTCAAGCACCATGGACTCGTACTTCTCCCGTATGTACTCCCGGTAGGTGCGGTGCATTCGCTTCCGAGCGTCCACCTGCGTGAAGAGAAAGTGGCGCGACTCCAGGAGCGGGTTGAGCTTGTTTTCCACGAGTTGGGTCGTCTGGTAGGTCTGCTCCCCCCCCACGACCGACTGGTACTCGGGCAGCACGGGAATAAGCACGTGCTGGCTGGCCACAAGCGCGTTGAGGCTGTACACCGTGAGGGCGGCTGCCGTGTCAAAGAGGACCACGTCGTAGCTCAGATCGAGCGACTGCAACACCTCCCGCACCCATAGCACATCGGTGGGCTTGTTGAGGTCGCGCATTCGCCGCGTAAGGGTACTGGAGGACGGGATTAGGTCGAAGCCCTCCGTGCTCCGCACCTCTATCTGCTGAGGGGAAAGGTCCGCCTCGAAAAAGGCGGCCACCGACTGCTCCGGCTCCGGCTCCCCGAAGCCCATGGTGCGCGTGAGAAACCCCTGCGGATCGAGATCCACGACGAGCGTGCGCCGCCCGGACAGGCCCAGCGCCGCGGCAACGTGGATGGCCGTCGTGGTTTTGCCCGTTCCGCCCTTGTGATTACAGACAGACAAGACGGTCATGATGAAACGTCCCCGGTGAGGAGGATAGCGCCAAAAAGTAGCCGCTTTCTAAGCCGGTGTCAACCGCCAGCGTGGGCCCACGCCCATCGTTTTTGTGACAGGTTGAGGGGTTGAATAACTTTTACATCCCTGCGGCGTTTCTCCATTGCTCCTTCTTTCGAACGGTTTCGTCCACACTGGTTGCTCGACGCATGAACCCGCTTCTTCGCATTTCCGTCCCGTTTGTGCTGGCCTCCCAGTCGCCCCGGCGGCGGGCCCTGCTGGAGCACATCGGCGTGGCCTTCGAGGCAACGACAAGCCCGGCCGACGAGGCCCTTTCTGCCCCACAGCCCCCCCGCACGGCGGTCCAGACCCTCGCGCAGCGAAAAGTACGCCCGGTGGCGGAGTCTCGCCCGACGGCCCTGGTGCTGGCCGCCGACACGGTGGTGGGTCACGACGGCGAGATCCTCACCAAGCCCGACGATGCGGCCCACGCGGTTTCCATGCTGCGTCGCCTGAGCGGCGCCCCCCACACCGTCCACACCGGCATTGCCCTGGCCCACGCGGCCACCCACCGTGAAGTAACCGCCGTGGACGACACCACGGTGGAGCTTGCCTCGCTCTCCGACGCCGAGATTCGCGCCTACGTCGACTCCGGCTCGCCTATGGACAAGGCCGGCGGCTACGGAATCCAGGACCACACCGCCCCGTTTTTTATCGAGCGCCTCGACGGCGACTACTTCAACGTGGTGGGGCTTCCTCTCCGACGGCTCTACCGCACGCTCCAAGAATCGTTCGGCGACCTGCTGGACGGCATTGCGGAGTAGAATTGCCCATGGGCCTCAACCTTTCCCCGGGCCCGGCGTATACGCAGCATCTTGTTTCTTATCCATCGCCCCATTTCCCGAGTGCATCGGGCAGTCTTCCCCGGCCGACGCCCCCGTTCTCATGCTGGATTCGCCCCTCACGTCTCCGCCCATTCACGTGCTTCTGCTTCAGTGCCGGAGCGCGCCTCGCATGGAGGCCCAGGAGCGGCAGTGCTTTCTGGAGCGGGGTCGCCTGCGCCCGGGACAGCTGCACACCGTGAACGTGGCCCGGGGCGACACTCCGGCCCCCAACCGGCTTGATGAAGTGGACGCCCTCCTCATCGGCGGCGCGGGCAAGTACTCGGCGGCGCAGACGTATCCGTGGACTGAGCCCGTACACACCCTCGTCCGGGAAGCCGTGGAGCGCCGCCTCCCCACTCTAGGATCGTGCTGGGGCCACCAGGTGATTGCGCGGGCCTTGGGCGGGGAGGTGGTGCACGACCCAGAGCGCTCCGAGCTGGGCTGCGGCTGGGTGGAACTGTTGGACGCCGGAACTCAGGACTCTCTCTTCGGCCGGTTCCCCCAGCGCTTTCGGGCCAACATGGGCCACCACGACCGCGTGGTGGCCCTCCCCCCTGGCGCCACCGCATTGGCCCACAACGACCAGCCCCATCAGGCCTTCCGCCTCGCCGACGCTCCCGTCTACGGCACTCAGTTCCACAGCGAGCTCGATGCCCGCCGCGAGCGCGAACGCATTCTCGTGTACCGTGAATACTACCGCACCGCTCTGCCAGACGAAGAAACGGTGCAGCAGGTGCTAGACAACCTCGCAGACACCACCGAGGTAGACAGTCTGCTGTACGACTTCCTGATGACGTTCGTTGCCCGGCCCGCCCCCTCCCTATCCCCCGCCGCCCTTCTGCCCCCCAGCGGGGCTTCCGTGCCTTCCTCCACCGCCGAGTCCGACCGGCGGCCCCAACCTTCGACCTAGTCGTCACGTGCCCGGATCGTCGATGGTGTACGTGGCCTCTGCCCGGTCGCAAGGTCCCCCCACCGGCGGATTGGGCTTGCGCACAGTCACCTCCACCCCTTCCACGTCGGGATAAGTGTCGCGCACCTTGTGCGCGATGCGGTAGGCCAGCTTCTCGATCAGGTAAAAGTTGTTTTCCGTAACCAGCTGCCGCACAAACTCGTAAACCTGCTCGTAGTTGACCGTGCGCGTGAGGTCGTCGTGGAGGGCAGCCTCCTCGAAGTCGAGTCCCACGCTCACGTCTACCTCGTAGCGCCCACCCACGCGGTGCTCCTCCTGCATGACGCCATGGTGACCATAGAAGACGGCGTTGACCAGGCGCACGGTGCCCGTGGTCACGTGCTCGTCGGACGCTGGCAGATCGGTGTCGACGTTGGACTTAGGTTCAGGCATGGAGGCGGATCACTGCGAGAGTGCAACCGGAGGAGGAACTGGGGCATGTATGAGGCGCGTGCTGCTGCGCCCCCAGGCGGCTAAGCCAACTGGGCTCAACCAACTGGGCTAAACCAACTGCTTATCGAGTGGAACAAGCGTGGGGATGGCCGCCAGTTCCCGAAACGAGCGGGCCCGTTCGGCGATGGCGGCGGGGTCGAGGTCGAGAAGCCGATCGGGGCCGTAGCGCTGCACCACGTAGGAGGCCGTTACGCTGCCGTAAATCACAGCGCGGCGGAGGGCGTCCTCGTCGATCGAGCCCGTCCGGTGGAGGTGTCCCGCCAGCCCCCCCGCAAAAGCGTCGCCCGCCCCAGTGGGATCCTGGATGTCTTCCAGCGGATACGCCGGGGCGCTAAAGACCGACTCGTCAGTAAAGAGCAGCGCGCCGTGCTCGCCCTTCTTGATAATGAGAATCTCTGGGCCCATGTCGCGGATCTGGCCCGCGGCCCGCACAAGATTGGGCTCGTCGGCGAGTTCACGGGCCTCTGCATCGTTGATTACAAAGCAGTCGACCCGCGAGAGGGTGGTGCGGAGGCTCTCAGGGGTGTTTTCGATCCAGTAGTTCATGGTGTCGGCCACTACAAACTCCGGATCGTGAACCTGGTCCAACACATCGCGCTGAATGCCCGGCTCCAGATTGCCGAGACAGACAATGTTGCTGTCTCGGTAGGAGGCCGGGAGGTCGGGCTCGAACGAAGCCAGCACGTTGAGCTGCGTGTCGAGCGTATCCCGCTCGTTCATGTCGTAGTGGTACTGGCCGTGCCAGAAGAACGTCTCCCCGTCCTCGTCCACCTCCAGTCCTTCTAGGTCAACGCCCCCGTCGGCGAGCACTTGGCGGTACTCGTCGGGAAAATCGTGCCCCACCACGCCCACGAGGCGTACGTCGTCGCAGAACGGGCGGGCGGCCAGCGTCAGGTACGAGGCACTGCCCCCCAGCACGCGCTCGGCCGAGCCGAAGGGAGTGTCGATTGAGTCGAAAGCAACGGTCCCTACAGCGAGTATGCTCACGGAGGTCGGAAGACGTTCTGAACGGAGGGCGGAGAGGAGCAGAAGTGCCTCTGGAGGCACACGGTGTGTACACCCCGCGTGCGAATTCTACGACGAGGAAACAGTTCCCCGATCTTGCCTCCGTGGTGTGTTCTCCGTGTGATTCTCGCCGGGCCCCGCGCACAGGGCCCCTCAGCCCGGGTATCCCCCCCGTACAAACCGCTGCAGCCGGTCGGTCTCCGCCCGGGCCGTGTCCAGCACCCGCTTTACGCAGTCCCCAATCGAGACGATGCCACGCAGGCCCCCTTCCGCGTCTACTACCGGAAGGTGACGGCACCGCAGCTTCGTCATGAGGTACATACAGTCCACGAGCGGCTTCTCGGGCCCCACCTTCGCCACCTCGGGCTCCATAACCTCCCGGACGGCAGTCTCTCGCGAAGACCGGCCCTGCAGGGCGATGCTGCGCATGTAGTCGCGCTCAGTGAAAATGCCGGCGATGGCGCCGTCGTCCACCACCACGATCGATCCTACATCGTGGTCGACCATGCGGCCAATGCACTCGAACACCGTTGCCGAAGGATGAGTCGTGAGCACCCCGTCGGCGTCGGTGAGGGTGTCTTTGGCCTGAACGATGTCTTTGACGCGTGTGTCGAGGGGACCCTCTCGAACATCCATAGGACTCAAGGGCTGAATGTGGAAAAAATGGGGGCGGTACTCAAATGCCTCCGTGTTCGAGGCCGGACCCGGATCTGCCGCTTCAGGCCCCGGCCACTTTCTTCGAAAAACTTTAACGAAACAGCGGCATGGGACTGTTCCCAACGGCTTGGTCCTTGTCCGTTGTTCTCCCGAAGCGCTGCCGCGTGCCCAGCGTCCGCGCCCGGCCGCCCGCACGTGACGATCGGTTCTGACAACGTTGTGGCCCCCAACAACCCCTACCAACGAACCCTAGACCGATCCGCTCTGTACGCGCCGTAAATGACACGCCCCCAATTGTTATTTCACAAAAACACTCTTCAATGGGCGCATTCCCGACGGCCAGTCCCGGCATTCATGCCCGTTCCGGCTCGGCACACGGACTACGCCCCCTCTCCGCCATGCCTCTTTTTCGCCTAGTTGCCCCCCTCGTCGGCGGCCTGCTTCTGGCCGCCGGCCTCGTGCCCGTCGCTCATGCTTCTCAGGAGAACGACCCGCTGCCCAACGCCCGCACTGTGGCCGGGGTGTACGTGCACGAAAAGGCCGGCCCCCTTTCCGACGCGGAAGAGGCCCTACTCCGACGCCTGCACGCCCGCATGATTCCACTGCCCGATACCGTACGCATTCGCAGGGACAGCCTGCACTTTGGGGTGTACTCCGTGCTCGGCGGCGAGATTGTGCTCCTGAGTGCCGATCGGTTCCGGTCCCCCGACGCCCTGTCGCGCACTGCGCCGTACCTGTTCGGACGCATTCCGGCCAGTGCTCCCGTGGCCACGTCGGGGGCGCCCCGCTACACCCACACGCTGGCCCACGAGATCGGGCACTACCTGGGAGGGCGCCTGAGAGGTCGTGAGCCACGTCCGGCCTGGGGCGCAGCGCGCAGCCTACGGGATGGACGGAGGGCGCGTGAAGTGGAGGCAGAAATCATCGCCGCGGTGCTGCAACAGGCCGTCTTTGGAACGCGCCTGTCGGACCTGGGCTACCCCCACACTGTGGCCATTCAGGGGGTGGGACGGCGCAGCACGCGCGACTTGGTGCGCGAGTACCGCGGCATCATTGCGGATACATGGCGGCTCCGCTCGCTGGGCCTTGGCCCCTCGTAGGCGCGCCCCGGAGCGTGGTCGGCGGCGGTCCGGAAGCGAAACGCCTGTCGGGTGCCGGGAACAGGCGCTCCTCCGCGGAACGCTCCCTCTCGATGTACGCCGGAGAAGCCCCCCGACTGCGGAAAGACTGGGTTGGATCTTGCCGGCTTTGGCCGTATTTTGGTAGCGTCCATCCGGGTTTTTCTCCGGTCACTTCTGCCTGGCTCCCTCTTCGAAGGGCCGGCGCCGTTCCGTCGCCTCATCTCGTTGCGCCTCCCGCCATGTCCCCAATTGTCACCCTGACCCTCAATCCGGCCGTCGACAAGAACACGTCCATCGACCGGGTGGTGGCTGAGGACAAGCTGCGATGCAACGCTCCGTCCCGCGAGCCCGGTGGGGGTGGGATCAACGTGTCGCGGGTGGTGCGACGGCTCGGCGGTGCATCGCAGGCCCTGTACACCTCCGGCGGCCCCCCGGGAGAGATGCTGGGCGGCCTGCTCGCGGACGAGGGCCTAAACCACCGTCCACTGCCTGTTACAGATTGGACCCGTGAAAACTTGATTGTGTCCGAAATCTCGACCGGGCGCCAGTTCCGGTTTGGGATGCCCGGCCCCACGCTCACGGCAGCAGAGGTGGAGGCCGGTCTCGAAGCCCTCCGTACCTTAGACCCCGCGCCGGAGTACCTTGTGGCCAGTGGCAGCCTTCCCCCCGGCGTGCCCAGCGACACGTACACGGCCGTGGCCGAAACGGCCCGTGCCCTTGGCGCGCGTCCCATTCTGGACACCTCGGGCGCGGCGCTGCGCGAGGCACGAGCGGCAGGCTGGTACCTGCTGAAGCCCAACCTGCGCGAACTGCAACAGCTTGCGGGCCGGACGCTGGAAACAGACCCGGAACGCATCGAGGCAGCACGGGGCTTCATCGAACAGGGCTGGTGCGAAAGCATCGTGCTGTCCATGGGCGCCGCGGGCGCGCTGCTCGTGACGGCGGAAGAGACGCTCCATGTGCGCTCGCCCACCGTCCCCATCGAGAGCCGCGTGGGGGCTGGAGACAGCATGGTGGGCGGCCTCGTCCTGGCGCTGAGCCGCGGCTGGCCTCTCCCCGACGCCGTGCGCTTCGGGGTGGCGGCCGGCGCAGCCGCCGTCATGACGCCCGGCACGGAGCTGTGCCGCCGTACCGACACCGAGCGGCTCTACGAGCAGCTGTGCCCGGGTGCATGAACCAGTACCCAGAACATCGACTCCCGACTCCCGTTGGCCGCACCCCGTCTCTAAACTTCTCTTGGAGCAGACGAAAACAGCAGTTCTCCCCCTCTCGAGACGCGTTCCCCCTGCCCCTTGTCTCCGGTGGCGGTGCGCCCCCTTCCAGAGTTCGTCCTCATTCCCCTTCTCAACGTCTCAGCGGCCATGTCTACTGCCTTTCGCGTCACCGCCGCCCCCTTCGCCTCCCACGCCTCCATTCCGCACGAGTACACCTGCGAGGGAGCAAACGTCTCCCCCACGCTGGAATGGGCCGATGTGCCGGACGGCACCGCCACAATCGCGCTGATCGTGGACGATCCCGATGCCCCCGGCGAGACGTTCACGCACTGGGTGCTCTTTAATCTGCCGCCCGACACCACACGGCTGCCCCGGGCCGTAGATGTACGCACCGAGTTCGCCGACCACGTCCCGCCTCCCCGCGAAGGCAAAAACGACTTTGACGACGTGGGCTATGGCGGCCCCTGTCCCCCACCCGGCGACGCCGCCCACGACTACGTGTTTCAGCTCTACGCGCTCGACACTGCCATCGACCTGGACGACGGTGCTCCGAAGGCGGAGGTACTGCGTGCTATGGAGGGCCACGTGCTCGCCGACGCCCAGCGCGTAGGCACCTACAAACGCTGACTCTCCCGGTCGCTCTCCGCCTGCTCCCATGCCTGTTCACAACGCCGATGTCGCCGCGCTTTTTGAGGACGTGGCCGACCTGCTCGCCATCCAGGGCGAGAATGCGTTTCGCATCCGTGCGTACCGCAATGCCGCCCGCACCCTCAACCAGCTGTCGCGCCCCGTGGCCGATCTGGTCGCGGCCGGGGAGGACCTCAGCGACCTGCCCGACATCGGGGACGACCTGGCAGGCAAGATTGCGACCATCGTGGAAACGGGCACGCTCCCGCTCTACGACGAGCTGGCCCAGGACATTCCCCCATCCGTGGCCGATCTTCTGCGCATCCCGGGCCTCGGCCCCAAACGAGTGCGCCGGCTGCGCGACGCCCTCGGTGTCGACTCGCGGGCTGCCCTAAAGCGCGCCGCGGAGACCGGCAAGGTGCAGGCGCTCGATGGGTTTGGCGAGACGATGGAGCAGAACATCCTCGACGGCCTCGCCCAAATGAGCGACGACGCCCGATGGCTTCTGGCCCGCGTGGAGCCGATCGTGGCCTCGCTGCACGAC
>CAZFJR010000034.1:0-4598 GCA_964519235.1 uncultured Salinivenus sp. | reverse complement strand
ACGCCGTAGAGCGGGTGGACGCGGCGGGCAGCTACCGGCGCCGCAAAGAAACAGTGGGCGACCTCGATGTGCTGGCACTCGCGGACGACGGCCCGGCCGTCACGGAGCACTTTGCTGCCTACGAAGATGTGGCGGAGACGCTCTCGCAGGGCGACACCCGCGCCTCCGTCCGGCTCCGCTCGGGCCTGCAGGTGGACCTGCGCGTGGTCCCGCCCAAAAGCTACGGCGCTGCCCTCTTGTACTTTACCGGCTCGAAGGCCCACAACGTGGCGCTGCGTGACCGGGCTGTGGCGGTGGGGCTCAAGCTCAATGAATACGGCGCCTTCCGCGATGATACAGAAAAACGAGTGGCCGGGACCACCGAAGACGACATCTACGACCTGTTCGACCTGCCCTATATCGTGCCGGAGCTCCGCGAAAATCGGGGCGAGCTGGACGCTGCCGCCGACGGCACCCTGCCGGACCTGGTAGCGCGTGCGGACCTGCGGGGCAACCTGCACACCCACACCACCTACAGCGACGGCCGCCACTCCCTCGAAGAGATGGCCGCGGCGGCGCAGACGCGAGGGCTGGAGTACCTCGCCATCACCGATCATTCGCCCGCCGTGGCCGTGGTGCAGGGCCTCGATGCCGACGCGCTGCGTGCACAGATGGACGCCATCGACCGCCTGAACGAGGACCTCGACGACCTCCGGGTGCTCAAGGGCATCGAGGTCGACATTCTGAAAGATGGATCGCTGGACCTGCCGGACGCGGTCCTCGCCGATCTGGACCTCTGCCTCTGCGCCCTCCACACCGCACTCGACCTGGACGAGGAGACGCAAACCGAGCGCGTGCTGCGCGCCCTGGACAACCCCCACGTTCACGTACTGGCCCACCCCACCGGGCGGCGGATCAACGAGCGCCCCCCCATCGAGATCGACCTCGACCGCGTGATGGAGGCCGCCGCGGACCGCGGCTGTGTGCTCGAGCTCAATGCCCAGCCCGAGCGGCTCGACCTCTCGGACGTGCACTGTCGGCGCGCGAAAGAGCTGGGCCTCCCCCTCGTCATCGGCGCCGATGCGCACTCAACCGACGGCCTCGACGTCCTGCGCTACGGCGTGGACCAGGCGCGGCGCGGCTGGCTGGAGGCCGATGATGTGCTCAACACGAAGCCGTGGGCCGACATTGCTCCTGTCTTCGACCGCTGACGTCTTCCCTCGCGAACAGTGGGTCCGGGGGGCCTTGGGGCCGCAGGGCGACGGTCTCCTCTTGCGCTTTGTCCAGTGCCACATGCCGGCTCCCACCATGGCGTACCGGGCTGTCCCCCGGCTGCCGAATCCTGACCGGCATTCATCCGTGATGCGTGTTGCGCGAGAACGTCTTCCTCTCGGGTCGGCACAAATTCGCGCATCCCGCGTCCCGTTTCGCGCCCTACACTCCCCCACCCCCACGCTTTCCACTCTCTTTCCCCTCGCAAACCGCTGATGCCTGACCTCGAAACCACCCCCGAGATCGACCTGGACGCCATCGACACCGAAGAGGCCGCCGCCGACGCCGCGGAGCAGCTCCGCGAGGCGCTCCGCTACCACAACTACCGCTACTACGTCCTCGACGACCCGGTCGTCTCCGACGCCGAGTACGACCGCCTCTTCCAACAGCTGCAGCAGCTGGAGACGGAGTACCCGGCACTCCAAACGCCCGACTCCCCCACCCACCAGGTGGGCGGCACGGTGCGCGACGAGCTGGGCACGGCCGAGCACCCCACGCCCATGCTGAGCCTGAAGGCGGTCTACGACGAGGACGAGGTGCGGAATTTCGACGAGACGTGCCGGGAAGAGCTGGGCCGCGAGGCCGTCCCCTACACCGCCGAGCCCAAGTTCGACGGGCTGGCCGTGGAGCTGATCTACGAGGACGGGCGGCTCGTGCAGGGATCGACCCGCGGGGACGGGGAGACGGGCGAAGAGATCACCGCCAACGTCAAAACCATCAAGGGCGTCCCCCTCCGCCTCCGCGACGACGAGCGCCCGGTGCCCGACCGGCTCGTGGTGCGGGGCGAGGCGTACATGCGCAAGGACGAGTTCAATGAATTCAACCGTCAGCGCGAGGAAGCGGGCAAAAAGGTGTTCGCCAACCCGCGCAACGCCGCCGCCGGGTCGCTCCGGCAGCTCGACTCCACCATCGCCGCGCGGCGCCCCCTCCGCATCTTCTTCTACGAAATTGCCGCCGATGGGCGCGACTTCGACACGCACGCCGAAGTGCTGGCCGCCCTCCCCGAGTGGGGCCTGCGCGTCTGTGAGCAGCACATTCGCCGCTGCGACGGCATCGACGAGGCCCTCCACCACTACGAGGAGGTCGTCGGGGTGCGGGACGACCTGCCCTACGAGATCGACGGGCTCGTCATTAAGGTAAACGACTTTGCGGGGCACGAGACGCTGGGCGTGCGCGACCGGGACCCCCGCTGGGCCGTGGCCTACAAGTTTCCGCCGCGCCGCGCCACGACCACGATCAAAGACATCTCTGTGCAGGTGGGGCGCACGGGCCGCATCACGCCGGTCGCCGAGTTGGCGCCCGTGGAGGTGGGGGGCGTGGAGGTGACACGCGCCTCGCTCCACAACCAGAACGAGATCGACCGCAAGGACGTCCGCATCGGCGACACCGTGCTCATCGAACGGGCGGGCGACGTCATCCCGCAGGTCGTGAAGGCGATCGCGGACGAGCGCGACGGCTCCGAAACGCCCTACCACATCCCCGACACGTGCCCGGTCTGCGACTCGGAGGTCGTGCTGAGCGACGACAAGAAACAGGCCTTCTGCACGGGGGGCATGACGTGTGCGGCCCAGCTCCGCGAACGGCTGAAGCACTACGCCTCCCGCGCTGCGACCGACATTGAGGGCCTGGGCGACAAGCGCGCCGAGCAACTCATCGACACGGGCCTCATCGAGGACATTTCGGACCTGTACGCGATCGAAAAAGAGGACCTCCTTGGGCTGGAACGCTACGCGGAGAAGTCGGCCCAGAACCTGCTCGACGAGATTGCGGCGAGCCTGGAGGAGGACTTCGACCGGTTCATCTACGCCCTCGGCATTCCGCTGGTCGGCTCCGCCACGGCGCGGCTCCTGGCGCAACACTTCGCGTCGCTCGATGCCCTAATCGACGCCGACGAGGCCGCCCTCACGGAGATCGACGACATCGGCCCCGAGGTGGCCCACAGCATCGTGGCCTTCTTCGAGGACGACGCGAACCGGGCGGTGATCGACAACATTCGGGACGCGGGGCTGACGCTACACAACCCGTACGCCGACGACGAGGCGCCGCTCGAGGGCCTCACCTTCGTCTTTACCGGCAGCCTGGACGACTGGACACGCAGCGAGGTGCAGCGCTTCGTGGAACAGCACGGGGCGAACGCCACCTCCAGCGTCAGTGGCAACACCGACTACGTGGTGGCCGGGCCGGGCGCAGGCAGCAAGCGGGACGCGGCCGAAGAACGGGGCATCCCTGTGCTCGACGAAGACGCCTTCCACGCGCTGCTGGAAGAGCGAGGCCTCGCGACCGAATAATCCCTCCTCCGCCCCCGCCGATTCCCCGTGGCGCCCTCGTCCCCGCCGGCCATTTTCAACACCGACTTTTCAGGCACCGGCGTTGACTCCGGCACGGGCATCTCTTTACTTGGGGAGTGCTCTGTCGCCCTCGTCGCCACGCGTCTCCTCCCCCCTGACGCCCCAGCCGTATGCCCGAGTTTTCCCACCTCCACTGCCACACGCAGTATTCGCTCCTCGATGGCGCCGCCGGCATCGACAACCTCATCGAAAGCGCCGAGCGGCGCGGCGTCAACTCGGTCGCCATTACCGACCACGGCAATCTCTACGGCGTCCCCGAGTTCTACACAACGGCGGAAAAGTCCGACGTCGACCCCATTATCGGGTGCGAATTCTACTTGACGCCGAGCGGGATTCAGGATACCTCGGACCCCACCCGCTACCATCAGGTCCTCCTGGCCAAGGACCAGACCGGCTACGACAACCTGATGCAGCTTTCCTCGACCTCCTTCCTGGAGGGCTTCTACTACAAGCCGCGCATCGACCGCGCCCTCCTGCGCGAGCACCACGAGGGCCTGGTGGCCACCACCTGCTGCCTGCAGGGCGAAGTGCCGCAGGCCATCCTCAACAAGGGCGAGGAGCAGGCCCGCGAGCTGTTCGAAGAATACCTGGAGATCTTCGGGGACGACTACTACATCGAGATCCAGAACCACGACATCGACGACCAGCACACCGTCAACGAGGTGCTGCTGCGATGGGCCGAGGAGTACGACGTGAAGGTGCTGGCCACCAACGACGTGCACTACGTAGACCGGCAGGACCACGAGGCGCAGGACATCCTCCTCTGCCTGCAGACCGGGGACGACTACAACGACCCGGACCGGATGCGCTTCAGCAACGACGAGTTTTACCTGAAGGGCGAGGAGGAGATGATGGAGGCGCTCACCGGCATCCCAAAGAAGTTTCAGCGGGAGGCGCTCGTCACCACCAACGAGGTGGCCGACAAGTGCACCTTCGAGCTCCCAATGGGGGACCTCCTGATGCCCCACTACCCCATCCCGGACGGGTTCGAGGACATGG
>CAZFJR010000033.1:22133-23653 GCA_964519235.1 uncultured Salinivenus sp. | reverse complement strand
GTCCCCGTTCTCGTCGCAGTCGATGGTGATGACCTCCATCCCGGCCATGTTGGCGCTGGCCGGGTTGGTGCCGTGGGCGGATTCGGGAACGAGGCACACGTCGCGCTGTGCCTCGCCGCGCGCCTCGTGGTACGCCTGAATAATCAGCAGGCCGGTGTACTCGCCCGAGGCGCCCGAGTTGGGCTGGAAAGAGATGTCGTCGAAGCCGGTGATCTCCGTCAGCGCATCGCTCAGCTCGTCGATCACCTGCGTGTAGCCCGCGGCCTGCTCCGTCGGCGCGAAGGGGTGCAGGCCCGCAAAGTTCTCGTCCGAAATGGGCGCCAGTGCCGTCGTCGGGTTCAGCTTCATGGTGCACGACCCGAGCGGGATCATGCTGTGGACAAGCGAGAGGTCCTTGTCCGCCAGCGACTGGATGTAGCGCGTCAGCTCCCCCTCGGAGTGGTACTGGTGGAAGACCGGGTGCTCGAGGTAGGAAGTGCGGCGCGGCATCGGGCCGTCGTAGCCGCTGTCGAGGTCCGCGGCCAGGTCCTCGGCGTAGAGCTTCTGCCCGTTGGTGGCGCCGAAGACGGTGAAGAGGGCGTCGAGGTCCTCCGCGCGAACGGTTTGGTCGAGCGCCACGCCCACCGAGCCGTCGTCGTAGTAGCGCAGGTTGATCTCGTGCGCCTCGGCTCGTTCTCGCACCCGCTCCGGGGTGGTATCCGCCAGGTCCACCCGCAGCGTATCGAAGAAGGCGTCGTGGCGGATCGAGTGGCCCGTGCGCCGCAGCCCCTCGGCCAGCGTCTTCGTGAGGTCGTGCACCCGGGTGGCGATTTCGCGGAGGCCCTTCGGCCCGTGGTACACGGCGTACATCGACGCCATGACGGCCAGGAGCACCTGCGCGGTGCAGATGTTGGAGGTTGCGCGCCCGCGGCGAATGTGCTGCTCGCGCGTTTGCAGGGCCATGCGAAGCGCCATCTCGCCGTCCGCGTCCTTTGTGACGCCGATCATGCGGCCCGGCACCTGCCGCTGAAAGCGATCGCGGGTGGCAAAGTAGGCGGCGTGCGGCCCGCCGTAGCCCATGGGCACCCCGAAGCGCTGCGTGGAGCCCACGACCGCGTCCGCCCCCCATTCGCCCGGCGCCTCCAGGAGGGTGAGGCTCAGCAGGTCGGCGGCCACGGCCACGTACGCGTCGGCGTCGTGGGCCCGCTCGGCCACGGCGCGGTAGTCGTGCACGGCGCCGTCGGTGGTGGGGTACTGCAGGAGACAGCCGTAGGTGTCCTCGCCGAAGACAAAGTTTTCCGGCGCCTCCACAATGATGTCCACGCCAATCGGCTCGGCACGGCCCTTCACCACCTCAATCGTCTGTGGGTGGCAGTCCTCCGCGACGTAAAAGGTGGAGGCGTCGCTGCGGCGGTCCACGCGGTTGAGCATCATCATCGCCTCCGCGGCCGCGGTGGCCTCATCCAGCAGCGAGGCGTTGGCGATCTCCATGCCCGTCAGGTCGATCGTCATGTCCTGGAAGTTGAGCAGCGCCTCCAGGC
>CAZFJR010000033.1:8137-22123 GCA_964519235.1 uncultured Salinivenus sp. | reverse complement strand
GCGGCCCTGCGCAATCTCGGCCTGGTAGGGGGTGTACTGCGTGTACCAGGCCGGATTTTCCAGGATGTTGCGCTGGATGACGGGCGGCGTGTGGGTGCCGTGGTAGCCCATCCCGATAAACGATCGCCAGGATTCGTTTTTCTCCCCCCGTGCCGCGGCCGCGTCGAGCACCTGCTGTTCGGTGAGGGCGGGCGGCAGGTCGAGGGGGTCGTCGGTCCGAATCGAGTCGGGAATGGCGGCGTCGACGAGCGCATCGAGCGACTCCACGTCCAGGGCATCGAGCATGGCGTCCATGTCGGCCGCGTCGGGGCCGAGGTGACGCTCGTCAAAGGTGTCGGCGAACGAAAGGTCAATGGCCATCTGCGGGCAGAGAATTGAGTGAAGGACCGCGGCGGTTGGCTGCGTAGCATGTTCGTATATGCCGCGTGGGCGCGCGATGTTGTCCGGAATTGCTGAAAAGGCTGCAACAGACCCCGTCGGGGCGCGCATCGCGGCGGGCCGGGGGCACGAAACGGCGACCGCCCCGTTTCGGCTCTTTCCATTCTGCCCACGTGTATCTTCCTGTTCTCTGTTCCAGGGCCGCCCACCGATGATTCCGGACAAGCTTCAGCTCTCCCGCGAAGAAATGCGCTCTCTTGGCTACCGCGTGGTAGACCTTTTGGTGGACCATTTTGCGGAGGCGGAGGAGGGGACCCTGGGAGCGGAGGACCTGGGAGCGGCGCCGCCGCGCCGGGCCCTGGAAAAACGGCTCCGGGAGCCGCTGCCAGAAACCGGCACCGACCCGCACGCCGTTCTCGACCAGGTAGAAGCCGACGTGCTTCCCCACACCATGCGGGTGGATCACCCGCGATTCTTCGGATTTGTGCCCAGCCCCAACAACTTTGTCGGCGTCCTGGCCGATGCCCTGGCGGCGGGATTCAACGTGTTCTCGGGCACCTGGATTTCCGGCGCCGCGGCGGCGCAGGTCGAGCTTGTCGTGATCGACTGGCTCCGCGACCTGTGCGGGCTGCCCCCGTCGGCAAGCGGCCTCTTTACGAGCGGCGGCTCCATGGCGAACGTGACGGCCCTCGCCGCGGCCCGCCACGCGGTGCTGGACGATGAGGTGACCGATGCGGTGGCCTATTGCAGCGACCAGACCCACACGTCGGTCGACCGCGCGCTGCGCCTGCTGGGCTTCGCCCCCCACCAGCTCCGCCGCCTCCCCGCCGCCGACCGCTTCCGCCTCGATCCCGAAGCGCTCCGCGACGCCATCCGGGCCGACCGCGCTGCGGGCCGACGCCCCTTCTGCGTGATCGCCAACGCCGGCACCACCAACACCGGCGCCGTAGACCCCCTGCCCGCGCTCGCGGACATTGCCGACGCCGAGGCCCTGTGGCTGCACGTGGACGGGGCGTACGGGGCGCCCGCTGTCGTCTGTGAGCGGGGGCGGGAGCGCCTCCGCGGCCTCGACCGCGTCGACTCCCTCACGATGGACCCGCACAAGTGGCTCTTTCAGCCCTTCGAGATTGGAGGCGTGCTCGTGCGCGACCCGCAGCACCTCCGCCGCGCCTTTCGGCTGGAGGCGGAGTACCTGGAGGACGCCGTGGGGGCGGACGATGAGGTTAACTTCTCGGCACGCGGCATCCAGCTCACCCGCAGCTTCCGCGCGCTCAAGCTGTGGATGACGCTCAAGGTGTTTGGGCGAAAGCACGTCGCCGCGGCCGTGCGGCGCGGTTTCGAGCGGGCCGAGCAGGCGGAGCGGCTCCTCCGCGAGCGGGCGGATTGGAGGGTCGTCACGCCAGCCCAAATGGGCATCATCACCTTCCGCTGCTCCCCCGACGGCTGGCCGGACGACCGGGTCGACGTCCTCACCCGTCGCCTCGCCTCCGCCATCAACGAGGAGGGAGACCGCTTCCTGACGAAGACCACCCTCGACGGCCGGCCCGTCCTCCGGCTCTGCCCCATCCACCCGCGCACCACCGCCGATGACATTCACGAGACGATCGACCGGCTCGACGCGCTCCGTCGGGCGAAGGCGGGCCCGTGATCCTGCGCCGCGGCGATGCTGAGCCCGTCGCGCTCCTCCTGTCGCGCCCTTCCCCGTCGCGCCCCTTCCTGCCGCCTCCCGTCTGTGTCACCCTCCGTAGTACAGCTCCGCGCCCGGCCCCAGCGGCAGGCCCAGCAGCACCCACACGAGAAAGACGAAGATGCTCACCACCCCGAAGCTCACCGAATACGGGACCATGAGGGCGATGATGCTCCCAATTCCGGCGTCCTCGTCGTAGCGCTGGGCGAAAATAATGACGAGCGGGAAGTAGGGAAGGAGGGGCGTGAGAATATTGGTGAACGAATCGCCGATGCGGTAGGCCGCCTGCACCGTCTCGGGCGAGTACCCGGGCTCGCCCGCCAGCATGAGCATGGGCACAAAGACAGGCGCCATGATGGCCCATTTGGCCGACGCGCTTCCCACAAACAGGTTGATGAGGGCCGAGACGAGAATAAACGAAAACAAGAGCGGCAGGCCCGTAAAGCCGACGCTCTGCAGCAGGTCGGCCCCGCTGATGGCAATGATGGAGCCGAGGTTCGACCACTCGAACATGGCGATAAAGTGCGCCGCGGCAAAGGCCAGCACGATGTAGGCGCCCATGTCGGCCATCGTGTCGGCCATCATGTCCGCCACGTCCGAGTCGTCCTCAATTTCCCCCACCACGATGCCGTACGTGAGGCCCGGCAGGAAGAACAGAAACACCATGAGGGCCACGATGCTCTCGATCAGCGCGTCAAACTCCGCGAGCGGAGCGCCCTCCGGCACCGACAGCAGCACGACGCCGAGGAGGGCGGCGCCCGTCACGATGCCGGCCCAGCGCAGCCCCCGCCGTTCCGTCTCAGTGAGTGCCCCGTCCTCCACCTCCTCCGCGTCAAAATCGTCCGGCGGGGTGTAGGCGCCCAGGTGCGGCTCCACGATGGACTCGGTCACGTACGATCCCACGACGATGAAGACGGGGGTGAGGGCAATCATGAGCCACCAGTTGCCCGTAACGGGCACGCTGTAGTCGCTGGCAATGAGCTGGGCGGCCGGCTCGGTGAAGCTGGCGAGCAGGGGATCGAGAGAGGTGAGCAGCAGGTTGGCGCTGAAGCCGGCAGAGACCCCCGCGAAGGCCGCCCCCAGGCCCGCGAGCGGGTGGCGCCCCACGCCGTAAAACAGCACCGCCCCCAGGGGAATAACGACCACGTACCCGGCGTCGACCGCGAGGCTCGACATGATGCCCGCAAAGATGAGGGCGCCCGTGAGCAGCACGTTGGGCACGCTGGCCACGAACGACTTGAGGGCAGCGCTGATGAGCCCGGTCTTGTCCGCCACCCCGATGCCCAGCATCACGACCAGCACCAGCCCCAGTGGCGGAAAGTCGGCAAACGTCTCGGCCATGTCGGTAAACAGGCGCCGCACATTTTCGTCGGAGAAAAGGTTCTGGGCTGTGATGGTCTCGTCCGTGCCGGGGTGCACCACGCTGATGCCCGCCGTGTGGGCAAGCCACGAGGCCACCATCACCAGGCCAATGAAGATGAAAAAGATGGTGACGGGGTCGGGAAGCGCGTTGCCGGTGCGCTCGATAGAGTCGAGGGCGCGGTCGGCAAGGGAGCGCTCTTCGGTGTCGACGGGCATGGGGGCGCGGCGTGTGCTGGTGTGAGAGGGGGGAGGCGAAGGGGAAACGGTTTTTGAGTGTACGAAACCTGTTCCTCGGATACAACGGTTTCCCGAATGCCTGGGGACGCAGGCCGGCGCGGTGTCGGTTTCGTCACACCGACGGGCGAACTGCTGCGCTGCGCCCGCCGTACCGTTCTGCCTCTCGCGTGTTTTCTGTCCTACTACGCGTGGCCGTTTGTGAAGCTGTGGTCGTATCAGGGAGCGGTTCTTGGAGCGTGCACCCTGGCCTTCTTTGCCACAATGGCGGCGCGGCTGGCCATCAGCCCCGTTGTGCCCGCCATTGGCGAGGCCTTTTCGGTGTCCAACGGCGCGATCGGGCTGGCGCTCACGGGCATGTGGGCGGCCTACGCGGCGTCGCAGTTTCCGAGCGGCCTGCTGGCCGATCGCTACGGAGAGCGACGCATCATCCTGGTGGCCGTGGTTGGTACAGCCGTGACCAGCGGGTTGCTGGCCGTCTCTCCCAGCTACCCGGTGTTTCTCGTCGGGGCCGTGGCCCTCGGCGGGGTCGCGGGGCTGCACTACAGCGTCGCCACGTCGCTGCTGACCCGCACTCTGCCCAACACTGGGTCGGCCATCGGACTGCACACGGCCGGCGCTCCGGTGGCTGGAGGGGTCATCCCGGTGGCGGCCGGGAGCGTTGGGGCGTGGCTGGGCTGGCGCTGGGCCGTCGCGCTGGGGATGGGGGTGGCGGTGCCCAGTGCCGTTCTATTCGCGGCGGTTGTGCGTCCTACCGCGCCGGTGCGCCCCGACGAGTCGGTGTGGGGCCGGCTCCGCATCGGTCCTCTCGTGGAGCTTTTGCGCCGCCCGCCCATTGCCCGCACGGCCGCTCTTTCCGTGGGGGGCGCCTTCGTGTGGCAGGCCACGGCGTCGTTCTTGCCGGCGTTTCTGGTCGAGCATCATGGCTACGGCGAGGCGCTGGCCGGCGGTCTCTTCTCGGCGTACTTTGCAGTCCAGGGCCTCACGCAGCCTGCGCTCGGGGCCCTTTCGGACCGCATCGGACGGGAGCCGGCGGCAGCCCTGGCTGCAGGGGCTGGGGTGGTGGGGTACGGTGGGTTGGTGGTGGGGCCGGGCCCGTGGAGCGTAGGGGCGGCCGTGGCCTGTGCCGGAGTGGCCATGGGCTGGGGCGCGGCCCTCCTGCCCAAGTTCATGGATCACCTGGATGACGACGAGCGCAGTGCCGGCTTCGGGCTCATCCGCACGGCCTACATGGTGCTCGGGGCCAGCGGTAGTGTGGTGACGGGGACTGTAGCCGATGTGTTGGGATGGAAGGCGGCGTTCCTGGGCCTCGCTGGCGTGCTGGCGGGCATGCTCGCGGTGCTTCTCTACGTGGTGCGGAGACGGCCCTCGGGGCAGACGGCCGCGGCAAGGCCCTGAGAAGCTGGTATGTTGATTTTCCCTTGCGAGAGGGCCCTCCCAGACCGGTCGGAAAAGATCCGAGGATGCTCGGACGGGAGGCGAGACCCCTAATGAGCTGCCGGGCGGGTGAAGAGTCCGTTTTGCGCTCGGAGCCAAGCGACCGAGTACGCACCGGGATGGGTCGTAGAGGGGGGACAAACAGGCCGCCAGACGGCTTCTGAAACCTGCATCCGGCGTGCGTGTGCGCCGCACGAGGTCCCCTGTGCATCACGCACCGGTCCATGCGGTTACATCCGATGGTCTTCCGCCGTCCTTCGCCTTCTCGTCTTCAAGATCCTCCCGCCGCCCATGCCCCTCGATCCCGATCAATTCGACGCCCTTACCCTCGACTGCTACGGCACGCTTGTCGACTGGGCCGCCGGCATCGCGTCGGCGCTGCAGCCGGTTCTGCGTGCCCACAACGTAGACATTGGCGACGAGGCGCTCTTTCGCCTCTACGGCCGGTTCGAGAAGGACGTGGAGGCGGCCGAGTACATGAAATACCGTGAGGTTCTGCGGCGGGTGACGCGGCGCTTCGGCGACCACTTCGGCTTTACGCCCACCAACGCCGAGATGGACCGCTTTGCAGACTCGGTGGGCACTTGGCCGCTCTTCGACGACACGAACGAGGCCCTCCGCCGTCTCAGCGCGCACTTCCGGCTCGCCGTCGTCTCGAACGTGGACGACGATCTGTTTCGCGCCACTGCACGGCACATCCACGCCGACTTCGACGATGTGATTACCGCTGAACAGATGGAAACCTACAAGCCCCGCCTCGACCCATTCGAGGCGGCCTTCACCCGGCTTGGGGTGCCGCCCAATCGCCTCCTCCACGTCGCCCAGAGCGTGTACCACGACATCACCCCCGCCGGCCGGCTTGGGTTGTCCTGCGCCTGGATCCAGCGCTACGACAAACGCTTCGACCCGCCCGCTCCCCAGAGCGAGCCGGCCCTTACGGTGCCCGATCTACGACACTTGGCCGACGCCCTTGGCGCGTAGATGCGCCGGCCGTCCGCGTCTCTGAAGCGGAGGTTGGACCAGGGGGGCGCGGCAACCCCTCTCGTCGAGCGTGCCTCTTGCCGGGCCCCGTCAGTATGCGTACTCGAACAGCAAGTCGAGCTCCAGCGACTCCTGGTTGCTGCGGGAGCGCAGTTGGAGGTAGTCGGTCAGCTGATACTCCAGCGTCACGTCCGGAATGTACGCCGTCGACTGCACGGTGGTCTGTGTGGTGGACGTGAGGACCGGCTGCTCGATGGAGGCGAAGAAGCGGGGGGTGAGGTAGCGGCCCACCGTAAGGTACGAAGCCCCCTCCGTGCGCACTTCCAGCCGCACCACGTCGAGCCCCAACTCGCTTGCGGCCAGGTTCTCCACAAAATTGGACGCCTGTCCCAACGCCACCTGCGTGGCCAGGCTGCCCCCTTCTGAGTCGCCGCTGAACAATGCGTCGGCCGGCCGGCCCGTGGCCAGGTACGACAAGATGTTGCGGGTGTCCATGGGGGGCTCCGACGAAAGCGTGGGGGAGAGATCGTCGGGACGCCCCGACAGCGACAGGGTAATGCGCACCTCGGTGCCCTGCGCGGCGCGCGCCCGCTGCTCGTACACAGCGGTCAGGTCCAGGTACGGCATCGCCGGGTCCCCGTTGAAGGTGAGCGTACCCTGGCTGATCTGGAACTCCTGCCCAAACTGCCGCAGGGTGCTACGGGCCTCCACGACCTCAATGCTTCCGAAGACCTGCGCATCCTCGTCGGCTTCTTTCTCGAGGTCCAGGTCGCCCGTAAACTGTACATTCATCTCGGGGTTGCTGGTGGAGCGAAGCCACGTGTCGCGCTCGATCTGCACCCCCAGGTCCATAGCCATGGCCTGGTAAGTGTCGACGGTGGTGGTGTCGGCCGTGCCGAGGCGGAGCCCGAACCGCTCTTCGAGGGTCAACTGGTCCTGCGGGCCGAGGGCCACCGGCGCCATAGCGCCCCCGCTCTGCGCAAGGGCGTCCGAGTAGTACACATCTGCGCTCTGGACCTGCACGTTGCCCGTAAGCACGGGGCGCCGCACGGTACCGCGGAGAGTCATGGACCCGTCCACCACGGCTTTGCGGTAGGCCGAGGTATTGATGGCGAGAAAGTCCGAGGCAGTAAGGGACAGGTCGTACTCACCGACCGTGAGCTCGGGGAGGGTGATGAGCCCGCTGGCCTGCAGAACGCCGTCGTTGTCAGTGCGCACGCGGGCGTCCTCGAGCGCAAGGCGGTTGCCCGACAGCCGCAGACGGGCTGTGCCGCGCCGGTAGGTGGTCTGGAGGGCGGGCAGGTACGCGCCGGCCTCCGAGAGAGACACCGAGCCGGCGAGTTTAGGGGTGCCACGTGTGCCGCGGACCTCCGCGTCGGCCGTCAGGACGCCCCGAACAGAGCGCACGGTGGCGGGATCGAAAAACGGGTCCACCCAGTCGATGGGGAACCGGTCGGTGGTGGCGTCCAGGCGGACGGGGGCGTCGGTCAGGTCGACGGGGGCGGACGCCTGCAGTCGAAGGTCGGCGGGAACCGCGCCAGTCAGGGTAAGCGCGCGCCCGGTGGTGTGCGTGAACGTGCCCTCCAGCGTGGCTTGCAGGTCGTCGTAGCCGGCGGACAGGCGAAGGGTTCCCACTTCGCGCGGCCCCGAGCGCAGGCGCAGGTCGAGGTTTCCGTGAAGCGTAGGGGCGGTGGCAACTCCGGCGAGGCGCACCTCCCCGGTCGCCGTTCCGTCAATCCCGTCAAGCCCGATTAGCGGCGCGATTCCCCCGAGGCGCACCTGCGTGAGAGACGCGCGGAAGTCCTGCGCTCCAGTCGGGGCGATGACCCCGTCCACCTGAATGCTCTGCGCCCCGCTCTGCAGGCGAAGATCGTCCACGCGGTAAGCCTCTCCCGCAGTGAGGGCTGTCGTGTCGCGTAGGGCCCACCGATCGGGGCCCAGGCGGGCTTGCAGGCCCCGAACCTGAACCACCAGTGGATCGGCCGTCGGTGCAAATGCGGTGGCGATCTCTACCTGGTGCGTGTCGTCGAGGCGAACATCGGTGGAGAGGGTAACGGTGGTGCCGTCGTAGGCAGCCTGCAGGCGCGTGCGGGTCGCGGTGAGGGCAAAGGCCGAGAGATAGCCGGCTTCCCCCTCCACGGCCACGTGCCTTAGCGGCTGCTCCGTGCCCCGCTGCCCCTTGAACGAGGCCGTCAGGTCGCTCAGGCGAATGTCGTTGTACCGGAAGCCGTCCAGCGACAGTGTCCCGTCGAATTGCTGGGCGCCGGCGGCGCCGTGCACATGCGCGCGGACAGTCCCCTCCCGGAGCCGCAGGGCCGGCACGTCGAGAAGGGGACGGAGCGGCGCCGCATCGGTTACGGTGGCCGTGACGTCGAAGTCCGACGCGCCCGCCCCCTGTGCCAGGGCGATGGGCCCCCGCCCCTGTACTGTGCCGGCATTGGAGCGAAGAGTGAGGGTGTCGGCCCGAAAGAGGCCGCGGTTGAGACGGCCGGCCACGGCCACGGTGTCAAGGCGAAGGGGGCCTGCGCGAACGGACGTGGCTGACAGGCGGGCGGAAGCCGTTGCGGTGCCGAGCGTCGTGCCCCGCCCGTCTACCGACCAGCGGACGGCCTGCAGGTCTGTTTGAATCGAGTCGAGCCCCGCGAGGGCGCTCACGTCAACCGAGGCTGCGCGGCCCCGAAAAGAATAGGCGGGCCGCGTGTTGAGGCTGTCGAGGCGCCCGCGAAACTGCATCGTGCCCCCGGCTCCCTCCACCTGCCCGTCGGCCCGAAGCTGCCCGTCTGACGCCGCAACCGACAGGCGCCCCTTCGAAACCTCAGCCTGGTTGATGGTGGAGCCCTTGAGGGCGAGCCCTGCGTCGAGGTGTAGGCTCGGTCCTTGCGTCCCGCGCCCTGTGAGGCGAAGCGTGCCGGACGCGCCGGTGGAAAGGCCGGGGAGGCCCGCGAGGGCGCCCACGTCCAGGTTCTCAAACGTGCCCTCGGAGAGCCGGTAGGTGGGCGTCGGGCCGAAGGGGCGAGCCGTGAGCGCGAGGTCCATCCCGCCCTCAGGGGTGCTGAGCGCAAGGGTCGACCGCACTGTGCGATCCCGCACCGCAGCGTCCAGCGTGGCCTCAGAAATCCGCTGGCGGTTCAGGCGCGAGTCGTCCAACGTGAGGCGCACGTTTGCCTGGAGGGCGGCCGGCGTGGTGCCGCGCAGCTGGCCCGAGAGCGTGCCCTGCAGGGCACTCGACTGGGTCGTGTCTCCCAGAAACGGTCCAATGTCGAACGCTCGGAACCGGGCCTCCGTGAGCGCCACGGACGGCACGTCGGCGAACGGCTGTCCGCGGGCCGACAGCGTCCACCGGCTTCCGTTCAGCGTGGCGGAGGCCTCCGTGCGCGCCTGCCCGCCGGACAGGGTGGTGCGGGCGGTGAGCGACGACAGGCGGTGAGGGCCGTACTGGGCGTCCTGCACGGCAAGCAGGCCCTGCGCCTCCGTGGCCGTCGCCGAAAACCCCTGCCCACTGCCCGTGAGGGTGGCCGAGACCCGGCTCGTGGTCGTATCTCCCAGCAGGGCCGCCACGTCCACGCCCTCCAGGCGCCCCGTCTCCAGCGCAAACCGCTCCGTGCCGTCGAGGGCCGCGTGCCCGGCGAGCCGCATCCGGCCGGTTGGGAAGCGGAGCGTGGCGTCAGCGTCCAGGCGGTCGGGGGCGAGGGTGCCCGACACCCGCCCGGACGCAATGGGCTGGGCATTCAGCCGCGCGTCCGAGAGCGTCGCGTCCACGGCGTAGCGGGCCGTGTCCGTCGCCATCGATCGCCCCGTAATCTGCACAGTGGACGTGAGGCGGCCCTCCACCCCCGCGTTCGGCGCCAGGGCGGCCAGCGACAGGTCGCGCACCCGGGCGGTCAGGTCCATCGACGGAGCCGCGTCGAACGGGCGCGCCGTGCCGTCCACTGCCAGGGCCACCTCGTTGACGGTGCCGTCCAGGGCCACCGAGGCAGTGCCCGCCTCCACCGCCGACCGCAGCGTGAGGGCCGAGGCCTGCACGCCGTAGAGGCGGCTGCTGTCCACCTGCGCGGTGACGGTGCCGTTCAGGGCGTCGAGCGCAGGGCCTTCGAGCGCGCCCTGCAGGGTCGCCGTTAGGGACGGGGGGGCGTCTGGGGGGCCGAGCAGGCTGGTCGAAAAGTCGCGCAGGGTAGCGTCCACGGCGTAGTGGAGCGGAGGCGCCCCGGGCGGCCTTTGGAGGCGGGGAGTGGCGGTTGCCGTGGCTGCGAGGCGCCCCCCACGGCGTCCCTCCGCGGTGGCGCGCAGTGTGAGGCGCTGGCCGGAGCCGGTGAGGCGGGCGTCGAGCGCGAGCGCCTCGTCCGGGTCTACGGCCAGCGCGGGCACAAACGCCGAGAGGTCTCCCAGCACCAGTGGATCAGCCTGCAGGGACAGGGCCACGTCGTTGAGCGTGTCGTGGGGGCCCAGCGGGAGGCGGGCAGTGCCGCGGCCCGCCACGTCGCTCCGCGGAGAGGTGAGCCGGAGCGTGTCCAGGTCCAGCCGGCGATCCGAGAGGGCTGCGCGCGCCGCCAGCCGGAGGGTCGACGTATCGGCCGGGAGGTGCGCCCGCAGGCCGAGGGTGTCGAGGCGCCCTTCAAGCGTGGGGGCGAGCCGGAGGGCCCGGGCGCGCACGCTGAGGTCCCGAATGTGGGCAGTGGAGTCGCGCCCCCCGGCGTAAAACTGCGCCGCAAACCGGCCCTCCGCCACCCGCACCCGGTCAATCCGGATCGGCCGTCCCGCGCTCGTATCGTCCGGGGCCGTGGTCGTGTCGCCCGCGAGCGCCCGCGCCCAGTTCCAGGTCGAGTCGGCTGCCTGCCGCAGGGTAAGCGACGGGCCGTGCACGGAGATCTCCGACAGGTGAAGGCGTCCGCGCAGCAGGGCGCCCAGACGGTACGACACCGCGAGCGTATCGACCTGTGCCATCGACACGGCGGTGCCCGTTGCGCTGTCGGGGCGGGTGAGCGACACGCCGGTGAGGCGCAGCGAGCGGACCCAGGAGCCGGAGGCCCGCTCCACGGTCAGGGTCGTGTTGGGGACCGGGTTGGCCTGCCGGGCCAGCAACTGCGCCGCCGCGGTCGCCCCCGTCTCCGTTTGCAGCACGAGCAGGAGGAGGCCTGTGCCCAGCAGAAGCGCCCCCACCAGCCCGCCGACCCCCCACGCTGCCCACCGGGCCCAGCGCCGCAGGCGCGACGGGGGAGGCGCGCCGGGCAACGAGGAACCGGAAGAGGCGGGGCCAGAAGACACAGCACAGAGGGCGCAGGAAGCAGAACGCGCAGGAGACGATCAGAACGACCGTCCGATGCCGAAGTGAAGCCGGAAGCGCCGGAGGGCCCGGGTGTCGACCTCCGAGAGGGGGCGCGGCGGATCGTTGGTGACGGCGCGCCCCACGTCGCCCGCCGAACGCAGGTCCAGGGCGTCGGGCGTCAGCTTGTAGGCGAGGTCGATCCGCAGAAAGCCAAACGGCGTCCGGTAGCGAAGCCCGGCGCCGGCCCCTACCAGTAGCTGCGAGGCATCGGTGCTCACCGGCTGGCCGTCGGGCCCCGCCACGACTCCCGAAACGCTGGGAGGCGGGATGAGGTCCAGGGCGCCGGGGCTCAGGCGGGCCCCGTCGATGAACGCAGCCGTGCGCCAGTTGGGCCCAAGGCCAGGCAGCGGGAAGCGCGCCTCCAGGCTGACCCCGACCTTGGTGCGGGCCCCGAGGGGGCGGTACACAAATCCGTCCTCAATCAGGGGCGATTCTCGGAGCACCTTGCCGCCCGCAAGGCGCGAAGACCATCCGCGCACGTCGCTTCCGCCGCCGGCGTACAAGAGATAGTCCGAAAAGCGGTTCTGGTAGACGCGGTTGCGCTGAAGGGCGGCGTCGGACGGATTGGGGGGCAGCGTAAGGTTGTCTCGGCTTTCGTCGAACGGCCGGAGGGCGCCCACAAACACGCGCCCGGCCAGCTCCACGTAGTCGGACAGCGGAAGGTACCCGCTCAGCTCCGCCCCCAGTTCCACAAACTCCACCCCCGATTCGAAGAAGTAGCCCCCCAGCTGCAGGGTAGGGCGGACGATGTAGCCGCGGGTGGGATTGATGAAGTCGTCGGCCTTCCCGAACGTGCCGTTCACCGCAAACACGCTCTTGTTGAAGAGGTCCTCCTCCCTGCCAAGGGGCGTTTCCGGCGCTGCCGCGTCCGAGAGGCCGGACGCCAGGAACTGGCGGGTGCGGGCGAAAGAGTGCCGAAGCGACAGCGTCCGGTACGGCAGCAGGTCGTAGACGAGGGTGGAGGTGAGGCCGTACTGCCGTTCGTTCAGGTTGAGAAAGCGGTCGGGGTTGGGGGCGAGGGCTGGGTTCAGGCGCTCCTGCACGAAGGGCGAGAGCGAGCCCGAGAGGTCTGCCGAAAAGAGGTACGGTTGCCGGAGGGTGACCGAGCCCCGGAACGTGCGGCTCAGCTCCTGCGACGACGAGCGGGTCAGAAAGCCAGGCAGGAATGTGGGCGGGTTCTCGGGAAGGCCCGTCTCGGCGGTGATGCTGGCGATGAAGGTGCGCGCGTCGCCGTAGAAATTCCGGTGCCGCCAACTGCCTTCCAGGGTGGCCCCCGACTGCGTGTTGTACCCAACTTGGCCGGTGTAGGCGCGGAGCTCCGTCTCGCGCACGCGATACCGCACCCGCACAGTGCTGTCGCGGGGCTGCTCGGGAACGTCGGCCAGGGCCACGCGGAAGAGGTTGAGGTCGAACAGCTTCTGCTGCCCCTCCGTCACGGCTGCGGCGGAGAAGCGATCGCCCACCGCAAACGGCAGCTCACGCCGGATTACCGACCGGCTCACCGACGCGTTGCCGTCCACGGCGATCTCTGACACGACGGCTCGCGGTCCCGCGTCCACGTAAAACCGCAAATCGGCGGCGTACCGGGCGGTGTCCACCGCTGCGCTCGACCGCACCTGCGCGAACGCGAACCCCCGGTTGCGCAGCCACGACTGCACCTGATCCGCAATTTGGGTGCGCTTGAAGTCCGTGTACCGCCCCGTGGCCCGCAGCGCGGTGCGCCGGTAGCGGGTCCACGGGTCTCGTACAGCGGCGGGCAAGGCCTTCTCGGCCGTCGTCGTGCCGTCGGCGCTCAAGAACTCCGTCTTGCGAATGTTGAGCGAGGGGCCCTCCCGTACCGTGAGGATGACGTGAATCTGGTTGCGCGAGGAGTCGAGCTGGGAGGCCGGGTAGTCGATCTCGGGGGTGGGAAACCCGTTCTGCTGGTAAAACCGACGCAGCCGCACCACATCCTTCTGCAGGGTGACGGGATCGAAGGGGAAGCGGCGAGGCGACAGGCCGGGGAGGAAGGCCCCCCAGTTCCGCAGCCGCGCCCAGAAGCCGGGGGCGGCCGTTGCCATCTGGCCGAGCAGCCGATCGGTCTCGAAGGTCTGCGAGTCCACGAACCGAAACGAGATCTCCTGCACGGTGGTGCGGTCGTTCACGTAGCGGAGGGGGGCCTGCGCGGAGGCTGTTCGCGAGGCCAGCGGGCTGCTCACGGGCAGGAGGGCGGTGAGCAGAAGGGCGACGAGCAAGAGGGCGGGCAGCGGCCCCCAGGTGCGCAGCGTGCCTCTGGGTGCCGGCAAGTGCGAGAGTGCCGTGGGCACAGGGCAGGAAGCGGTTGTCGAGAGGGAGGCGCCGGAGAGGGGAAGAGGCGGGCCGCTCCGAGGGGCGGCTACGGGGCCGACGAGGAAGACAGGGATTCAGGCTCGTCGGGCGACGCGTCCCGGCGAGACGACGATGGGGGCGCATCCACGGCGGCCCCGTCCCCGGCGTCCTCGGTCAGAGGGGTCTCGGTCGGGGGAGTCTCGGTCAGGGCGCGCCATTCAACGGGCGGGTCGGTGCCCGGCAGCTGCCCGGCCGTTACGTGCCGGTGTTCCCGCAG
>CAZFJR010000033.1:4770-8037 GCA_964519235.1 uncultured Salinivenus sp. | reverse complement strand
CGGGCGGGTCGGTGCCCGGCAGCTGCCCGGCCGTTACGTGCCGGTGTTCCCGCAGGGACGCCACGATGGCGCCGATCATGAGCACCACGCCCGAAAAGTACACCCAGAACACAAACGCCACAATCAGCCCAAACGTGCTGCCCAGGGCTTCGGTCCCCGTGCCGTACCCCACGTAGGTGGCGTAGTAGGTGAAGGCCTGCTTGGCTGTCTCCCACAGCAGGGCGGCGATCACGGCTCCGGCCAGGGCGCTTCGGGGACGGGGCGGCGGCTTGGGCACCAGGTAGTACAGCTGAAAAAACATGGCCGTGGTGAGAAGGAGCGGCAGGAGAAGGCCCGTCATCCAGAGGGCGCGGTCCCACAGCCACTGCACCCACCACTCGGGCCCGACGACCTGCCCGATGACGACATCGTTCACAAACGGTGGCAGCGAGACCGAAAGGCCCACCGTCAGCAAAAAGAGCACGCCCACCTGAATCACCATCCGGACGTCGAAGAGATACCCGCGCAGCAAGGAACGCTGCTGGTGCCAGGTTTGCTCGAAGGCATTGCTTACCGCAATCCGCAGGGTGATAAACAGCGACATCGCCGACAGGAACAGCCCGAGGCCCCCAATCCCCACGATGGTGGCACTGGCGTTCTGCAGCTGCGTCAGAAAGTCGATGAGCTGTTGGCTTTGACTGCCCGGCAGCAGCTCCCGGATAAACCGCGTAACGGCCGCGAATGCATCTTCGCCCTGTAGGATGCGCCCGATGATTCCGGTGGCCAGAATGACAATGGGCACAATCGTCACCAGCACCTTAAAGGCAATGGCCTGTGCCCACAGAAACACGTTTTTCTCCGATAGCTCCAGGTAGAGCCCGATGCCGTAGTACTTGAGGCTCCTCCACAGGCCCGTCAGGGTGCGCTGCACGGGATATGGAAGTTCGAGCCGGGACATACAGCCGCGCGGTCGCAAAGGGAAAGGGGCGTGACGTAGAACCAGTCCTTGTACCCCGAAGCGTAGGGCGGTGATTCCTCGAAGGGGCCGTCCTGGATGGCGTGCTCAGTCGAAGATGGGCCAGAACACGCCAAACCGGAATTGCCGAGGGGGAAGGGGATACACCGGCACGACAAACGTTCCGGACTGCAATTGGGTGGCGGCCTGCACGTTCTGGAAGGTGAAAAAGAGCGTGGCGCTTCGGAGTTGCACCTCGGCGCGGACGTCGACCGTGCCGCTGGGCCCCACGGCTGCGGGCCCCCCCGCGACGGGAACGGGATTGTCGAGGGGGGGGACGACGAGGCGTCCGGTCTGCGGATGGAGCCAGCGGCTGTGCATGGCGCTCCAGCCGCGGGCCTGCACGTAGAGGTCCGTGCGGAGGTCGGAAAACAGCACGAACCGGGCCCCCACGCGCGCTTGGCCAAAGGCGGTGGGGAGGGTATGGGCGAGGCGGGTGTGCAGGGACGACGCGGTTGCGTTCAGCGTTTCCACGAGGGTGCCGCGGCCGGTCGCGTACAATCCCCGTCGCGCGTCGCGCCGCCAGCCCCCCGCCAGTGTGAGCCCCGCCCGGCGGACCGGCGTGGAGAGGCGGCGCGCCGTCACCGAGTCCGCGTAAGCCGTGGCCTCCGCTCCTGCCGGCCGCACCGCATACAGATCCACGGGGTTCCGGATCTGGTGCGCAAACCCGCGCAGTTGAAGGTCGAAGGGGCCGAAGCGGGTCCGGGCGCCCACGGTGCCCTCCACCAGCGCATCCGCAAGGCCGCCCCGCTCCGTGTCGAGAGGACGCACGCCCGCAAAGCCTGCTTCTTCAATCCAGGCCCCACGCTGCCCGGTGGCCGTCACCGACGCCGACAGGCGAGCCGGACCGGTGCGCCGGGTGGCCCGGAGCGTGATCGACGGGTACGCCTGCTCGGACATCAGGTGGCCGCCTGCGTGAAGCACGAGCCGGGTGCCCCCCAGCCCCAGAGAGTCGCGAAGGCCCACGTGCGCCGCTCCGCGCACCGGTCCCAGGTGCGCGGGCACATTGCTCTGGTCGACGCTCCACAGCTGCCCCTGCGCCGTGCCGGTGAGTCGGTGGCGCCCGACCGTAACGGACTGTTGCAGGCGCGCATGGCCACCACGGAGGCGCGTGCGCCACGTGGTGTCACGCGCCGCGTCGCGGACGTCGAAGGCGTGAGTCGTCCACCGGGTCGAAAGCTCGGCGGGCTGTTGAAGGCCGGGCACGAGCGGGCCCCGCACGCGGAGGGAGAGGTCGTTTCGGAGGGTCTTCCGCCGGTTTCTGGGAGCGCGCACGCTGGTGCTCGCCAGCGGAAGGGTGTAGAGGCTAGAGAAGGGGGGAGTGGGCGGCACCGCTCCACCATGTGCCCCAATCCGGTAGCGAGAGGCCCGGTTGGTGAGGCCGACGGCCCAGTTGTTCGTCTGGTACCGGAGGCGCCCCCAGACGCGACGCTCGGTCCGGAGTGCACTTCCGTCGTACACCCCATCGGCCTTCCGCCCGCCGTAGCCGAAGGTCACGTGCAGGACGCCGGGCCGGCCAAACAGATCGAGCCGACGCTTCTGCGAGTGGCCCACCTCCACCCCGTGAAGGCCGCTGTTGTCAAAGCGGTACCGGATCTCGGTAAGGGGACGCCTGGAGGCGTAGGCGCGCCAGGCAGCGTGGACGCCCACGGCGCCCCCGCCGGGATCGAGCCCCACGCGGGGACGCGCAAGAAACGATGGCGGCAACAGCTCAAACCGGGGGCGGCCCGTCAGCGGATCGTCAAACGAGCGCCCGTCGAGCCGCAGGTGCACGCGGTGCGGGGCCAGCCCCCGCGGGCTCCATCCGTTGGGCCATCCGTACTCTCCCAGGTCGTACAAAAAGCCGCCTGCTCGCTCGGCCAGCAGCACTTCGAGGCTGGCTGATGGCCGTCGGCCGGGGAGGGAGTCGGTGACGGGGCGGCCGTACACGGGCGGAGCGAAGGGCAGCGGGCGAAGGGGCGTCTCCGCGGCCGCATCGGCGGAGGACGACTCGGTGGGGAGCGGCCGGGTGGTGTCGGGGCGTACCTGCCGGAGGGAGTCGGGCGGGGCGGCCCGGGCAGTATCGACCTGCCCGCAGGCCGTGCTGGGCGCGAGCAGCAGCCCCAGGAGGCCGAGCACGGCAGCCCCGCTGGCGAGTCCAGGGCGAAGCGGGGGGAAGACCATGAGGGGGAAGAAGGCGGGCATGGCCGCGTCGCATCCAGAGAGCACGAATCGGAAAACAACCCATCGAGGCTCGCGGGGCGCTACTCGTCCGGACCCGCTACTCGTCCGGA
>CAZFJR010000033.1:0-4670 GCA_964519235.1 uncultured Salinivenus sp. | reverse complement strand
CGCTACTCGTCCGGACCCGCTACTCGTCCGGAAAGAGCCCGAAGAGCCGGCTTTCGACCTGGTTCAGCACGGCACGCCGGTCGTCTTTCTCCCCCACGAAATCCAGCTCGTCGACGTCCACAATCAGCTTCGGGCCGCGGTCGTAGTTCTCAATCCACTCCTCGTAGTGGCCCTGCAGGCGCTCCAGGTAGTCGATGCGGATGGTCGACTCAAACTCCCGCCCGCGCTGCTGGATGTGGTTGACGAGCGTTGGCACGGAGGCGCGAAGGTGGATGAGCAGGGACGGGGGCTCCAGGTGCGTCGTCATGATCGAAAACAGGGACGTATAATTCCGGTAGTCCCGCCCGCTCATGTGTCCCATTTCGTAGAGGTTGCGCGCGAAGATGTGCGCGTCCTCGTAGATGGAGCGGTCCTGCACCACCGACTGCTCCATCTGGTTGATGCGCTGGAGCTGCTCAAACCGCTGGGAAAGAAAAAACACCTGTAGGTTGAAGGACCACCGGCGCATGTCGTTGTAGAAATCCGTGAGGTACGGATTGTCGTCCACCTCTTCGAAGACCGTGTGCCAGTCGTAGTATTCGCCCAGCACCTTGGTGAGGGCCGTCTTGCCGGCGCCGATGTTGCCGGAAATGGCGACGTGTTTGCTTGTGGACGGGGGCTCGTCGGGGGCGGCGTTCATGGATGGGGGGGTCGTGCGCAGATCTGCCGAACAGCGATGCAATCTAGGAGGCCGCGGGCAGAGTCACACGAGGACTCGATCTTTTTTGTGCGAAGACGGGCCGACGAGGGGCCTACGCCTGCACGGTTCGAATCCACGCCACCTCCAGCCGAAAGGGGCCCGCCTGCTCGTCGGCAATCAAGAAGCCCAGGGTGCGGACCTGCTCGGGGGCGAATGGGGGAGCGTCCGGCACGTGCGCGCCGCGGCGGTACGGAGTGAGGGCGTCGAAGGGGACCGTCACCGGGGTCCAATCCGCGGGCGGCTGCACGGAGGCGCGGTAGCTGACGGGGCCGCCCCTCTCCGTGTACATCGTGAGCCAGTAGCGCTTCCCGTCGCCGCGGAGGCGCAGCCGCAGGCCGTGTGCGCCGCGCAGGTCTTCGGTGAGTGCCGGGGCCCGCACCGAGCAGAAGCCGCCGCCTTGCTCTAGCGATACCTCGCCGGTAAAGGCGGCCCCGCCCTCGGTGGCGATGAACTGACTTTCGGAGACGCCGCCCATCACCGGATCGTCGAGGCTGCGCCAGGCGGCGGCTGCGTCCGGGGCGGCAGTGAAGTCGAAAAGCGTGGAGGGAGGCATCGGGGCGGAAGCACGTGGCACAGCGCGGGCGAAGCCGGGGGGAAGGCGAGACCGGGGGCGGGCCTGCTACTCGTCCCAGAGTCCGGTTTGGGTGTACGGGCTCCCCTCGATGGTCCAGTCGGCCACCTGCAGGTAGCGGCGGTCCTTGTCGAGCGCGGCGATGGCCTCCATGTCTGCGTCCGTCAGGTCCAGGTCGGCGGCCGCCAGGTTGTCCTCGATGTGGCTCGGCGTGGTGGACTTCGGGATGACGACCGTGTCGCGGTGCAGGGCCCAGCTGATGAGTACCTGCGCGGGAGAGGCGTCGTGGCGCTCCGCGATCTCGTGGATTGTGGGGTCCTCCATCAGCACCGGCTCGTCGTCGGCCTTCATGGCCTCGGGGCGGTCGCCGGAGCCGAGGGGCGAGTACGCGGTGAGCGGGATGCCGTGCTCCTCGGCAAACGACAGCATCTCGGGCTGTTGGAGGTAAGGGTGCAGCTCAATCTGGTTCATCTCCGGCGTCACGTCCCCGACGTCGATCAGGTGCTGCAGCTTTGGGATGTTGAAATTGGAGACGCCGATGTGGCGCACCAGCCCCTCGGCCTTGAGTGCCTCCAGGGCCGCCCAGGTGTCGGCGAGGGGAATCGCGTCGAGCGACACAAACTCATTGGGCGTCTCCGGATAGTCGGTGCCGTGCGTGAAGGCGACGGGCCAGTGGATCAGGTAGAGGTCGAGGGTGTCAAGCTGGAGATCGGCGAGCGTTTGCTCCAGGGCGGGACGGACGTGCTCCGGGGCGTGGGCGTCGTTCCAGAGCTTGGAGGTGATCCACACGTCGTCCCGGTCGGCCACGCCGGCCTCGAACGACTCGGTGAGGGCGTCCCCCACTTCGGCCTCGTTCTTGTAGATGGCCGCACAGTCGACATGGCGGTAGCCGACCTCCAGCGCCGTTTTGACCGCCTCGTAGGCCTCGTTCGGGGCCGACTTCCACGTGCCGAGGCCGAGCATGGGCATTTCGTCGTCGTTGTCGAAGGAGAGGGTGCGCATTGGTTGGAAGGAGGGCTGGAAGAGGAGAGGCGCAAAGAGGGGATAGGTGTGGAAGACGCCGGCCCGTCGAATGATCCCGGGAGGAACGGGGCCGCAGGCGCTACGGCTGGAGCGCGTCCGCAACGGCGGCCACCATCCGCTCAATTTCCTCGTCGGTGTTGTAGTAGTGCACCGAGGCGCGGATGAGGTCGGGGAGGGCGCGGGCCTCCGCGTCGAGGCGGGTGGAGTGGGGGGGGGAGACGGAGACGTTGACGTTCCGCTCCCGCAGCGCTGCCTTCAGATCCGCCGCGCCCGTCTGCTCGGCGCTGAACGTGGTGATGCCGCACCGGACGCGTCCCTGATCGTGCACCGTCACCCCGCCGAGGCGGTCCAGTTCGCGACGCAGCGTGCGGGCGAGGTGCTGGTTGCGCTCGAAGATGGCGTCGAGACCCCGGTCGAGCGCATAGTCGATGGCCACGCCGAGCGCCACCTGCCCGGCCACGTGACTCTCCCAGGTCTCGAAGCGCCGGGCATCCGGATGAATCTCGTACGCGTCGGGCGCGGTCCAGACAGCAGCGTGCAGGTCGAGGAGGGGCGGCTCCAGGCGCTCGATCCAGTCGCGCTGCACGTAGAGAAACCCGGTGCCCCGGGGCCCACGCAGGTACTTGCGCCCGGTGGCCGAGAGCATCGTGCACCCGATCTCGTCGACCGGCAGCGGCATCTGCCCGGCCGACTGGCAGGCGTCGAGCAGGTAGGGCACGCCCGCCTCTGCGGCGACGTTGCCCACCTCGGCCGCCGGGTTCACGAGCCCCCCGTTCGTGGGCACGTGGGTGAGGGCGATGAGCGCCACGCGGTCGTCCATCATCGAACGAAGAGCGGCCACGTCGACCTCCCCAGAGTCGGTGCTCGGCACCACCTCGACCGTGGCCCCCGTCTGCTCGGCCACCTGCAGGCAGGCGATGTGATTGCTCGCGTAGGCGGCCCGGGAGGTGAGAATCCGGTCGCCCTTGGTGAACGGCATCGCGTAGAAGGCCATGTCCCAGGCCCGCGTCGCATTTTCGAGGAGGGCCACCTCGTCGGCGTCGCACCCCAGCATGCGGGCGATGGCGTCGTACGTGTGCTGGAGGTGTTCCTCCGCCTCGGCCGCGGCCTCGTAGCCGCCAATCGCCGCCTCGCGTTTCAGGTGCTGCACCTGAGCGTCGAGCACCGGCTGCGGGGGCAGCGCGGCTCCGGCGTTGTTGAAGTGGAGGACATTCTCGGTGCCGGGCGTATCGGCCCGGAGGCGATCGAGGTCGAGGGGCATGTGGGGGTGGGCAGAGAGGATGGAGAGAGTGGGAGAGTGGAGGCGAGGGGGCAGTGTGTCTTCACGGCGGGTTGTAATCCCCGATGTTTGTGCTCTGTTCGGACCGACGCGGGGACGCGGGGACAGGGCGACGCTTCAGAAGAAAATCTCTCCGTGTCTCCCGTTCTCCATGTCCTTTCGGTGGAGCACAACCGGGAAGGTCCATGGTGTTTCCGGGCGCTCGATCCGATCCACCAACAACGGTTCCTCACCCTCGTTCGCGCTTCGCTCAATTCTCGATCCTCGACCATCGAATGTGGATGTTTTGGGAAATGAACGAGACGGAGGTAACAATTGTCAGGCCTCCCGTACACCTTGTAGCTGTCTAATTCCCCAAACCAACACTCCGCACGTCCATGGCGACGGCATCCAATCTCGGCTTTCCCCGCATCGGTGCGCACCGCGAGCTCAAGCGCGCCGTGGAAGGGTACTGGAAGGGCGACCTCTCGAAGGACGAACTCCGCGATTCGGCCCGGGCCCTCCGCGCCTCGCACTGGTCCACCCAGCAGGACCTCGGGCTCGACGTGGTGCCCTCGAACGACTTCTCGTATTACGACCAGGTGCTCGATACCTGTGCCATGGTCGGCGCGGTGCCCGAGCGCTTTCCCTGGGACGGCGAGAC
This sequence comes from uncultured Salinivenus sp., assembly GCA_964519235.1. Lineage (GTDB taxonomy): Bacteria > Bacteroidota > Rhodothermia > Rhodothermales > Salinibacteraceae > Salinibacter. The sequence goes on along the minus strand of CAZFJR010000033.1, from coordinate 415 downwards.
GGTCGACCTCGACACCTACTTTGCCATGGCGCGCGGCCTGCAGGAAAAAGACCTGGAGGGCGAAGGCTCCGGCGTGCAGGCGATGGAGATGACCAAGTGGTTCGACACGAACTACCACTACATCGTCCCCGAGTTTTCGCGCGACACCGAGTTCTCCCTCTCCTCGACGAAGCCGGTCGACGAGTACAAGGAGGCCAAGGCCCACGGCATCGAAACGCGGCCGGTGCTCATTGGCCCGGTGTCGTTTCTGCTGCTGGGCAAGACGCAGGAAGACGACCTCGACGCCCTCGCCCTGCTCGACGACCTGCTCCCGGTCTACGCCGAGGTCCTGCAGGCGCTGGCCGACGCGGGTGCGGAGGCGGTGCAGCTCGACGAGCCGAACCTCGTGCTCGACCTCAGCGACGCGGAGCGCGCC
>CAZFJR010000032.1:0-23795 GCA_964519235.1 uncultured Salinivenus sp. | reverse complement strand
TTCCGCGACGACATGCTGCGCCTCTACCGCGCCCGCATGGCGGACGACGAGGAGGCGATTACCCGCCTGCTGTTTGCGCTCGACATCCTCCACGATGACCTGCCGTCGGACACCCAGGACGAACTTCGACGCTTCTTCGACCGCTACGGGTCGCTCATCGTGGAGCCCTACCGCCAGTCGACGTTCGACTTTGGAGATCCGGCGTTTAAGGAGCGCCTTCAGGAATCCTTCCAGGCCGCCTCGGAGCTTCGTGCCGCCACCGGCTCGCCGCATTTCATTTTCCTGAACAAGGCGCTCGTGGGCCTGCTCAACCTGCTCACGCAGCTGGAGGCCACGGTCGAAACCGCGGAGAGCGTATCGCTGCTGAACAAGACGCTGGAGGAAATTGGGGCTGAACCCGTCCGCGCCTGAATGGGCCCCAGATTTTCAGATAGGAAGTCGACCTCCTTCTCGGCTGGACCGTCGGGATGATCCCTCCTTTATCGCTCACGCGTGTCATGAGCACTGCTCAGTTCCCCCGACGCGCTGAAGGAAGCGTTAAGGGAGGCCCTGTCGGAGACGCTCCACGAGCACCGTGGTCTTTGTTCGCTGCCTGCACCACCGACGCGAAATCTACCGATCTTTCCCGTACGTCGGTGCGCGTTCCCCCCGATCCCCGAAAAGATCGGGGGGGCTCTCCGTAAGAGGAGCATCCCGACCCTTTCCTAACGCTCCTTCGTCTCTATGTCCGACGACCACTCCGACGCGCTTCACAAGGCGGCTTTTCTGGGGCCGAAGGGCGAAAACGCCGACGAGCTGGAGCGACTCCTCCTTGAGGTGCTGCGCGACCACGTCTTTTGGCGCCGCAACTTCCACCCCCGCGATCCGCGCCTCATTGATGAGCGCGACAAGCGCACCGAGGCGTTCGACGACATGTCGGCCCGGCTGCGGGACGAGCTGTCAAAAATTCTGGCGGAGCTGAAACGGGCGGCCCCCCTCTACTCCCCCCGCCAGGTCGCCCACATCGTCAGCGATCCCTCCCTTCCCGCCTTCGTGGGCTACTTCGCCGGGCTCCTCTACAACCAGAACAACGTGGTGGCCGAGGTCTCGCCGGAGACGGTCCGCGAGGAACGGGCCTACTTTAAGGCACTGGCCCAAATGGTGGGCTACCCCACGTTCTTGCCCGAGACCCTACCCCGCGACGCCCGGACGCGCCGCGCGGCCTACAGCTGGGGGCACCTCTGCAGCGGCGGCACCGTGGCAAACCTGGAGGCGCTCTGGATTGCCCGCAACATTCGGCTCTACCCCCTGGCCGTGCGCCTGGTGGCCGAAGACACCGACGAGTTCGCCTCGATGGAGCACCTGGAGGTCACCACCGCAGAGGGAGAGCGGGCCGCCCTTGGTGCCCTCTCGACCTGGCGGCTCTCCAACCTCCCCATCGACGCCATCACAGACCTCCACCTGCGCATCAAGGCCACCCTCGGCGACGGGCCGTCACAGCGCGCACAGGCCTTCCAGGAGGCGCTGCCCAGCGTGCGCAAGGCCGGCCTCGCCTCCTTCCTGCTCCAGTACAACCGCACGTTCCCCGACGACCCCGCCCGCCTGCCGAAGGTCCTCATCTCGCAGGCCACGCACTACTGCTGGCAAAAAAACATGGACCTCGTGGGCCTGGGCGCCGACGCGCTGGAGCACCTCCCCGTCGACGATCGGATTCGGTTGAACCCCGAGGCCCTGCACGAACGGCTGGAGCAGTGCATCGAAGAGCGCCAACCCGTGCTCGGGGTCGTGTCCATCGTGGGGACCACGGAGGAGGGCGCCATCGATCCGCTGCACGAGATTGAAGCGGTGCGCGACGAGGTGGCCAACGAAGGCCTCACCTTCTGGCACCACTGCGACGCGGCGTTCGGGGGCTTCTTTTCGTCCCTGCTCCCCAAGACGGACGACGGCACCTTCGTGCCGCCCGAGGACCTCGACGACGACCTCGCAGGCCCCGATGGACTCGTCGGCCCCGACAACACCAAGGCGCTCACGTCTCTTCCCGAAACGGACTCCCTCACGATCGACCCCCATAAGTTCGGGTACGTGCCGTATCCGGCGGGGGCGGTTCTCTTTCGCGACTACCACGTGCGCGATGCCATCGCCTACAAGGCGCCGTACCTGGCCGACGACGATCGGGCCGGGTTCGGGGGCTTCCTGGGACAGTGGACGCTGGAGGGATCGCGCCCCGGCGCCGTGGCGGTGAGTTGCTACCTGTCGCAGGCCATGGTGCCCCTCACACCGGACGGCCACGGGCGCTTCATGCGCAACTGCATGAAGGCGAATCAGGACCTCTTCGCGGCGCTGCGGGACCGGTTCGCTGCCACGGAGGGAGAACTCGCACTGCGCCCCTTTCACCGCCCCGAAACGGTGGCCTTCTGCTTCGTGATTGCGCCGGGCGAAGGCGTCGAGAGTGTCGCCTCACTAAACGCGTACACGAACCGCATCTGGCAGCAGATGACCGTCGACGGACGGGAGGACATCAACCAGTACGATTTCCTTCTCTCCCGCACCGAGGTCGACGTGGCCGGCTACGCCCACGTCCTGGAGGGCCTCCTGCCCGCGGACGTAATTGCGGAAGCCGCAGACAACGACGAGACCCTCACGCTGCTCCGCACCTGCCTGATGAACCCGTTCCAGACCGACTGGAATACGGAGGACGGCTCTTTTGCCGAACGGGTGGCCGACTTTCTGTACGACGTGGCGCTGGAGGAATACGTGGCCCACACGTTTCCGGCCGTGCCGCGCCCCCACACCGACCGTCACACCATTTTGGTGGTGGAACAGACACCGCGGGCGCAGGAGGGATTGGCCCGCTACCTGGAGCACGACGAGAAGGTGATTGCCCACTTCGACGTCCGCTCCTGCAGCGCGGCGGTGCTTAAGGACCGGACGTCGCAGCTCTCGACCGTGGGAGACGTGGTTCTCCACCTCGACCCGTCGGCCCCCTCCCAGGCCCTCCGCATTGCGCGCTGGCTCGTGAACGACGCGGGGGTCGCCCCCGAGCACCTGTTGACCGTCACGACTGTTCAGGCCGAGAACGGGATCGACGTGACCGACGCCCTCGCAGACCTGGGCGTGCCCCCCCGGAATCTCATTTTGGAGTCCGAGGTACTCACCATTGCACGGCGACTGGTGGTGCAGTTGAACGGGCGACGAAACGGCCCCGTCGCGTAGCGCCGACCGCTTTTTTCCACTCCCCAGCACGCCTCCATGACCGAGTCCGAGGGAAGCATTCTCAGCGCAATTTTCTGGATGGCCGGGCTGTCCCTTCTCCTGTTCTGGCTCCCGGCGGTCGGTCCGGTCATCGCGGGATTTGTGGGCGGGCAGAAGGCCGGGGGGCTTTTTCCCGCAATCGTCGCGACGCTGCTTCCCTCCGTCCTGCTGGGCGTGCTCGTCTTCGTGGTCGGAGGTGCGTTTGCCGGCCTCCCCCTGCTCGGGCTACTTGCCGGAGCCGGCGTGACCTTCTTCGGACTGGCCCACGTCGGGCCGCTGCTCCTGGGCGCGATTGTGGGAGGACTTCTGGCGTAGGCCCTCACCGCGTCAGCCGCTCGATGACGCCGTCGTGCTGCGGAAACGCCTCCGTGAGCGCTTCGCGGTCCGCCAGCTCGAAGTCGTCGAACTCAAACGCGGGTGCGGTCGTGCACCCGACCAGGCCGTAGCCCTCCTCCGCGTCCACCGTGGCGCCAAACCACGTCCCGGCAGGGACGACCGTGTGGAGCTGTTGGCCGTCCCTCACATCGCGCCCCAGCGTCTGCGTCGTGTAGGGGCCGTCCGGGGCGATCTGGTGCAGCGTGATGGCCGCCCCGGCGTAGAAGTGCCAGATCTCGTCCTGCCGAATGCGGTGCAGGGCCGAAAACGACTCGGCAGGCAGGAGGAAGTAGATGAGCGTCGCCACGTCGCGCGGCCCGTCGAAGCGATCCGGCAGCGCCGTCTCCGGGATGGATGCGTCGGTGCGGTACGTCTCGCGGTAGTACCCGCCTTCGGGATGCGATTCGAGGTCGAGATGGTCGATCCAGTCCTGAGCGGTGTTCGGCATGGGCGGACTGATGCGTAAGAAGTGGGGGGTGAGGGACGAGGCATGAGGCGTGAAATCACGTGCGTCAGCAAGATCACATATCACGCCTCACGTATCACGACCCAATGTCTCAGCGATGTGATAGGCGGTTTCCTTGAAGGGTCGGAATGAGCAGTGAAGTTCGGTCCGGGCCCGAGTGTTGTCGTAGCGGTAGGTGCGGGCAGCAGTGCGGGCGGTGGCGCGGGTCAGGAACGGACGGGTGCGCGTGATGACGCTCAGGCCCTCGGCCACCACGCCCCCCGCAGTCAAAAGCCACCCCGGCACGGTGCGGCGCGGCGGATCCACGCCGAACGCCTCCGATAGCGTGCCGGTGAGGGATTTCCAGGACAGGTTCTCGCTGCCCAGGAAGTAGCGGCGGCCCGTTTCTCCGTGCTCCATTGCGGCGCGGAGGCCTGCGGCCACGTCGCGCACGTCCACGACATTCGTGCCGCCCGGGGGCACGGCCGGGAGCCATCCACTGCGCACAGCGTCGACGATCCGGCGCGTATTGGTACCGGGCCCGCCCACGCCAAAGACGAGCGACGGGTTCACGAGGGTGGCGTCGAGCCCCTCGGCGATGCCGCGGTGGACCTCCAACTCGGCGCGGCGCTTGGAGCGGGCGTAAGCAGAGCGGTGGGGCGCCCCCTGCCACTCGGTCGTCTCGTCAATCGTGCCGCCCGGCTCTTCCGGGCGCCCGAATGCAGCCATGCTGGAGGTGTGGACGAGGCGGCTGACCCCTGCCCGCAGCGCCGCGTTGACGACGTTGGCCGTGCCGTCGGCATTCACGCGCCGAAGGGCCTCCTGCTCCCCCGGCCCAAAGCTGACCTTCGCTGCCACATGGTAGACCCGTTCGACGCCCTGCATCGCCTCGTACAGGCTCCGGGCCTGGGTCACATCGCCCACGGCGTGGTCGACGCGCTCGGCGTACACGCCCAGCAGATTCAGGGAGGAGGTGTCGCGACGGAAGATACGAACGTCGGCCCCCTTGTCGACGAGTTGGCGGGTCAGGACCGACCCGACAAAGCCCGTGGCTCCGGTCACCAAGACGGTCTCGGCACTGCTCATCGAGGTCGTCTCTCGTCTGCGCGCAAAGCTCGGAGTTCCTGCCCCACCGCTCATTCCTGCCCCTCAATCGCAATCAAGAGCGCGTCTTTCTCCACCGCATCTCCGCCCGTCGCATGAATCGCCGTGACAATGCCTCCGGACGGCGCCTTCAGCTCGTTCTCCATTTTCATTGCTTCCAGCACCAGAAGCCCCTGCTCCGCCGCCACCTCGTCCCCCTCCTCCACGAGCACGTCCAGCACAAGGCCGGGCATGGGCGCCCGCACCTCGCCCCCGGCCGCGGCATCGTCCCCCAGCCCAAACTCTTCAACCAGCAGGTCGCGTTCGTCTTTGACCTGCACCTCCGTCCGCCGCCCGCCAATGGTGACGCGCAAGGTGTTCTCCCCGATCGCCTCTACCGAGACGGGGAGGCTTTTTCCATCTACGAGCATCGACACATACCCCTCGCGAAGCACCTCGAAGGTATAGTCCTTCGGCTCGCCATCCACGACCAGTTGGTCGTCCTGGATGGCGATGTCGTACTCGCGATCGTCGACGAGCGCACGGTACACCTGTCCGTCTTGGGGATTCATGGGAGGCGAGGCGGGGTGGAGGAAACAGCGCAAATACACAGGACAAACTCGCACCCGCGGGCATAGTTTTACTCATGCGCAGCGGCCCTCAACGCCCGAACGCCTCGGAGGCCCGCGAGAACTGGTCTCCCGATACTGACCGCCCGCGCCCTCCCCCATCTGCCCTCTCCAACCCCGCCCGCCCCAAACGATGTCCGATGCCCCCCCTCTCACCCCCGATCTTCTGCTCCGCACGTACGCTCGTGGTATCTTCCCGATGGGAGACGAAGCCACCGGAGCGGTGCGCTGGTATGCCCCCGACCCGCGGGCGCACCTCCCGCTCGACGACGTCCACGTGCCGCACAATTTGCGGCGGCGGGTGCGGCGGCAGGAATTCCAGGTGACGGCCGACCAGGCGTTCGAGACGGTCATTCGAGCCTGTGCCGACCGGTCTCGCACCTGGATTACCCCGCGCCTCATTCGGGTCTACACGGCCCTCCACGAGCGCGGATATGCCCACAGCGTGGAGTGCTGGCAGGACGACACCCTGGCCGGCGGGCTCTACGGGGTCGCCCTGAAGGGCGCTTTCTACGGCGAGTCGATGTTTTTTCGCGTAAGCAACGCCTCAAAGGTCGCCCTCGTTCACCTCGTGCGCCAAGTGCGGGCCGGCGGGTTCGTGCTGCTCGATACGCAGTACGCGACCGAGCACCTCAAGCGCTTCGGCGTTGTCGAAATTCCCCGGGCGTCGTTCGAGGAAAAACTGGGCCGTGCCCTCAACTGCGAGGCCTCGTGGTGGCCCCTGTCGGACGCAGAGGCCGCCGCCCTGAACACCCCCGTGACGGACGGGGGCGCGGCCGGTGCCGACGCTCCCGGAAACGCATCCGGCGCCGATGGGTGCAACGAAAGCGCCGCTTAGTCCACTCGCTCCCCGGTCCCATGCCTCGGTCTCTGACTCAGCGCTGCGTGGCATGGACGGGACCGCTCGCCCTGGCCCTCATTCTTCTGGGCGGCTGCACCTCCGCGGCAGATGGGCCGGCGCCTCCTGCGTCTTCTCTGCAGGCCCCGGCTCTTTCGGACAGCGTGCTGTCGCCGCCGGATACGACCGCCGCCCGCTTCCGCGCAGCCCTGCAGGCGGCACACGCCCACCGGGCCACGGCCCCCTCCCTCGGGGCGCTCGTGCAGGCGGTGGGGCTTCATTTCCGTGGACGGCCCTACCTGACCGGCACCCTCGACGCGCCCTCGTCGGAGACGCTCGTGGTGCGGTTCGACGGGTTCGACTGTGTCACCTTTCTCGAAACGGCGCTCGCCCTTGCCCGGAGCGCCGAAGCCCGCGATTCCAGCTACGCTGGCTTTGCCCGTCGGCTCGCACAGCACCGCTACCGCGACGGGGCCCGCGTCGGCTACTGCGGCCGTCTGCACTACTTTACCGAGTGGCTCACCAACAATGCCGAGCGCGGCTTTCTGCAGCGGCTCGGGGACGCGCTGAAGGGACGCCCCCTGCGCGATACGCTCAACTTCATGACCGCGCACCGGTCGGCCTACCCGCGCATGGCCGCCAACGACAGCCTGTTCGGCTGCGTACGCACCGCCGAACGCCGCCTCCGCGCGACGCAGCGCCACGCCCCTGTGCGGTACGTGCCGCAGGACTCCATCCGGGCCGTCTACGATCAGCTCCGGGGCGGCGACATCGTCGCGCTCGTGTCCCCGGTCGATGGCCTAAACGTGGCCCACACGGGGCTCGTGTACGCCGGCGAGGACGGGGGGCGCGGCCTCCTGCACGCCTCGCTGGATGGGGGCGTGGTGGTTTCGCCCGATCTTCAACGCTACGTTCAGAAGATCGACGGCCAAATCGGTATGGTAGTGGCCCGTCCACGCTCGGCGCCCTAACCCCACCGGGCCCCCGCGTCGTGCGGGACTTGCGGCTGGACGCGCTGTTCGCTGACTGCTCATCGACCCCCTTTCCACGGCTATGCAGGAGATCGACTGCCTCGGCGTTTACACCAGCGGCGGCGACGCCCCCGGCATGAACGCCTGCCTCCGCGCCATCGTGCGCACCGCCCTCGCCAACGACCTGGAGGTGATGGGCATTCGCCGAGGCTACGAGGGCATGATCGACGGCGACTTCGTGGAGATGGAGCGCCGCTCGGTGTCCAACATCGTGCAGTCGGGCGGCACCATTCTCAAAAGCGCGCGCTCGGAGGCCTTCAAGACGGAGGAGGGCCGCCGAAAGGCCGCCGACAACCTCCACGCTCATGGCATCGATGCGCTCGTGGCCATTGGGGGCGACGGCACGTTCCGCGGCGCCTCGAAGCTGTACGACGAGCACGGGATTGCGGTGGTCGGCTGCCCCGGCACCATCGACAACGACCTCTACGGCACCGACCAGACCATTGGATACGATACGGCCCTCAACACGGCCATCGACAACATCGACCGCATCCGCGACACGGCCGACGCGCACAACCGGCTTTTCTTGGTGGAGGTGATGGGACGGGACGCGGGCTTCATCGCGCTCAACTGCGGCATCGGCGGCGGGGCCGAGCTGATCCTCATCCCCGAAACCATTACGGAGATGGATATGGTGAAGGAGCGCATCTTGTCGCTCATGACCGCCCAGCGGCGCTCTACGATTGTGGTGGTGGCCGAGGGCGACGAGCTGGGCGGGGCGCACGGCATCGAGCAAGCCCTGCGCGACGACGAGTCGTTTTCCGACATCGAGCTCCGGTCCGCCATCCTGGGACATACGCAGCGGGGCGGCGCGCCCACGGCCAGCGACCGCGTGCTCGCCAGCCGCCTGGGCGTTGGGGCTGTCGAGTCGCTGCTGGACGGGCACGCCGACGTGATGGTGGGCCTCGCAAACGGAGAGCTCAAGCTCACGCCCCTCCGCAACGTCTACGGCCGCCGCAAGTCGATCGACTACGATCTGCTGAAGCTGACGCAGATTCTCAGCTGAATGGGGGGCGCTCGCCTCTGGGCCCTGCCTCCCGCATTCGGGCTGCCTCTCAATGGATCTCGTGTTGCGGCGGGCGTATTGCGGAGCCCCCGAGTGCCCAAACCAGCCCCGGTTCTCCCGCGAAATCCGCACGACTGCATGCCCGAAAACCATATTCCTGACAACCATCCTCCCATCGGTGAAGCCGACGGCAAGGCCGAAGCGGTCGAGACCATGTTCGACGCCGTGGCGCCACGGTACGACCTCCTCAACCGCGTCCTCAGTGGTGGCGTCGATCGCTACTGGCGCGGGCGGGCCGTGCGCATGCTCGCCCACGAACAGCCCCGGCGTGTGCTCGACGTGGCCACAGGCACGGCCGACCTGGCGATTCGAATCGAAAACACCCTCCATCCACGGGAGACGATCGGGATCGATCTCTCCACCGCGATGCTGGACCGGGGCCGCGACAAGATTGCGCAGAAGGGCCTCTCGCCCCGCATCACGCTCCGGAAGGCCGACGCGGCCCGTCTGCCGTACGACGACAACGCTTTTGATGCCGCCTTTGTGGCCTTTGGGGTGCGCAACTTCGAGGACCTCGACGCTGGGCTCGGCGATATTCGGCGCGTCCTGCGGCCGGGCGGCGCGCTGGTCGTGCTCGAATTTAGCAGCCCTCGCACCGCCCCGATCAAGCAGCTGTACACCTGGTACAGCCATCACATCTTGCCGCGCATCGGCGGGCTGCTGAGCCCCGACCAGGGCGCGTACGAGTACCTGCCCAACTCGGTGGCCGCGTTTCCGGACGGGCACGACTTCCTCCGGCGCATGGAGGGCGTGGGGTTCGTCAACCTGACGTGGGTGCCTCTCACATTCGGGATCGCCTCGCTCTACCAGGGACGTGTGGAGCAGTGAGCTCCTCCGAACGCCGCCCCTCTCTTGGGCCGAAGGACTGGAGCCCTGAAGAGCGTGGCGCCTCACGATTTGTTCGTTTCACGCCCCCATCGCCCCCCGTCGCACGCACCGCTGCCGCTTCGGCATGGATACCCTCGAGCTCACGCTCGCCCTTCCCGCCTCCGAGCACGACCGCTATCTGGCGCTCCTGGAGGCGGTCGCCACCGGCTTCGTGCAGGACGACGCCGCACTCCGGGCCTACGTCCCTGCCGACCGGTGGGCCGCCGCCGATCGCGAGGCGCTGGAGGCCCGCCTGGCCGCCGACGGCCACCCCGACGCCTTGACCACCCGCGCCCTTGCCGCCAAAAACTGGAATGCCGTGTGGCAGGAGACCCTCTCGCCCGTCCGCGCCGGGCCCTTTCTTCTCTGTCCCACGTCGGCGGATGTGCCGTCGGGACAGGCCGACGCGACGGTGCTTCGCATCGACCCGGAAATGAGCTTTGGCACCGGCCACCACGCCACCACACGGCTCGCCCTGCAGCTGCTGGCTGAGGGTCCGCTGACGGGGCGCCGCGTTCTCGATGTGGGCACCGGTACGGGCGTGCTCGCCATCGCTGCCTGCCGCCTCGGTGCTGCTGCGGCGCTGGGGGTCGACACCACCCCCAATGCAGTGCGCAACGCTCGGGAAAACATCCGTCGAAACGATGTAGAAGGCTGCGTGACTGTAACGGAGGGGTCGATGGACGTAGTCCCTGAAATGTCCTACGACCTCGTCACCGCCAACATTACGCGGCGCGTGCTTCTGAACCTGCTGCCGGGTCTCTGCACGCACCTCACCGCGGGCGGCACGCTCGTCCTCTCTGGCCTCCTCCGCCCGCAGCGCGACGAACTGATTGGGGCCACCGAGGCGCACGCCCTGCACCTCGACGCCGAGCAGACGGAGGACGGCTGGTGGGCCGCTCGCTTCATCGCCCCGCCCCCCTGAACCACGCCACGACTATCGCGCCCATGCGCCTGGCCACCATCGACATCGGCACCAACACCGCTCAGTTGCTCGTGGCGGAGCGCGACGGCGCGGGGCTGCGGCGTCTTCACGTGGCCGAGCGATTCGTGCGGCTGGGCGAAGGGGTGGACGCTCACGGACGCATTGGGGCGGCGGCACAGGATCGGCTGCTACGCACCCTCCGGGAGCACCGCCAGACGGCACAGGCGTACGACGTCGATGTGATTGCGGCAGCGGGGACGAGTGCCCTCCGGGATGCCCACAACCGGGCGCCCCTCCTCGCCACAATCCGCGACGAGTTGGGCCTCTCCGTCGATCTGCTTCCCGGCTCGACGGAGGCGGCGTGGAGCTTCGCGGCGGCCTGTGCCGCCTTCGACGACCTGACCGGCCCCTGCCTGGTGGTGGACATCGGCGGGGGCTCCACGGAACTCGTCGCGGGAACGGACCCGTCGCGGCACGGCCCTTCGTACCCGGACGCCATTACGGATCGCGCCAGCCTCGATGTGGGGTGCGTCCGCCTCACGGAGCGCTGCTTTGCGTCGCAGCCCCCGTCGCGCAGGGCGGTGCACGCGGCCGAGCGGACGATCGGCACGGCCCTCGACGCGCACTCGCTGGATCTCGGGGCGTCGCCCGTGCTCCTTGCCACGGCCGGCACCGCCACAGCCCTCGCACTCGTGCACGCCGGCCCCGACAGCACGTGGGACGCCCTGCACGGGCGGGGCTTTTCGCTCTCCCACGCCGACGTGCGCCGGTGGCGAGATCGGCTCCTGCAGCATTCGGTGGAAGAGATCCGCGCCCTCCACCCCGACGCCCTCGACGGCCGCGCCGATGTCTTTTCCGTCGGCGTCCTTCTGCTCGACCGCATCATGACCCAGTACAACCGCGACACGCTCCGCGTCAGCCCCTACGAACTGCGGCACGGCCTGGCCCTGCGAGCGCTCGCCCGTCGGTCGCACTCCCAGTGACCCTCCGCTCTCCTCCGCGGAATGCTTCTGTCTCCGGCATGCGTTTCGGCACGCGCCTGCGGGAACGCCCCGGTACCCCCCAATGCCACCCCCAGCAAGGCCGCCCCACAGGGAAAAAAGCGTCGCAAAATGGCGTAATTCGCCTCGACGAACGCCACGCAGCAGGAACTTCCCGCCTTCCCTATGGTGGGCTGTACCGACGCATTTCTCCTGCCTCACCCACCCGCTGTTCCCATGCCCGTCGCCCGCGAAGACGTCCTGGACGCGCTGCGCAAGATCACGCATCCCGAGGAAGACAAGGACATCATTCGGCTCGACATGGTGAAGGACCTGACGATCGAAGACGACCAGGTGTCGTTCACCGTCATCGTCAAGCAGCCGGACGGCCCGTTTGCTAACCAGGTGGAGGACGCCTGTCAGCGCGTGCTGCACGAAGAGGTGAGCCGCTCGTTGGGGGTAGACGTGGAGGTGGACAGCGAGATGATTCCGCTCGGCGACGACCTGACGGTGGGCGACGCGGGTGGGGAGAAACAGCAAACCAGCGGCGAGGACGGCGTACAGAATACGATCGCCGTGGCCAGCGGCAAGGGCGGCGTGGGCAAGAGCACCGTGGCCGTCAACCTGGCCATGGCGCTCTCCGAGCAGGGCTACGAGGTGGCCCTCGTAGACACCGACATCTACGGCCCCTCCATCCCCAAAATGATGGGCATGGAGGGCGAAAAGCCGCGCGTGAACGACGAGCGCAAGATGGTGCCGCTCGAAAAGCACGGCATCAAAACCCTGTCGATGGGGTTTATGGTGGACCCTGACCAGGCGGTCGTCTGGCGCGGGCCGATGGTGACGAAGGCCGTGCGCCAGTTTCTTGGGGACGTGGACTGGGGCGAGATCGAGTACATGATTCTCGATCTCCCGCCCGGCACCGGCGACGTGCAACTTACCATCGTGCAGACGATTCCGCTCACTGGCGCCGTTATCGTGTCCACGCCGCAGGATCTCGCCCTGGCCGACGCGCGGAAGGGCAAAGCCATGTTCGACAACGTGAACGTTCCCGTCGTGGGCGTGATTGAGAACATGGCCTACTTCTCGCCGCCCGACCAGCCGGATCGCAAGTACTACCTGTTCGGGCGCGAGGGGGCTCAAAAACTGGCAAAAGAGCTGGATGTGCCCTTCCTTGGCGAAGTGCCCATCGAGGAGAAGGTGCGCAAGAGCAGCGACCGGGGCACGCCGCTCGTCCGGTCCGCCCCCGACAGCACCTCAGCCCAGGCATTCGACGACATCGCCGACCAGCTTGTAAAGCAGGTGGACCTTCGCAACGCCGAGGACGACCCCACGCAGAAGATCGAAATCCTGTACGAGTAGCCACACGGCGTCTGGCCTGCGCGCCGCAGAACGGACCCTTCCTTCGTCCGTTAGGCATATTGATGCTGGGAAGCACACTGTTTCTTAGCCCCTCGCTTTTGGCAGGCCTGCTCTCCGCACCGCCGTCCGTAACTGCTCCGACGCCTTATGTCTGACGACGCGTCCACAACGCCGACCATCGACCCCGAACTGCGCGACGAAATCGAAGAGGCGCTCGATACGATTCGCCCGTATCTCATGGCCGACGGTGGGTCGGTGCGGCTGCTCAACGTAACTCCCGATTACGTCGTGGAGCTGGAGCTGCTGGGCGCGTGCGGCTCGTGTCCCATGAGCACCATGACCCTGCGCGCCGGCATCGAGCAGGCACTCAAGCGCTCGGTGCCCAAGGTAAAGCGTGTGGAAGCCGTCAACGCCACAACGGCGGCGTAGTCTTCTGCACCTCCTTCCTCCCGTCCCTCTCTCTCCTCTCTGCACCTTCCTTCCGGCAGAGCGCTCTTCTGGCAGAGCGCTTCCTCCGGCGAACAGCCTAGAGGCGAACGTCAACCCCAACCCGAACGGTTACGTAGCGGGTGGACGTACGGGTATCGAGTTCCGACCCACGGGTATCAACGATCACGTACCGCGGCTCGAAGAAAAAGCTGTAGGTGGAGTTGATCCGGAATTTCGACCCGAGGGCGGCGTGGTACCCTTGCCGCGTGGCCGACAGCCGGGAGGATGGATCCTCGCGCTGCGGGACGTCTATGCGTTCGAGCACGGAATGGTACAGCCCCACTCCACCCGACGCGTACGGACGCACATCCCCGGTGGCCTGGACGGTATACCGCAGTCCCAGGGTGCCGCTGAACACGTTCAGGGCCCCGCCTTCGATGTCGGCCGTCTCCACGGATAACGTCTCGTCAAGGAGGGCGAGATTGTCCCCGTTCAGCGTAAACCGATCGTACCCCCCTTCCAGCACAAGCTCCAGGCCCCTGTACAGTTCCACCCCGGCCCCAAGCCCAAGATCGACGCCGGAGTTCAACACATTGTTGAGTCCCTCTGGGGACTGAAAGAAAGCAGCCCCCGCGTTTGCTCGCACCGAAACAGCAGGCTGAGCCACGGCACCCGTGCCGAGTGCGAACGCGAGGAAGGCTATGGACAGGGCCGTGCGCCACATGGGATTGGACGTCGAGGAGGACAAGAAGGGCGTCTACGAATCGGAAAGCGCCCACCGGCTGCGTTTTGCACCCCCAGCGCCATCGCAATCCGGATGAACGCTGGGGATGTTCTGGGCCTCGGGCGTCTTTGCGAGACCTTCTAACAGAGGGCTTCCGCATGGGATCCTCTTTCTGCCGCCTTCGCCCTCACGGCAGAGCGGACGTTGCATCTCCTTCTTGCATGTGGAGCGTAGGGCGGAGCGCATCGAGCCGCCTTTCGGCGTAGCGGCGAAGCTGCGGGAGGCCGCCGGCCTCCGCCTCCAGAAAGCGTCGATAGTAGCGAGCGGCAGGCCGCTTGTCCCGGTACTGCTCGTCGTAGGTCGTGGCCAAATGAAAGAGCACGGGAGCCCGCGCAGGCTGAAGACGCAGGGCGGTCTTGTAGGCCCCAACCGCCTCGGTCACGGCACCTCGTCGATACTGGGCGGTCCCCAGCTGCTCCAGGGCCCGCGTGATTGGTCCCCGCGCTTCTCGTTCTACCGTGTGCCGGAGATGAGTTGCGGCCCGCTGGAGACTGTCGAGTTTGAGAAAGGCAATGCCCAAATACAGCGTGGTGCGGGTGTGGGTAGAGTCCCGGCTTCGGGATTGTTGAAGCGGTGAAAGCGCCCGCGCATACTCCTGGCGCTGGACATCGATGAGTCCAATGCGCCGGTATGCGGTGGCCGAAGAGTCGCCCGTCGCAATGGTCTGCCGGTAGGCACGACGCGCCCGGCCCAGCTCGTTGCGCTCGAAGGCCAGGTCCGCTCGTCGACGCCACAACCGAGGATCGCCCGCCTGGTGCTTCAGGCTCTCGTCAACGACACGCCGCGCGGCCTCCAGGTCTCCCTGCGCTCGGTGCAGCCGACTGAGGGAAAGGGCCACTTCGGTAGACTGCGGCAGTCGCTCATGGGCGTTGGCAAAATGACGACGGGCCCGCTTCGTCATGCCCTGCTGGAGCGCACACTGACCAAGCCGGGACCACCACTGCCCATTCGAAGAGTCAGCCTGGACGAGGTGCCGATACTGGCGTAGCGCCGCTCCCCACTGACGCGACCGCCGATATACTTCGGCCAAGGCGTGCCGGGCGGCCCGATCCTGAGGCTCAGCATCCAGCACGCGCCGCAACGCCGACGCTGCCTGGGGCCACCGATACAGCGCTACGTAGCTCTCACCGAGCGCCCGATCGATGGCGACTGAGGACGCCTCACTCTCCACCGCGGCGACTCGGGCTCGGCGCAACGCCCTGATCGCGGACGCATCTCGCCCGCGGGCCTGTTGTGCCCGCCCCAGGAGAGTGTTTGCCGAAATCGCCTCGGCCCCCTCCAGCGAATCACGGCGCCAGACCCGGGCCCGACGAACGACGGTCTCGTAGGCTCCATCGACGTAGGCCGCTCGCAGAGCCTCCAGTCCCACCTCTCCTTTTTCCCCAGACGGCTCAGCCTGGGCACTCGAATCGGCCGACGCCCGCTCGGAAGATCGAGGAATCGACTCGGCGGCAGTGCCTCCGGGCTCCTCGGGCGCCGTCCCGGCACACCCAAGTACACTTAAGAGAATGGCGAAGAGAACTGAAATAGAGAAAAATCGCATGGGCTGCCAAGACATATAAGCTGAATTACTACTTTTATAGTAGCAATCGCAGACAAAATTTCCAACGTTCCTTGGCGAAGACGAATCGGTTGGGGGGATCTATGCGTGCGAAGACCGCTGCTCGTTTTTTGCACCAGGCATTCTTTGCGCATGCCCGAGTCTGCCCCAGTGCCGGTCGCTACCGTGTTTCTTCGCCACCGGGGCGAAGTGCTTCTTCTCCGCCGGAGCGACGAGGTGGGGTCGTATCCGGGGCGGTGGGGCGCCGTGGCCGGGCACGTGGAGCAGGGCGATCCGCACGCCTCTGCACGGGCGGAAGTTGAGGAGGAAACGGGGCTGCAGGAAACGGACGTAACGCTGGCCCAGGCGGGATCCCCCTTCACGGTCGACGACGAAGGGCGAGGCACCCGCTGGCGTGTGCACCCGTTTCTATTCGACACAGACACGCGCTCAATCACGACCAACTGGGAAACGGCCGAGGCCGAGTGGACGTCTCCCACAGCCCTTCTCCGACGCGACACGGTGCCGGACCTTTGGGCCTCGTACCGCCGCGTGGCGCCCTCCATCCTCAGCCTCACGGACGATGCCACGCACGGGTCGGCGTACCTTTCCGTTCGGGCGCTGGAAGTGCTGCGCGACCGGGCGGGAATGCTTGCCACGTCCGACGCCGCAACGATTGGAGATGCCCGGGCTCGTCTGGTCAGCACGGCGCACCGCCTGTTGGATGCCCGTCCCTCGATGGCCGCCCTGGCCAATCGGGTTCACCGGGTGATGCACGCGAGCGGCCCCGAGCACGCCCCGGACACCGTTGAGGCACAGGCCCACGAGGCCATCCAGGCCGCGCTGGCCGCCGACCGCGAGGCCGCCGCACAGGCTGCGTCGCAGGTCGGCGGCGCGCACGTGCTCACGCTCTCCCGCTCCGGCACCGTCCTGGATGCCCTGCGGCAGGCCGAGCCCGCCCCCACCGTCTCCGTCGTCGCGTCGGAGCCGGGGGGGGAGGGCATCGCCGTCGCCGAATCGCTGGCGGGCGCTGGCCTGGACGTTACGTTGCTTCCCGACGCGGCGGGCGCACGCCGTCTCCGCGAAGGCTCAGTGGAGGCCGTACTGGTGGGGGCGGACACGGTGCTCCCATCCGGGGCCCTCATCAACAAGGTGGGGACCTACGCCGTCGCCCTGGCGGCCCACCGGGCCGGCGTGCCGCTGTACGCCGCCTGCGCGGCCGACAAAGTCACCGTCAACAACGAGGCCCCAACCGACGAGTCTGCCCCCATGCAGTCGGTCTACGACGGGCCAGTCGACCTGTCGGTATGGGCGCCCCGCTTCGAAACCACCCCAGCGGACCTCGTGAGCGGGGGGCTGTTTACAGAACACGGCCTGCTTGCAGCGAGCACGGTTCAACCCCTCGCAGATGAGTTGAGGGCCCTCCGCACCTGGCCGACGGAATAGCTCCCCACACGCTGCACTCGGCCCCGTCTCACGATCTAGCCATCCCTGCATTTCCCTGTTTTCCACCGCTTCTCAGGGCCTCTTCATGAACCGATTCCCCCAATACTCGTTGATTCCTCCCGTCTTGCTTGCTACCCTGTGAAGAGAACGGCGACTTGTGTCGTCACTCCTCGCACTGCCCGGTCGTCTAATGGCAGGACAGCGGCCTTTGGAGCCGTTAGTGGTGGTTCGAATCCACCCCGGGCAACAACCCTAGCAGGGGGCGTCCCACCTGTCCTGCATGCCTCGTCCCAGCCCCTCCGTCGCCCCTTCATGCGCGCTTCGAGAAATGACAACCGCGTTGCGATCTTTGGAGGCCGTTCCAACCCGGCCCTCGCTCAAAAAATTGCGGAGGCGTACGGCACCACCCTCGGAGACCTCACCATCCGCGACTTTGCCGACGGGGAGATCTACGTGCACTTCGAAGAGTCCATCCGCGGGGCAGATCTCTTCATCATTCAGAGCACCCATCCGAAGGCCGACAACTGGATGGAGCTACTGCTGCTCATCGATGCCGCCAAGCGGGCGTCGGCGGAGCGCGTGACGGCCGTCATCCCCTACTTCGGCTACGCCCGACAGGAGCGCAAGGACCAACCCCGCGTCTCTATCGCGGCGAAGCTGATGGCCAACATGCTCACCTCGGCGGGCGTCGACCGCATCCTCACCATGGAGTTGCACGCGGCCCAGATCCAGGGCTTCTTCGACGTGCCGGTCGACCACCTCTACGGCTCCACCGTCCTCATCGACCACGTCCGCCAGTTCGACCTGGACGATTTCGTGGTGCTGGCCCCGGACGTGGGGGGCCTCAAGATGGCCCGCTCCTACGCGCAGCGCCTGGGCGTAGACCTTGCCCTCATCGACAAGCGCCGCCCCAGCCAGAACGAGGCCCGCGTGATGAACGTGATTGGGGACGTCGACGGCAAAAATGTCATCATCATCGACGACATCGTCGATACCGCCGGAACGCTTACCCGCGCGGCAAAGGCCCTTAAGGACGACGGCGCCCTTCGCATCATGGCGGCCTGCACGCACGGGCTGCTCTCCGGCCCCGCCTACGACCGCATTGAGGCCTCCCCGATCGAGCGGCTCATCATTACCGACACCATTCCGCTCAAGCGCCCGTCCGACGATATCGAAGTGGTCACGGTCGCCAACCTGTTTGCGAAGGCCATCCGCCACATCTACACCGACCGGTCGGTCTCCACGCTCTTTACCGAGTAGTGGCCGCCTGCTTGGTAGCGGAAGGGCCCAGCGATTAGATCGAGCCCCTCCTCCGTATTGCGCACATCGCATCGCGTACTCCCCCGGCGGTGGTGTGGGATGCGCACTGCACAACACGACAGCCCCCAGCGTCTATTTTGCTTGAATCGACCCCTGTTTCCAGGAACTTGCGTGTGGACTGGTGTCTAGAATATGCCTTGCACACAAAAGGCAATGCCCTTCCGGGCTGCTCATTGATATCTACCGTGTTCGTTCACTGGACCGACGCCCCCTGCCATGGACGCCCCCGTCGTTGAAGCCCAGTCGCGCGACACCGGCTCGAAAGCCGCGCGCGACATCCGCGAGAACAACCGTGTTCCGTGCATTCTGTACGGTCGTACCGTCGAGTCGACGCCACTGCAAATCCCGATTGCCGACATCAACAAGCTCATCTACCGACGCACGGCCCCGGTAGCAACGGTGCAGATGGACGGGGGAGACGCCTGGCACTGCATCCTGAAGGACTACGACTTGCACCCGCTCACCGACCGGCCCCTGCACGCCGACTTTCAGGCCCTCGAAGAAGGGGACACGGTTACGCTCACTGTGCCACTGAACTACACAGGCATCCCGGTTGGGCAGCAGAACGGAGGCGACACGCAGCAAATTGCTCGTGAGCTCACGATCTCGGTCCTGCCTGAGAATATTCCTTCTCAGATTGACGTGGACATTAGCGAGCTTGCCATTGGCGACTCGCTCCACGTGTACGACCTGGAAGCGGAGTACGAGATCAAAACGCCCCAGAACCAAACCCTCGTCACCGTTGTGGCTCCGCAGATCGAGGCCACGCCGGCTGCCGAAGAGGAAGAGGCCGCCGAGGAGGAAGAGCTCGCCGAAGAGGAAATGGGTGAAGAGGGCGAGGCGCTCGAAGAAGGCGAAGCACCGGCCGAGGGCGAAGAGGGCTTCGAAGAGTAGCGCCCAACTCTCTTGGACGTCCAGGGACGCCCGGTTGCCAGAGGCGTCCCCCCCAACCGGTTTCACTCCCAGAAAGGGCGACCCCCGCGGTCGTCCTTTTCTATTTTGCCCCTTGCCCCGCCTCCGTTCCGCCCATGTCCCCCCTTCTTGCCATCGGCCTCGGCAACCCCGGCGCCGAATACGAAGACACGCGCCACAACGTCGGCCATCGCGTCATCGATGCCCTGACCGAGCGGCTGGATATCGCCCTCGAGCACGAGCCGGACGCCCTGGTGGGCTGGGGCACACACGCCGGGGGCGACCTCGGCCTTGCCATTCCGCTCACCTACATGAACCGGAGCGGCGACGCCGTCGCGGGCCTGTGCGACCACTACGACCTCTCGCCCAACCAGCTGCTCATCATCGTCGACGACCTACACCTCCCCGTCGGCACCATTCGGCTTCGCCCCGACGGCAGCAGCGGCGGCCACAACGGCCTCGCGCACGTCGCGCAGCGGCTCGGCACCTCCGCGTTTCCGCGCCTCCGCATCGGCATCGGCGACGACTTTGCCCGCGGGCAGCAGGCCGACTACGTGCTCTCCCCCTTCACCGACGCGCAGATGCCGGACGCGCAGACGGCCCTGCAACACGCCGCCGAGGCGGTGCTCACAGTGGCCGCGGCGGACCTGGACACCGCCATGAACCAATTCAACTGACGCGCCCGGGACGCGTCCGCCCTCCTCCCCACCGTCCCAAAAGAAAACTCCCGACCAGGGGCACGCCCCAGCCGGGAGACTCTCCCAGATACGGGAAGGAGGGGGCTTAGCCCAGGAGGTAGGCGAAGAGCGGCAGGAAGATCACCGCCACCTTCCCCATCAGCTTGATGAGCACGTTCAGGGACGGCCCCGCCGTGTCCTTCAGCGGATCGCCCACCGTGTCGCCCACTACAGAGGCCTTGTGCGCCTCGCTGCCCTTGCCACCGTGCACGCCGGATTCGATGTACTTCTTGGCGTTGTCCCAGGCCCCGCCGGCGTTGGACATGAAGATGGCCGTGAGGAAGCCAGCCATGAGCACGCCCGCAAGCAGGCCTGCCAGCGCCTCCACGCCGAGCGCCGGAATGGCGCCCACTACGACCGGCGCCACAAGCACCACGATGCCCGGAAGCATCATCTCGCGGAGCGCCGCGCCCGTCGTAATGTCCACGCAGCGGGCGTAGTCCGGCTTCGTCTCGCCGCTGCGCACGCCGTCGATCTCGGCGAACTGGCGTCGCACCTCATTGACGACCGCCGCCCCGCCCCGGCTAATGGCGTGGATGCCAACGGACGAGAGGTAAAACGTGAGCATCGCGCCCAGAAGCAGCCCCACCAGCACCGCAGGGTTCATCAGGTTGACGCCCGCCTCCAGCGACAGCAGGCCCAGCCCGGCCGCCTCCGAGAAGTACGTGGCCAGCCACGCCAGCGCGGCCAGCGCCGCGGAGCCAATGGCAAACCCCTTCCCGATGGCCGCGGTCGTGTTGCCCGCCGAGTCGAGCGCCTCACAGCGCTCGCGCACCTCTTGCCCGAGGTCGGCCATTTCCGAAATGCCCTGCGCGTTATCGGTGATCGGCCCGTACGCATCGGTCGAGAGCACCACGCCGAGCGTCAGGAGCATGCCCAGCGACGCCAGCGCAATTCCGAAGAGCCCCCCCAGGAAGTACGCCGTGAGCGTCGCCGCCGCCACCGCCAGGGCCGGCACCACCGTGCTGAGCATGCCCGTGCCCAGCCCCTCGATGATGGTCGTCGCCGCCCCCGTTTCGGCGGACTCCGCAATCTTCTTGACCGGGCTGTACTCCGAGGTGTAGTACTCGGTGGCCTTGCCGATCACGACGCCCGTAATCAGGCCCGAGAGGATGGCGAGGAAGAGCGCCCAGCGGACGTCCATGCCGGCCTCCGCGTCTGCAATCACCGACGAGGCCGCCTCGCCGCTCGGGATGAGCCAGAAAATGAGCCCGAGCGCCAGCAGGCTCGTCAACACGTTGGCCACCGTGGTGCCCCGGTTCAGGGCCGAGCGCGCATTGGCTGCCTGCTCTTCGTAGGACACGTCGTCTCCCCCCGAGGCGCTCACGAAGAAATACCCGATGATGGAAGACACAATGCCGAGCACCCCGAAGAGAAAAGCAATCTTGAGGCCCAGGTCCTCAAACCCAAGCCCGGGGAACGCCGCGGCAAAGTCGATCTCCGCCCCCAAGAACATCGTGGCGGCCACGGCCGAGACGTACGACTCGTAGAGGTCGGAGCCCATGCCGGCCACGTCGCCCACGTTGTCGCCCACATTGTCGGCGATGACGCCGGGGTTGCGCGGGTCGTCTTCCGGAATGCCGGCCTCCACCTTGCCCACCACGTCGGCCCCCACGTCGGCGGATTTGGTATAGATGCCGCCGCCCACGCGCAGAAAGAGCGCCACACAGGAGGACCCAAAGGCGTAGCCGAGCCACGCGTGGCTGTGCTCCGGAAAGAGCGCGTAGATGACGGCGAGCCCGAGCAGCCCGAGCCCCACGACCGAAAAGCCCATCGTGGACCCGCCCGAGTAGGCAATGTTCAGCGCCTTGGCAAAGCTGTTCTGCGCAGCGTGGGCCGTGCGGCCGTTCGACTTGGTGGCGATCCACATCCCGATCCACCCGGCCAGGCCGGAGGCCACAGTGCCCACGATGAACCCGACGGTCGTTGGCAGGCCCGTTTTGGGCATGAGGTACAGCACCAGCGCCACGACCACCGCAAAGATGGAGAGGTTTCGGAACTCGCGGGACATGAAGGTTTTTGCCCCGGCTTGGATGTCGCGGGAGAGCTCCTGCACGCGATCGTTGCCGGCATCCTGGCGCAGGATGTACTGGACGAGGTAGAAGGCGAAAGCAAGCGCCAGCAATGAGGCGATGCCCGCCACGAGCGGCGCGTTGGCGACGATGGACTGCTTTAGCACGATAAGAGAGGGGGGCTGTTAGCTGTTCTTCGAACGAGGCAGAGCGCGGAGCGTACAGCGCTCTTGTGGGATACATGGCAGGTACAGAGTTCCACAGCAGGGCCGTTCAGGGCCCTTCCCAAAAGAGAACGGATTCTAATCCACGTACCGACGCGGGACCACGCAACACCTTTTTGGAATGAGAGTTTTTAGAATCCCTGCTAGCGCCGAAGAACGCAACCGTGAACGCGCCTTCTCCCGTTTTTTGCCGTTGCTTCTTTCCGGGAGTGCGGGAGCCGTGCCCACAGCCCCCGCCTGCACGGGAAAAGCGAGCGGACCCGCCCTTCGAGCCTGGGGCATGCTTTTCATTCGTGGGCGGGCTTTCCTACATTAATGTTCTCTACTTCCCAACTGGCAGGGGCCCAGCGCCCCAGCCGGATCGATGCACTCTCTCCGTACGGCACACGACCAGTCCCATGGCGCACGTTGACGTTGAAATGCCCAAAATGGGTGAAAGCATCACCGAAGGCACCGTCATTGCCTGGCACAAGCAGCCGGGCGATCGGGTGGAGCAGGACGAAATCCTCCTCGAAATCGGTACCGACAAGGTCGACACGGAGGTGCCGTCCCCGGAAGGCGGCGTGCTGACAGAAATGCTGGTGGACGAGGGCGACACGGTGGAAGTCGGGACCATCATTGCCCGTGTGGAAACGGAGCCCGAGGCGGCCGAGGCGACGACGTCCGACGAACCGCCCGCCGCAGACGCGGAGACGGAAGCGACCGCCGACGCCTCTCCGGAACCATCGGCCTCGGAGGCCGGCGACGCGGAGACAGCGATGGCCGAGCCGGACGAATCCGCTGCCCCCGAGCCGGACACGAGCGGTGAAGAGGTGGAGGTCGTGATGCCCAAGATGGGCGAGAGCATTACCGAGGGCACCGTGATCGCCTGGTACAAAGACCTCGGCGACCGGGTGATGGTCGACGAAACACTCTTGGAGATTGGCACCGACAAGGTCGACACGGAAGTGCCGTCTCCGGCAGAGGGAATTCTTACCGACAAGCGCGTGGACGAGGGCGAGACCGTGGAGGTGGGCACTGTGATCGCCGTGTTGGCGGCCGAAGCAGAGGAAGGGGCCCCGTCCGCCCCCGAAGCCCCGGAGGCGGACGCCGGCGGGCCCGACACCGCGGAACCGGCAGGTGCCGACGAGCCAGACCTCTCTCGCACGTCCCCGTCCGGCGACGGAGCCATGCCCGCCGACGAGCCAGACGTTGCCCCCGAAGAAACCATCAAGCGACGGGGCTCCGACGGCCGCTTCTACTCGCCCCTGGTCCGCTCCATCGCCAAGGAAGAGGGCCTGCACATGCGCGAACTGGAGGCCCTGGACGGCTCCGGGCGGGGCGGCCGCGTCACGAAGGAGGACGTCATGGCGTACCTCGAGGAGCGGGACGAAGCCCCTGCCGAGACAGCGGCACCGGCGACGGCCCCCGAGCGCCCACCGCGCCCCAGCGCCCCGTCCGAAGGCCAACCAACCCGCCCGGATTACTCCGTGGGCGAGGGCCCGAGCAGGGACGAACTGAAGCAACAGTACGGCGACCGCATCGAGGTCCAGCCCATGGACCGGATGCGCAAGATGACC
>CAZFJR010000031.1:0-23801 GCA_964519235.1 uncultured Salinivenus sp. | reverse complement strand
GCACGCTCATGGTGGAGCCCACGGAGAGCGAGTCGAAGGCGGAGCTCGACCGCCTCGTCACGGCATTCAAGGCCATTCGCAGCGAGATTGAAGCCGTGGAGACCGGCACGCTGGAGACCGAGGAGAGCATGCTCAAGCAGGCCCCCCACACCGCTGAAATGGTAACGGCCGACGAGTGGGACCGGGCCTACAGCCGCGAGACGGCGGCCTACCCGGTGGAAGCGGTGCGCGATCGCAAGTTCTGGCCCACCGTGCGCCGCGTCAACGATGCCTACGGCGACCGCAACCTCTACTGCGCCTGCCCACCGACCGACGCGTACGAGGCGGACGAAGAGGAGGAGCTGGAGTCGGCCCTGAACGCGGCGTAGGCCCGAGCTCCGTGGGGAGCTCTGCTCTCGCACGCGTCTGCACGCCCGACAAAAGGGGCGTGGGGCGAAGGGGCGCGTGCCGCCCGGCCCTCCCTCTGTGGCAGCCCTCACGACGCGCCATGGTCGAGATTGTACAGGGCGATCTGTTCGACGCGGACGCGGCGGCGCTCGTGAACCCGGTCCACTGCGCCGGCCTCATGAAGCGTGGACTGTGCCGCCAGTTCAAGACTCGGTTTCCGGACAATTTTGAGCAGTACAAGGCGGCGTGCGATGCTGACGCGCTGGCCCCAGGCGACGTGCTCGTGCACGACCGCGGTGGGCTTTTTGGGGACGCCCAGCAGCCCCGCTATGTCCTTAACGTGGCTACGAAAGACCACTGGCGGGACGACTCGTCGGCCGCGTACATCGATGCGGGAATGGCATCGGTGGTGGACGCCGTGACGACTCGCGGCCTCTCGTCCCTGGCCGTGCCGGCCCTGGGCTGCGGCGGGGGTGGGCTCCACTGGTCGACGGTGCGCCCGCTCCTTACCGCTCCGCTTGCGGCGCTGGAGGGCGTGCAGGCCTGGGTCTACGCGCCCCGCTCGACGCAGGGACACAGCGGGGCTGCGACCGCCGAGCCGCCCGCCATGACACAGGGGCGGGCCGAACTGCTGCTCGGGCTGGCGGCCTGCGCCGCCCCCGACGCCCGCGTCCATCCGCACGCGGCCCACAACCTTGCCTTTCTGCTGCAGGGAATGGGGGCAGCCCTACACCTGTCGTTCGAGCCCGGAGCGCACGGCCTCCGCGCCGCGGGCCTGTCCGCCGTGCTCCGCCGCATCGACGGGCACTTCATCGACGGCTACGCCCCGTCGCACCAGGACTCGCCATTTGGCCTGCATCACGGCGCCACCAAGACGGCCGAGCGTACTGTGATGGCGAGGGACGAAGCGGCAGAGCGCCACGACCAGATTCGGGCCCTTCTGGAGGAGGGCCGGGCCGTCCCCACGCTCGAACTGCTGGCCACCGTGGGCTGGCTCGTGCGGCACGACGCCTCGGTGCGTCGCCGCCCTGACGCGGCCGTGCGGGCCGTGCAGGATTGGAGCCGCCGGGCGGCAGAACGCTTCTCGCCGCCGCAGATCACAACGGCGTGGCAGCAGCTGCACCGGCACGGATGGGAACCGGCAGCCGGCCCCACCGGCCCTGGGGGGTAGCCGTTCGCCACACCGGGAGAGCCTCGGACAGCTGTCCATCACGCCGACACGTTCGCCTCCTTCAGGCGCTCCTGAAACTGTTGGAGCCCATCGTCGGTGCCGGCCACGATGACCTCATCGCCCGCCTCGAACGTAAACGTGCCGTCGTCCGTGTCCGTCAGAAATGCGTCTCCGCGGCTCACAGCGAGCACCGTGTAGTTGGTCTGCGGATCGGGATCGACGTCCGCCAGGGCTCGTCCTTCGAGCATTGGCACCGGAAGGCGCACCACATTCACGTGCGGGTCCGCTCCCGGGTGGCCGTCCGCCTCAAACACCGTCGTGGCCAGCATGCGGCCGCAGACCACCGGCAGGGCCTGCACAAAATCGGCCCCGGCCCGATGCAGGTTCTGCACGGCCGACTCCTCGTGGGCGCGGACCAGAATTTGCAGGTTCGGGTTCAGGTCGCGGGCAATGAGCGTGGTGAACGTAGCCACCGTGTCGTCGTCGACCGCCACGATGAGGGCCGACGCCGCCTCGACGCCCGCCTTGCGCAGCACGGCAGGGTCCCGCACGTCGCCCACCACGTCCACGCCATCCTGGTCTTTCACATCGACCACCGTCACCTCCGCGCGCGCCTGGCGGAGGGACCGCGCCACCGCGTGGCCCGAATCGCCGTAGCCGGCCAGCACGATGGACTGCGACGTGAAGGCGCGGACGTAGGCGGCCATCTCGCGCCGCAGGTCGGCCAGCTGGTCGCCCGTGCCCGCCACGAACAGCCGTGTGCGGTCGTCGAGAACGGTGTCCGGCGACGGAGACGTCTCGAATGCGTGTTCGACCCACGCCCCAATCACCCGCAGGCCGAAGCGGCCCGGCAGGTCCACCGCCGCCAGCGTGCGGCCGTGCAGGGGACTGCGGCGCGTCACCACAATCTCGGCGAACTCGATGTCCTCCTGCTCCGCGACGCTTGTTTCTACGTTGGCCGCCGCGGCCATGGGCACGCGGGCGGCCAGGCTCTGCCCTAGAAGCTGGCGCGGGGAGAGCGCAAGGTCTGCCCCCGCCGCTTGGTGATACTGGGCAAGGGAGGCGTCCTCCACCAGTGTCAGGACGCGCCCCTCCGGGTCCGCCTCTCGGGCCGCCAGCGTGATGCTTGCGTTCTCGTCGTCGGCCACATCCGCCACCAGCACACGGGCGGAGGCAATGTGAGCGGCCTTCAGGGTCGCTGTCGACGTCGGGTCGCCGGCAATCACTTCGTAACCGGCCTCGAACAGCGCCCCGGCCCGCTCCGCATCGGGCAGAATCAGGACGTAGTCTTGGCCGCGCGCCTTCATCTCGTCAACGAACGCCTCCACGCGGGGGGTGTAGCCGCACACAATGACGTGCCCTGCCCGGGACGAGAGGCGTGTAGGGGCGGCGGGCTGGAGCGCTCGGCGCAGCCAGGGCACCACGAACACGTCCACGGCACTGAGGATCAGCCCGATGCCTGCCAGCTGAATCACCACCATCAGCAGGTTCATCTGCGGACTCTGCCACGGGGCGTCTTCCCCAAAGCCCGTCGTCGTAAACGACTGCACCACCACCTCCAGCGCCCGATACCAGGGGCGCGGCCGGCCCTCCCACACGCGCATACCAACGCTGTACGCCGCCGTGAAGAACACAGTGGTGGCGAGGAGCACCAGCAGGTAGTAAACAGTGCGGCGCGTGAGCGAGGTCATTCCGAAGCGGGGACAGGACGAGGCCGCGTGCAGGAACTACTTCTCCACCGGATGGCGCGTCTCTCCCTCCCCGTACACCACAAACTTCTCGGTCGTCAGCGCCTCCAATCCCATCGGGCCGTAGGCGTGCAGCTTGGTGGTGGAGATGCCGATCTCGGCGCCCAGGCCCAACTCGCCCCCGTCCGAGAAACGAGAGGAGGCGTTCACGAGCACGACCGACGCGTCCACCGACCGCACGAAGCGCCTGGCCGTGGGCAGCCGGTCGCTCACGATGACCTCCGTGTGGTTGGAGCCGTACTCGGTGATGTGGTCCATCGCCGCGTCGTCGCTGCCCACCACGCGAGCGGCCAGCGTCAGGTCTAGGTACTCCGCCGCGTAGTCGTCCTCAGTGGCCTCGCCGACGCCGTCCAGGATCTGGCGGGTCGCCGCGTCGCCGCGCAGCTCCACGTCGGCGTCGTCCAGCAGCTCCTGGGCGCGGGGCAGAAAGGCCGCGGCCACGTCCTCGTGCACGAGCAGAGTCTCCAGCGCGTTGCAGACGCTGGGGCGCGAGACCTTGCCGTCGAGCAGCAGGTCCTCGGCGATCTCCAGGTCGGCGGCGCTATCGACGTAGAGGTGGCAGACGCCCTTGTAGTGCTTGATGACGGGGATGCGGCTCGTCTCGTCGACGAAGCGGATGAGGCCCTCGCCGCCGCGGGGGATGATGAGGTCGAGGTGCTGGTTGAGGGTCAGCATCTCCTGCACCGCTTCGCGGTCGGTCGTGGGAATAAGCGTCACGGCGGCGGGGTTCACGCCCTCGGCCTCCAGCGCGCGGTGCAGGGCGTCGGCGATGGCCTGGTTGGAGTGAAACGCGTGGGAGCCGCCGCGGAGCAGCACCGCGTTGCCGGCCTTGAAGCAGAGGCCGGCGGCGTCGGCCGTGACGTTGGGGCGCGCCTCATAGATCATGCCGATGACGCCGAGCGGGATGCGCATCGTGCCCACCTCGATGCCGCTGGGCCGCTTTCGGGTGGCGCTCATCTCGCCCACAGGGTCGGAAAACGAGGCCACGTCGCGCAGCGCGTTGGCCATCTTCTCGATGCGCTCGGGGGTGAGGAGGAGGCGGTCGAGGAGGGCGTCGGAGAGGCCGTCCTCCCGCGCAGCAGTCATGTCGCGCTCGTTGGCCGCCAGGATGTCGTCCTCGGCCGCCTGCAGGGCCTCGGCCATGCGGCGCAGGGCGCGGTTTTTGGTGTCGGTAGAGAGCGTGCTCAGCGTGCGGGCGGCCTGTTTGCAGTCCGCCGCAAGGGACTCGATGGACGAAGTCTCGGCAATGGTCTCGGGCATGACGGGATGAACGATTGGGGTTTGGGAATTGGGCTCTAATCTACCGTACACGAAGCGAGAGATGGTGCTCCGTCCATTGTTTCGTGCTGCGTTGTGCGCCTTGCGTCCCCTACGTGTTTGCGCGATACGGAATACGCATCATCCCTCCACCACCAGGTCGTCGCGGTGAATCACGTAGTCGGCCGGGGCCTCATCGAGCAGGTCCGCGATGGCGTGGCTCTGCCGCCCCTGGATGCGGCGGAGGGCCCGGGCGTCGTACTGCGTGATGCCTTTGGCCACGCGTTGCCGCCCCCCCTCCACGACCACCGCGACGGCGTCGCCCTGCGCAAAGGCGCCCTCCACCGCCACAATGCCGGAGGGCAGCAGCGAGGCGCCGCCGTGCCGCAGCGCGTCGGCCGCGCCCACGTCCACCACAAGGCGGCCCGCCGTGGGCAGCGCGTGGAGCATCCAGTGCTTGCGGGCCGGAAGGGGCTGCGCCGCCCGGCGGAAGTGGGTGCCCGGCATCTCGCCCCGCCCCAGAGCATCGAGGTGGTCGCCGTTGGTGCCATTGACAAGCACCGTGTCGATGCCCCGGTCGGTCGCCTTTTCGGCCGCCTCCACTTTCGTCTGCATTCCGCCCGTGGCCACCGCCCGGTGCGAGGGGCCGACCATGGCGTAGATGTCGTCGGTGATCGTGTCCACCTCGGCGATGCGCTCCGCGGATGGGTCGTCGTGCGGATCGGCGGTGTAGAGGCCGTCCACGTCGGAACAGATGACGAGCAGGTCGGCCTCGGCGAGCACCGCCACGTAGGCGGCGAGGTTGTCGTTGTCGCCCACCTGCAGTTCCTCGGTGGCCACCGTGTCGTTTTCGTTAACGATGGGCAGCGTGCCGCGATCGAGCAGCTCCGCGATGGTATTTTTCGCGTTGACGAAGCGGGCCCGACGCTGCAGGTCGTCGTACGTGAGGAGCACCTGCGCGCAGGGCACGTCGAAGAGGCGGCGCCAGTGGGCCATTAGCAGCGGCTGCCCGAGGGCGGCGAGGGCCTGACGCTCGGGGATTGACAGGCCGGTGCCGGAGCCATCTCGTCCCTGCTCGGCCAGGCCCGCGGCCACGGCGCCGGACGAGACGAGAATGACGTCCTTGCCCTGTCGGCGGCTGTCCGCGACGAAGCGGGCGATGGGCAACAGGTGCGTGGTGCTGCAGCCCCGGTCGTCGGGCGCCACGAGGGCACTGCCCACCTTCACCACCGCGCGAGACCAGTTGGGGAGAGACGGAGCGGCCATGGCAGATTTGAGCGTCGGCGACGTCTGTAAGGAAGATTGGCGTTGTGCACGCGTGCGCAATGCCGGACCGTCGTACAATGTACGGACGGGCCGCACAAACGGAAGCAGAACGGACTTTTTGCGGGAGACGGCACCGGGCTGCCTTTCCCCCTTGTGCCAGCGACACAATTTCACTGGAATTCCGAATTGGGAAGACAATATCAGATGGCCCCTTTCGTTCCAAATTCGCTGTTTGCCGAAACCCTCGCTCCGATCTCGTGCGCCACCGATTGTCCTGTTGCCCATGGGCATCACTGCATCGAACTTGACGAAGGTGTATGGAGACCAGACGGCCGTCGACAATGTGAGCTTTGAAATGAGCACTGGTGAGGTGCTCGGCTTTCTCGGACCCAACGGGGCCGGAAAAACCACGACCATGCGGCTCCTGACGTGCTCCTTGGAGCCGACGGCCGGCACGGCCGCCCTCGATGGCCACGACATTCGTGAGCACCCGGAAGAGGTGCGGCGGCGCATTGGCTACCTGCCCGAAGACACGCCGCTCTACGCCGACATGCCGGTGATCGAGTACCTTCGTCTCTCGGCCGATCTGCAGTCGGTACCGGCCGCGGCGGTGGACACCCGCATCCAGGACATGATGGACGTCTGCGGCCTCGGCCCGGAGCGCCACAAGCGCATCGGCGAACTATCGAAGGGGTACCAGCAGCGGGTCGGTCTGGCGCAGGCGCTGCTTCACGACCCGCCCGTCCTCATCCTCGACGAACCGACCACTGGGCTCGACCCCAATCAGATCGTCGAAATCCGCGAGCTGATTAAGGAGATTGGGCAGGAGAAGACTGTCATGCTCAGCTCTCACATCTTGAAGGAGGTGGAGATGACGTGTGACCGCATCTTGATCATCGATCAGGGAGAGGTCGTGGCCGACGGTGCTACAACGAAGCTCCGGCGGCAGTTTATGAGCGGCACGCGACTGCGCGTGCAGGTGGACGCGCCGGCCCACGCCGGGGTGGAGGCAGCGCTCGAGGGGCTCGATGGAATCGTCTCCGTCCAGCCCACCAACGGCGCCTACGAACTCGCCGCCGAAGGCGACACCGAGCCTGCCGCCAGTGTCTTCCGCCTCTGTGCCGACCGCGGCTGGGTGCTAACCGAACTAACGCCTCTTGCGTCGAGCCTCGAAGATGTCTTCCGCGAACTCACGGAGGCCCCCGAAACGCCCTCGGGGACCACGTCCTCGCCCAATGCGCCCACAAACGCAGCAACGGGCGAGGGGAGCCGTGAGACGTGATTCGGGGAGCGTGATGCGTGGAGTCCCGAACCGCCCCCCACTCATCACGCGACTCGCATGCCCCTCACGCATCACTCGTCACGCATCACTCGTCACGCATCATTCGCCCACAACCATGCATGCCGTCTGGACAATCTGCAAACGCGAGGTGAATGCGTTTTTCGACTCGCTCACCGCGTACGTCCTTCTAGTCCTCTTTCTCGGGCTGAGCGGTGCCTTTACGTGGCTGTTCGGACAAGGCGATATTTTCTTCGTGGGAGAGGCCTCGCTGGACACGTTTTTTCGGGTCGCGTTCTGGACGCTGTTTTTCTTCATCCCGGCCGTCACCATGGGCATGATCGCAGAGGAGCAGCGCAGTGGCACCCTCGAGCTTCTGGCCACCAAGCCGATTGCGGACCTCGAAATTGTGGCCGGCAAGTGGCTGGCGGCGTGGGGACTCGTGGCCGTGGCCCTCGCCTTCACACTGCCCTACTACGTCACCGTGGCCCAGCTCGGCCCCATTGACCACGGCGCCACCCTCAGCGGCTATCTGGGACTGCTCTTCGTGAGTGCGGTCTACGTGAGCATCGGGCTGTTCGCGTCGAGCCTCACCAGAAACCAGATTGTGGCCTTTCTCTTGAGCCTCCTCATCGCGGCGTTTTTGCACCTGCTCTTTGGGCAGATGACCGTTGTTCTTCCCGACCCACTGGCTCCCGTAGCCGGGTTTCTGGACCTGCAGGGCCACTTCCGCACCCTGGCCCGCGGTGTGATCGACGCAGCCTCGGTGCTCTACCTCTTTTCCCTGACAGTCGTCGGCATGCTCGCCGCCACCGTGTCCCTCAAGAGCCGTCGTTGGTCGTGAGCGTGGCCAGGCCCTCGGCTGTTCGTCTCATGCTCACTTTTCCGGTGCTCTGTTCCACGCAGCTTTGCCTTCCACGATGTCGAATGCATTCGCGGGCTTTCTTGCGAACCGGCGCGACGCCATTCTTCAGGTACTGCTCATTGCCGGCAGCCTGGCCGCCCTCACCTACACGGCCAACCAGTTTCTCTGGCGGGCCGACCTGACGGCCAACAACCGCTACACGCTGGCGGCGGCGAGCCACGACATCGCGCAGGACTTGGACGACCCGGTAACGGTGACGGCCTACTTTTCGGCCAACCTACCGGCTCGGTTCGGGCGTGCGAGGGATGAGTTTCGGGCCCTCTTGCAGGAGTTCCGGGCCGCCGCGGACGGAAACGTGGAGTTTCGGTTTGTAAACCCCAACGAGGACGACCAGGCGGCACAAGCGGCGCGGGAGGCGGGCGTCCGTCCGGTGACGGTCAACGTGCGCCAGCAGAACCAGATGACGCAGAAGCGGGCGTACCTGGGGGCGGTGTTTCAGTATCAGGACCAGCGCGAGGTGGTGCCGTTCGTGGAGCCGGGCGCGCCGATGGAATACACCATTGCCAGCACGATGCAGCAGCTCGCGAGCGACCAAACGCCCGTGTTGGGGGTGCTGCAGGGGCACGGCGAACCGGAACTGCAGGCCCTGCCCCAGTTGCGCGAGTCCGTGCGCGGGCGCTACGACCTCCGGACCGTTTCGGGCGTCGACACCGCGGGCGTGCCCCCGGCCGTGGACGTGCTGCTCGTGGCGCGGCCGCAAGAGAAACTCTCCCCGCGAGCAGCCCTCGCCCTCGACCAGTACGTGATGCGGGGCGGGCGGGCACTCTTCGCGCTCAACCGCGCCCGGACCGACATGCGCGTGGGCCGGGCACGTGCCCGCACCACGGGCCTGGAGCCCCTGCTCAACGCGTACGGCCTGCCCATCCGCCCCACTCTCGTACGCGACCGCAACGCCACCGCCGTCCAGGTGCGCCAGCAACGCGGCGGGCTCAACATGGTAAACCGCGTCCGCTACCCCTACATCCCGCAGATTTCCAATTTCTCGGACCACCCCATCAGCGACGGATTGGACCAGGCTGTTTTTCGGTTCGTCTCCGCGCTCGACACGACGCAGGTGGACACGAGCGCAACCCTTCACGTGCTGGCCCGGTCGTCGGCCCAGTCAGCCACGGCGGCCTTGCCGACCGGCATCCGCCCCCGCCAAAACTGGAGCGTGTCCGATTTTTCGGGCGCGTCGTTTCCCGTGGCTGGTCTGCTGGAGGGCACCTTTGCCTCTGCCTTCGCCGGCGTGGACAGCCTGTCCGTGGAGCGCACCCGAAGCCCCCGCACGCGCCTCGTGGTGGTGGGAGACGGCGACTTTATCGTGAACGGCACCGGCCCGCGGCAACAGCGGCTGCCCCCGGGCAACGTCAACCTCGTGGCCAACGCCATCGACTACCTGGCGGGCGACACGGGGCTTCTCGCCCTGCGCACCCAGCAGGTGACCAGCCGCCCCCTCAAGCAGATTGCGCCCACCACCCAAACGGTTTTGAAGTACCTCAACGTGCTGCTGCCCATCGGGCTCGTCCTTGGGTACGGCCTGGTGCGGTACCGGCGCAATCGGGCGCGCCGCCGCCGCTGGAAAGACGTTGGCCTGCAGGGCTGACCCGCTCGCCCCCCGCTTCCTTTCAAGCGCACGCACCTCGATCCTCGCCCCGGGCATGACCAACGCAACCAAAACTCTGTCGATCGTCTTTGTCGGCACGCTCGCACTTTCTCTCGCCGCGTCGTGGCGCTGGGAGCCGGCCAGTGCGGCCTTTCAGGACGAGTTGTTGGCCGTAGATACGAGCGCGGTGCAGGCCGTACGGATTGCCTCCCCCGAGCGGCCCACGGTGCGACTGGAGCGGTCCGACGCGGGATGGACGGTCGCTCCCGCGGACACGACCACTGCGTACCCGGCCAACGCACGGGCCGTGAATCGCCTTCTGAGCACCCTGCCCTCGCTCCAGGTTGGCGCGGTGGCCACGCGGCAGCCCCGCAAGCACCCGCGCTACGGCGTGGACTCCACCGGCACCACTGTTACAATGCTGGGGATGGAGGGCGCGCCACTCGGCCGGCTCATTGTGGGGCGCACACAGTTTCGCACGTCGCAGGCAGGCCGACAGCGCCGCAGCCCCTTGCAGCGACGGCGGCGTGGCGGCACCCCCATCACCTACGTCCGCCTCCCGGGGCAGCCCAACGTCTACTCCGTGGAGCACTCTCTGCGCACCGTTTCAGGCCGCAGTGTCGACGACTGGCGCGACAAGTCAATCTGGGCGGTGAGTCGCGCCGACGTTCAGCGGATCGACTTCCGGTACCCGGCCGACAGTGCGTTTACGATGCGGCGCGTCGCCCCGACCGATAGCGCCGCGGCACAACGCGCCTGGGTGTCGGCGGGCGACACGCTGTCGCAGAGCGAGGTCTCGCCGGCGCTCCGTATGCTTACCGCCCCTCGGGCTAGTGCCTTTGCCGCCTCCCTATCCCCCAACGATCTCGGCGCACCGCTCTACACACTTCGCCTCCACCTACGCAGCGGCGCCCGCCGCACGCTGCGCCTCTTCCGCGCCCCCGGATCGTTCTACCGGGCCACGGCCGACGGCTACCCGTACGTGGCCGAGGTTCGGCGCGGACGCTGGGATCGATCTGTGCTGCGGGGGCGCTCCGCGTTTTTGCAGGGCGAGTAGGCGGCACGCAGTGCCCGGGCCTCACGCCGCGGCCTCCGTCGTATTCTCCGACGGGAGTCGGTGGAGCTTGCCCGGAAACTCCGTGCCGAGAAACGACTCAATCCGTACGGACGCCGCCCCCACCGCCTCGCGGTCGATTCCGGTGTCCACCCCAAGTTCGTGGAGCAGGTACGCAGTGTCTTCGGTGGCAATGTTGCCGGTGGCACCCTCGATAAAGGGACAGCCGCCCATGCCTGCCAGCGACGTATCGAACCGATCCACGCCGCACTGGAGCGCCGCGTAGACGTTGGCAAGGCCAAGGCCGCGCGTGTCGTGCAGGTGGAGCACGAGAGGCGTGTCGCCAATGGCCGCCTGCACAGCCGACACGCGCTCTTGAATCATGTGCGGGTTGGCAAGCCCGGTGGAATCGGCCAGGGACAGCGAGTCAATTCCCATCCCCGCGAAGTGGCGGCTCATCTCCACCACCTGCTCCAGCGGGGTGTCGCCCGGCGCCCGGTAGCCAAAAACTGTTTGAAAGCCCATCTGCGTCCGAAGGCCCTGCTCGTGGGCGTGCCGCACCATCGCCTCCGCCTGCGCCACGGCTTCGTCCACGGTTCGGTTGGCATTGTCTCGGCTGTGCTGGTCGTGGGTAGCGATGGACAAGTCCACGTGCGACACCCCCGCGGCCACCGCCCGCTCCAGCCCTTTCGGGTTCAGGGCGAGCCCGGCGTACGTCACGTCGTCCCGGGCCGGCAGGCGCTCGCACACCGCTTCGGCGTCTTTCATCTGCGGGACCCATTCCGGGTGGACGAACGAGGTGACCTGAATGCGGGGCACCCCGGCGTTGGCCAGTGCCGTGATGGTGTCGACCTTCAGGTCCGTGGGGATGAAGCGATCCTCAAACTGAAAGCCGTCGCGTGGACCGACGTCGCACAACGCAACCTGGGACGGAATGGACATGGGGACTTGGAAACGTGATGCGAGAGAGCTGTAGCCCCGTAAACGTCCCTGGCAGTCCGGCAGTTCACCCGTCGGTTCCGCACAAATCACCCCCCTACACGAAACGCCCAGAGTGCCGGTTCGCACTCCGGGCGCGGATCCATGAAGCAGGTACGACGGCCCTACTTCGATCCGGAGTCCCCAAGCGTAAAGAGACGGGCTTCGGGCTGCACGTTGATCTCCAAGGTCTGGATGTTCGCCGTACTCTCGCGGGTGCCCTGGCTCGTGGACTGCGTCGTCTGGGTGGTGTACGGCAGCATGACTCCGCTCACCTCCGTATAGTCTGAAAAGACCTGTGTCACCTCCACCGTGGCCCCGCTGCGGGGATTCTGCTGCGTCAGCGTCATGCGCTCGGGGCGCATGGTTTCGGCGTTGAGGTGGAGGGTGTAGGCCGTGCCGGTGGGCGGCTTCACGCGCACGCTTCGGTAGGAAGTGCCGCTCATTGTGGTATCGCCCTGGGCTTGCACCGAGAGGCCCTCCCGGTCCAGGTTGGCCATGAGGTACGGCACGCTGCGCCAGAGCTGCCCCGTGATGCGCCCCTTCATCGACGCAGGAAGCGTGCGGGTCTGGCCGCCCCGTTTCATTTTCACCGTGGAGCCGTTGCTCACAATTGTGATGCCGCCCCGCTCCACACGCATCTTGTTCGGGAGCTCCACGACGGTGGTGCTCGTGCGCCCCTGCTGCCGGGTCACCAGGCGCATGCTCTGGATCTCATCGAAGGCCGCCCCGCCGAGGGCATCTTGGGCATCGGCCATGAGTGTCCGGCCTGCGGCCCGGGCCTCCGTCTCCGCAGCCGTGGGCGCCTCCGTCGTTGCGCGCGGCGGCTCGCGAGGAATCGACGTGGTCAGGGTATCGACCGTCCCACCCTTCGTGAGCACAGAAAGGCCCTCGCTAAACTGCTCGCCGTTTCCCACGATGAGGATGTGCGCCTCTTCGGGGTGCAGGTACTGCTTCGAGACCGACAGCACGTCCTGGGCCGTTACCTCTTCGATTGCGCCCTTGGTCTGCCGGAGGAAATCGGACGGATAGCCGTAGTACTCGTAGGTGGCGCGGCGGCTCAGGATCTCTCGCTCCGAGTCGAAATTGAACACGAAGGAGTTGAGGTAACTGTCCTTGGCCAGGCTTAGCTCTTGCTGCGTCGGCGGGGTTTGCTTCATGCCTTTCACCTCTGCCATGGTGGCCTGGGTGGCCTCCACCGTGCTCGCGTTCTTCGAGAACACGGCAGCGAAAAAGCGCCCTGGACGGTCGTAGCCGGCTGTATACCGGCCGCCCACCGAGTAGGCGAGTCCCTTCTCCGAGCGCACCGTGTTGAAGAGGCGGCCCGTGAAGGGAGCAGTCAGCACCTCGTTCATGACCGTAACCGCCGCGTAGTCGTCGCTGCGACGTATCATCTCGCCCGCGTGGCCCATGTAGACGGTGCTCTGGGCAACGTCGCGTTTCGGCACGAAATGGACCGAGTACGCACGGGAGGCGCTCGGTTCGGGCGGCGTGGGAGGCTCGAAGCCGTCCGGCGCCGTCCAATCCCCGAACTGCTCGCGGATCTTCTGCGCCATGCGGCCGGCCTCAAAATCGCCCCACACACTCAGGATGATGTTGTTCGGATGGAAGTACTGGTCGTGGAATTCGACCAGGTCTCTCCGCTCGATTCGGTCGACGGTGTACAGCTCCGGGGTGCGGGCGTACGGGCTGTCTTCCCCGTACAGAACCTGGTCGAACTTGCGAGAGGCAATCTGCTGAGCGTTGTCGTTGCGCCGCGTAATGCTGGACTTCGTGCGGCTTTTGGCCTGCTGCAGCTTCGCCTGCGCAAATGCGGGCCGGCGGAGCACGTCGGCGAAGACGGGAAGCACCGTCTCCACGTTCTCCGCGAGGGTGGACATGTAGGCGGTGCCCGCGGTTTCGCCGATGCTCGTTTCGACGGTGGCGCCCAGGTTTTCGAGCGTCGTGTTCAGGCTGTCGGGGGGCATCGAGTCGGTGCCGCCGCTGCGCATGACGGTGCCCGTGATGGAGGCCAGGCCTCGCTTCTGGGCCGGCTCGTACACGGAGCCTGCCCCGATGCGCGCCACGGCATTCACCTGTGGCAACTCGCGGTCCTCCAGCAAAAACACCACCATGCCGTTGTCGAGCTGTACACGCTCGGGCTCCGGACTCTCAAAGTCGCGAAGGGACGGGTACGTGAGTTCTCGCACGTCGTAGTCGGCCGTGCGGACGTCCGTGTCCTGCTGTGCCGCGGCGGGGTGGGCGGCAAGGCCTACGAGCAGCACTGCGGCCAGAAGCGCCCCCAGAAGCGAACCAGGCGAGGAAGCGAGGGAGGATCGGGTTGAAGTCATTGTGGGGTGGGGGTCGGGTGCGGGAGAGCGGCAGGAGGCAGGACGTGTGGCGGATCAGTTTGCCGAGGCCGTGGGCGCGCCGCTGTCGGGCGATTTCATGATAGCAACCGTGCGTTTGTTGGCCCGGAATGTCTCTCGGGCCACGCGCTGCACGTCGTCCACCGTTACGGCCTCAATTTCATTCAGCGACTCGAAGACGCGTCGCCAGTCGCCGGTCAGGGCCTGCGCCTGAGCAAGCTGCTCGGCCAAGCCCTGGTTCGAATCGAGCTGTCCGATGAACTCGTCTCGCGCGCGAGTTTTGGCGCGTTCCAGCTCCTCCTGCGTGATGCCGTTCTCCTTTACAGCTTCGAGAACGTCGTAGATCGATTGCTCCAGGCTGTCCGGCGAAACTCCGCGGTTGGGAAAGGCGAGAATCGAGAACTCATTCTCGTACTTCCCCCCCGGAAACTCCGCGAAGTACGACGGAATTTGCACCGCGAGGGCCGTTTCCGTCTCGACAAGGTTTTTGTACAGCCGGCTCGTGCGCCCCCCCGCCAGCACGTCGGCCAGCACCTCGTACACCGGATCGTCGGGGCTGTACATGCTGGGGCGCGAGAAGCCCACCATCAACCGCGGACGCGCCTGCTCCCGGAGCACCACGCGGCGTTCCCCAAACTGCTTCGGCTCCTCAGTGCGTACGGGCGGGGGCTCGCGCCCTTCCGGCAGCCGGCTAAAGTATTTCTGTGCGAGGGCACGCATTCGGTCCGGCTCCACGTCTCCCGCAATGCCCACCGTAAGGTTGCTGGCGTTGTAGTACGTATCGAAGAACTCTTGTGCGTCGGTGCGGGACAGCTTTTGAAGGTCGGACATGTGGCCGATGATGGGGGTGCCGTAGGGATGCGCCTTGAACGCCGAGGTAACGTAGGCCTCTACGAGCCGCCCGTTCGGGCTCGATCCTACTCGTTGTCGGCGTTCTTCCATCACAACATCGCGCTCGGTGTAGAACTCGCGGAGCACCGGGTTCACAAAGCGGTCCGACTCCAGCGCGAAGAACAGCTCTGTTTTGTTGGCCGGCAGGCTGTACTGGTAGACAGTCGCGTCGGCCGAGGTGTATGCGTTGAGCCCCTCGACGCCATTTTTCTGGAGGATGTTCTCGAACTCGCCCCCCTGCATGTGCGACTCGGCCTTTTCTTGCGCCTGCTGGAACTGCTGCTCGAGCTCCGCAATACGGGCAGAATCGGGGCGGGGCTCCGCGCGCTCGCGACGGAGCTTCAGGTAGGCCTTCTCTTGCCGCTGCAGGGCCGCCATTTCCTTCTCAATGTTCTTGGTGCCGATCGTCGTCGTCCCCTTGAAGGCCATGTGCTCGAACATGTGCGCGATGCCGGTCTGTCCCTCTGGCTCGTTGACCGACCCCACATCGGCGTAGGTGGTGAAGGACACAACGGGCGCGTCGTGCCGCTCCACAATCACAAAATCGAGGCCGTTGTCGAGCGTGAAGGTGGTGACCTTGTCCTCAAACTGCCGGCGTAGGTCCGACTGGGCCGACGCGGCCGAGACGCCTCCCAGCATCAAAAGTCCCACGAGCCCCACCCACCGGCCGAGGCGGAAGCATGCAGACTGGCACAGACGCATCATCATGGAAACCCGAGGAGTTGGTTTGCAAAAGGGCATTGAAGACAAAGTGTCGTATCTGCGACACACCCGAATGTGCCGGGCCTGGGCACGCACACGAGGCCTCGCCGCCCTCCTTTTGGCAATTTCACATTCCAGGGTGCACGCCCCCCTCGAACGTCGGCGGGCATGGCCCGTAACAGCCTACCTTTACTTTGCAACCAGCTTCTTCCCGCGATGCAGTTTCTGAACCAGCCCGACGCTGAAGACGACGAGGCGTGGTGGGACCGCTTCAAAGACCTGCTCGACGACCAGAACGACTGGCCGACGCGCTACACGTTCAAGTTCATCGCGCCGGCGGCCCACCTCGACGAACTAAAGGATGTGTTCGACGAGCATCCCGTCCGAGTTCGGGAGTCGAGCCGAGGAAATTACAAGAGCGTGACCGCGCACCTCCGCATGTCCTCCAGCGAGGAGGTCATCGAGATTTACGAAGAGGCCTCCAGCATCGAGGACGTGATTGCGCTGTAGGGCTCCGCGGTGCATGCTGAGCACCGCAAAACACGATGCCGCACGACAACGGTTGTTCCTCTGGAATTGCCCCTTCGATTTGCCCTTTCTTCGACAGTCCCGATGCGAAAGCTGTTCGCCTCTGCCCTCTGCCTGCTCGCGGTTCACACGGGGTGCTCGCAGGACCTCACCTGGCGCGCGGTCAACCACATGATCGCGTCCGAGTACCCGGGCGTGCCTACCATCAGCACCGACTCACTGGCCACGCGCCTCAATGAGGACGGGCAGCCGCGCCCACTCCTGCTCGATGCCCGTGCGCCGGAGGAGTACGCGGTGAGCCACCTGCCTGGGGCCCGCCGCGTCGACCCGGCGGCCGATGCGTATCCGGCCCTGGACTCCCTTGCGCCCGACACCCCCATCGTGGTCTACTGCTCTGTGGGCTACCGCTCGGCCGGGGTCGCGCAGACCCTTCGGAAGCACGGGTTTGGGCACGTCGCCAACCTGGAGGGCTCCATCTTTCGCTGGGCGAACGAGGGACGGCCGGTGTACCGGGACGGGGCGCCCGTGGCGGCGGTGCATCCGTACGATGCCACCTGGGGACGGCTGCTGACTGATTCTCTCCGCACCTACACGCCTTCCTCAGACCGACCGTGAGCCCCGGCCCCATTTCTTGGAGCAAGCATCTCCGCCAAACAAAAACCCCTCGGCCTCCAAAGAGACCGAGGGGGGACACTGCGGGAAAGCCTGCCCGGGAGGATTCGAACCCCCGGCCTCAGCCTCCGCAAGGCTGCGCTCTGTCCGACTGAGCTACGGGCAGGTGCGTGTCTTGTGCTGTGTATCCTACAAGACAGTGGAGTACACGACCCGCGGTCGGGAAAAGATCCGACCGCCGGTGTTCTTACAGAGTGTTCACGCCGGGGCGGGGCGCGGGCTACGCAGACACCGCAGTCACGTCGGCGGTGGAGAGGGCCGCTTCGGGGTCCAGGTGGAAAAAGTGATTCGTAGGGCCGCGGCCGTGCCCCAGCGGCAAGGCGTGTCGGATGGCGCCGGTCACGTACCGCTTGGCGCGCTCGACGGCGGCCTCCAGGTCGTGTCCCTTCGCCAAATTGGCGGCGATGGCGGAGGCATAGGTGCAGCCCGTCCCGTGGGTGTGTTTGGTGTCGATTCGGGGGGCCACGAATCTCTGCGACGTGTCTTCCGTCACGAGCACGTCGACCGCCTCCTCGGCGTCGGCGAGGTGCCCGCCCTTTACGAGGACCGCGTCGGGGCCGTGCTCCAGCAGCGCCTGGCCGGCTGCTGTGAGGTCTGCCGTCGTCTCAATGGGGACGTCGGCCAGGTGCTCGGCCTCGTGGACGTTCGGCGTCACGAGGGTCGCCAGCGGAAGGAGGGCGTCCTTCAGCGTCTCAATGGCCGCGTCTTGCAGCAGCTTGAAGCCGCTCTTCGAAATCATGACCGGGTCCACGACGAAGGGAAACAGGCCGTGGGCCTCCACACGGTCGGCCACCATTTCGATGATGTCGGGGGCCGAGAGCATGCCCGTCTTCGCCGCCCGTACGTCCATGTCTTCGGCCACGGCATCGATCTGTGCCGCGACGAGGGCGGGCGGCAAATCGTGGGATCGGGCTACCTCTTCGGTGTTCTGGGCCGTAACGGCGGCGAGGGCCGAGGTGCCGAATACGCCGTTCGCCTCCATCGACTTCAGGTCGGCCTGGATGCCGGCCCCGCCGCCGGAGTCGCTGCCGGCAATGGTGAGGGCAACCGGTTTGGTGGACATGGGTACGGAGAGAAAGTGATACGACAGGTTCGGACTCTACATTCTCACTGCGTTCAGGGCGTAGCCGAACACTACTTCCTTACTTCGTTCAAAGCGCGCAGGTAAGCGCGGGCCGCGGCCCTGGGGGTGTCCACGTCCATAATGCCCGACAGGACCGCGACGCCGCGAGCCCCGGCCTCTCGACAGGCCGACACGCGGTCGGGCGTGATGCCGCCGAGGGCGAGAACAGGCACCGGCGATGCGGTCTGGCAGAAGGCACGGAGGGGCCCAATGCCGGTGGGCGGCTGGTCGGGCTTGCTGGAGGTGGGAAAGACAGGACTGAAGAAATAGTAGTCGACTCCCTGTGTGCGGTCCCCTTCCGCCTCCACATGCTCGTGGGCCGAGTATCCAATGAGGGCGTCCGGGCCGAGTTGGTCTCGCGTCTCCGCCACCGTCGGGCCTCGCCATCCCACGTGCGCACCAAGTCCAAGCGCATCCGCCACGTCAACATGGCTATTGATCGTGATCGTGACGTCCTCGTGGACGCCCCGCAGGCGGGACACCACCGAGCGGGCCGCCTCCCGGAAGCGGTCTGGGCTGACCTCGTGATCCCGCAGGTGCACCCAGCGCACCCCCGCCTCTACCGCCTCGACGGCCCGGTCGGCACGGGCGTCGTCCGTAAATCCGTCGGCAATGAGGGCGAGGCGTGGATATGGGAGGGCGGCCATCAGGTTCAGTTGGGGAATTTGCGGATGTTGTTCAGCGTATGGCGCAGTCCCCCAGAGAGATCCGCACCGGCGTGATGCGTGAACTGTGACGCGTGAACACGAACGGACCTGGGGCAGGTCTGCTTCACGAATCACGTCTCACGCTTTCTTCCAACTGCCAGCAGGCAAATGAACTGGCACCGAAGGAAAAGATCCTGACAGTGTACTACGTCCCCACCCGCCCCTCCATCGGAGATGAGGCCTCGGCGTAGAGGCGGCGCGGGATGCGCCCGGCATGGTGGGCTTTTCGGCCGGATTTGACCGCCAGCCGCATGGCGTGGGCCATCTCAACCGGGTGCTGCGCCTGAGCAATAGCGGTGTTCACCAAAATGCCGTCGTACCCGAGCTCCATCGCCGTCACCGCGTCGCTGGCCGTGCCAATGCCCGCGTCCACAATGAGCGGGGTGTCGTCAATTTCCTCGCGGATGATGCGCAGGTTGTAGGGATTGACGATGCCCATGCCGCTTCCAATGGGCGAGCCGAGCGGCATCACGGCCGCACAGCCAAGGTCCGCCAGCTTTCGACAGGTGATGGGGTCGTCATTGGCGTAGGCGAGGACCGTAAAGCCATCGTCGACAAGCGTCTTTGCGGCGTCGAGAAGCTGCTCCACGTCGGGCATCAGCGTCTCGTCGTCGCCGATGACTTCCAGCTTGACGAGGTCCGTCCCGAGCGCCTCCCGGGCGAGGCGGGCAACGAGGACGGCCTCGCGGGCCGTGTAGCAGCCGGCGGTGTTGGGAAGCACCTCGTACCCGCCCTGCCGAATGAGGTCGAGGTGGCTCTCGGGGGCTGGGTTTTCGACGTTGACACGCCGGATTGCCACCGTCACCAGTTCGGTGCCCGTCGCCTCCAGGGCCTCAAGCATGACCTGAGGGTTGGGGTACCGGCTCGTTCCTACAATGAGGCGG
This sequence comes from uncultured Salinivenus sp., assembly GCA_964519235.1. Classification (GTDB taxonomy): domain Bacteria; phylum Bacteroidota; class Rhodothermia; order Rhodothermales; family Salinibacteraceae; genus Salinibacter. The sequence continues at coordinate 4,296 of CAZFJR010000031.1, read as the reverse complement.
GACGTAAACGTGCGATCCCCAATCACGAGGGCATCCTCCGCCTCGCTCTCTACCGCCCCGTTGGTGCGCACATCGTCATTCATAATCGATCGGCTAGCCACGAGAATTTTAGCAACGTCCTCTCCGTCTCCTCATCCCCCAGGCTGAGCCCGAATCACCTCGACAGCGTCTTCTTCGGCCAGTCGAACATCGCCCCAGTCCTGCCGCCGAACGACGCTCTCGTTGAGGGCCACGGCGACGCCAGACGTTTGCTCGTCGTTCTCCGGGTCGATCTCCAGGTCCCGCAGCAGTTCCGTCAGCGGATACCCGTCGGGCACGGTGCGGGCGTCGCCGTTGACCGTAATCGGAATGGAGGTTTCGGTGGGAGAGCTCATGGGGACTGTGTGGGCGATCCAGCCTCGGAAAAACGACGGGGGGAAAACGGCTTCAGCCAGTCCGAGGTTTCTCCCGTGCAAATCAGTCGGGCCATCTCTTCGGCCGTGATGGGCGTGAGCAAGATGCCGTGCCGGTAGTGGCCGGTGGCCATGGCAACGCCGGGGGCCGTCGTGTCGCCCAGGAGCGGGGCGTGGTCGCGACTGGCGGGTCGCAGGCCGGCCCAGGTTTCGTCGACCGGCAAATCGCGGATGCCTGGCACCACCTCCCATCCGCCCTCCAGCAGGTCGAAGAGCCCCCCTGCGGTCACCGTCGTATCGAACCCCAATTCTTCGCTCGTCGCCCCCATTACCACGCGTCCGTCGCTTTTTGGGGCGAGGTAGGCCTCGGGGCCGCGCACCACGTGCTGGAGGTCAAACGGGCGCGTGCGGCGCATCTGAATCATCTGCCCCTTCACCGGGCGCACGGGCGGCTGTGCGTCGGGGGTCAGGCCGTCGAGCTCCCGCGACCACACGCCGGCAGCCACCACAATGCGCTCCCCGGCCACGCGCTCGCCGTCTGCCGTCCGCACGGCGGGCGCCTCCGCATCCGGCACCACAGCGTCCACGGGCGTGTGTTCGTGAAGCGTGCCCCCCTCCGCCTCAAAGGCCGTCCGCAACGCATCCACGAGGCGGCGGTTGTCCACCTGATGGTCCGAGGGGGCAAACACGGCGGCGGAGAGGCGGGGTGCCACGAATGGCTCGATCTCCCGCGCCTCCTCGCCCGTTAGCCAGTCCACATTCAGCCCCTGCTCCTGCTGAAAGGTGTAGAGTCGCTCCAGTGCCTCGGCCGCGTCCCGGTCGTCGGCCACGATGAGCGTGCCCTCGTCGCGGTAGTCGACCGACTGCCCGCTGGCGGCCTCCACCCGCTTGGCGAAGTCCGGCCACCGGCGCAGGCTCTCCCGGTTGAAGGTGTAGAGCTCCCGCTCCTCGAACTCGATCTCTGCGTCGGGGGCCAACATGCCGGCCGCCTGGTACGAGGTGCCCCGGCCCGCGCGATCTTTCTCGAAGATCGTCGTGGGGGTCCCTCGGCGCACGAGCTCGAAGCCGATAGCGAGGCCAATTGTCCCGCCCCCTACGATGAGTACATCTGTGTCCATGGGATACTGCAAGTCTGCCGGAAAAATGATCGCAAGCGACCTCGGAGACACGTCGCTGAGGCTGCCGATTTGAGCACATATTTCTTAACGAGGCGGGCCCCGGAGATGTCCCGAACGCGTGCGTACGAAGCACGTGTGGATAGATCGAATTGTCCCCTCTTACCAAGTGCAACCGATGCGCTACGACGCTGATACCATCATCGTGGGGGCGGGCCTGGCCGGAGCCTGTGCAGCCCTCACGCTCAGTCGGAACCAAAGTGTTCACGTGCTGGAGGCCGATGCCCCTGCCTCTGGAGCCTCCGGCGCCGCCGCGGGCCTCGTGAACCCCCTCATGGGCCGCCGCGCCCGCCCCGTGTGGCGACTGGAAGCGGCCCTCGACGCTGTCCCGGCGCTCCTGGAAGAGGCCGGCGCCCCGGAGCTGTTTCCCGACACCGGCGTCCTGCGACCCGCCGTCGAGCCGGATCAGGTCGAGCCGTTTCAGGACGCCGCGGATGCGCATCCTGACCTTGCCACCTGGCTGTCGTCCGGGGCCGTGCGCGAGCGGTTTCCCGCCGTACAGCCCGATCGGGGCGCCCTCTTCATCCCCCGCGGCGGGGCCGTCAATGTGGGCGCGATGGTGCGGGCGCTGCTGGACGCGGCGGAGCAACGGGGCGCGACGGTGGAGACGCAGGCGCCGGTGCTCTACTGGCGCGAGACGCCCGCCGCGGCGGTGGTGGAGGTGGATCGCGGCGACGACACCGAAGAGCTCCGTGCCGACCGCGTCCTTCTCGCACTCGGGCAGGGCTTCTCCCCCTTCCCCGAACTGCGACGGCTGGGGCTGGACGGCGTGAAGGGACAGACCGTCCGGGTCCGCCGCCCCGCCGACCTTCCGGGCGCGTTCCCCCCGATGTCCGGCCGCGGCTACGTGGTGCCCGAGGGCGACACCCTGGTGCTCGGGAGCAACTACGACAACAACTTCGACGACCTCACCCCCGATCGCGACGCCACGCAGTACATCCGGGAGAAGACGAGCAAGATGATTCCGGGGGTCGATCAGCCCCCAATCCTCGACGAGACGGCCGGCGTCCGCATAAAGCACGCAAACTCGAATCTGCCCCTTCTCGGCCCCCTCCCCCGCCGCGAGCGCCTCTGGACGTTCATCGCCCTCGGCTCCAAAGGCCTCCTCACCGCCCCCCACCTCGCCCTCGACCTCCCGACCTACCTCGACACCCCCAGCACGCTTCCCCAGGAAGTATCCACGCGGTCGCAATAGCCCCCCGAATTCCGAACGTCAACGTTTCCATCTTCAACCTTCCCACCGTCCACTGTGCCCGAAAATCCAAATCCGACTGCCGACGCCCTCCTGCACCGCGCCCTTCAGCACGTCGAGGACTGGGAGCAGACCTGGGGCGCCTTCGACCGCCATCCATCGCTGGGGGTCGACCCGGACCGCCTCGACGATGTCTTCGACGAGTACCTGGGGCGACTGGAAGGCAACTACCCGTTCCACCACCCGCGCTACGCCGGGCAGATGCTGAAGCCGCCCCACCCCGTCGCCCTCGCAGCGTACGCGGCGGCCCAGCGCATCAACCCGAACAACCACGCGCTCGACGGCGGCCCGCCCACGAGTCAGATGGAAAAAGAGGTGGTGGCCGACCTGGCCGCCATGCTGGGTCTTCCCGACACCAGCCTCGGTCACCTCACCGGTGGCGGCACCGTGGCCAACCTGGAGGCCCTCTGGGTGGCGCGTGAGCTACACCCGGACAAGCGCCTTGCCGTCGCGGAAACCGCGCACTACACCCACGGCCGCATGAGCGATGTGCTCAACACGGAAGTGGTCCCGGTGTCGGCCGATGCGCGCGGGCGAATGGACCTGCACAGCCTCGACCGCACCCTGGAGCAGCACGACATCGGGACGGTGGTGCTTACCGCCGGGACGACGGGCCTCGGCGCGGTGGACCCGATCGATGAGGCGATCTCGTTGTGCAAGGCGCACGGAGTCCGTGTTCACGTCGATGCAGCGTACGGAGGGTTCTTCCGGTTGCTGGCCCTGGACGAGGCGCCGGACATCGAGGGATTTCCCGCCGAGCGATTTCGGGCCATCGAGGAGGCTGATTCCGCGGCCATCGACCCACACAAGCACGGCCTGCAGCCCTACGGCTGCGGGTGCATCCTCTTCCGCGACCCCACCGTGGGCCGCTTCTACCAGCACGACTCGCCCTACACCTACTTCACGTCCGACGAACTACACCTCGGCGAGATCAGCCTCGAATGCTCGCGGGCGGGGGCAGCAGCCGGGGCGCTCTGGTGCACGCTCCGCGCCCTCCCCCTCGCGCCCGACGACGGCGTCGGCCCCATCCTCGCCGCCTGCCTGCGCGCCGCCCGCACCTGGGCCGAGCAGATCGAATCCTCGGACAACCTCACCCTCCTCGCCCCGCCCGAAACGGACATCGTCGCGTATTTCCCGACGCCGGACGAGCCCACCCTCTCGGCGGTGGACGAGGCGAGCCAGACCCTCTTCGACCGGGCCATGAATGACCCCGACGAGCCGGTCTTCACGAGCCTCTACCGCCTCCCCGCCGACGCCCTCACGACGCTTCAGCCCAAGCTGGACGCCGACCGGGACGAGGCCGCCGTCCTGCGCAGCGTCCTCATGAAGCCGGAGCACGAGACGCACGCCGACGGCCTGGTGGATCAGCTCTCCGCGCTCGCGGAGGAGGTTGGCTGACCGGGCCTGCTCGAAGCGGTCTGGTGGACATTTCGTGCCGCGCGTCTTGAAGCGCTCAGTTTGTTCCAACCCGATGTAC
>CAZFJR010000030.1:253-23937 GCA_964519235.1 uncultured Salinivenus sp. | reverse complement strand
GGCGTGGAGGTCTTCGAACTGCCGCCCAACGGCCAGGGCATCGCCGCGCTGCAGATGCTACAGATCCTGAAGGGGTTCGATCTGGAGGACATGGGGCACAACTCCACCGACTACCTCCACGTGATGGCGGAGGCCAAGAAGCTGGCCTTTGAGGACCGCGCCCGCTTTTACGCGGACATGGACTTCGCCGACGTACCGGTGCAGGAGCTTATCTCCGAAGAATACGGCGCACAGCGGCGGCAGCTCATCGAGATGGACGAGGTGCTCTCCGCGCCGGACGCGGGCAATCCGCGCTCAGTGTCGACCTCCGACCTGGACCCGACCATGCGCAAGCGCCTCAACAACGGGGACACGATCTACCTGACGGTCGCCGATTCGAGCGGCATGATGGTCTCACTCATCCAGAGCAACTACGCCGGGATGGGCAGCGGCCTCGTCCCCGACGACCTCGGCTTCATGCTGCAGGACCGCGGCGCCCTCTTCACGATGGAGAAGGGACACCCCAACGTCTACGAGCCGGGCAAGCGCCCCTTCCACACCATTATCCCGGCCTTTGCCATGAAGAACGGCGAGCCCTACCTCAGCTTTGGCGTCATGGGCGGCGGCATGCAGCCGCAGGGACACGTGCAGGTGCTCAGCAACATCGTCAACTTCGGCCTGAACGTGCAGGCGGCGGGCGACGCGGCGCGCTACCGCCACTACGGCAGCAGCAGCCCCACCGGAGAGGCGATGGACGGCCGCGGCACGCTCCGCGTGGAGAGCGGGGTGCCCGACGAGGTGGTGAACGCCCTCCGCGGCCGCGGGCACGCCATGGACGTGGGGGCGGGCGGCTACGGCGGCTACCAGGCCATCCGCTGGGACCCGAAGGAGGGGGTCTACTGGGGCGGCACCGAGATGCGGAAGGACGGGTACGTGGTCGGCTACTGACAGAACATCCGCGCATTCTGTTGCGGTGCTGAAATCCCGAATGCACTGCCTATCCAAGGATCGAGAAACGTTGAACGCTGGAAGGCTCTAGCGTTGAGCGCTCCCCAAAAGGCGTAAAACCACGGCGTTGGTCCACCCGAAGCCGATGACGTTCTCGCTGTAGCCGTACTGGATGCCGGCCGACACGTCCGACTCTCGCTGCACGAGGTCGTACCTCTCCAGGATGACTCCATGCTCCTGGAATTCGTTGCTTGCCAAGCCCACAAACTTGGCCGAGAGGCGGTCCACCCGCCGGTCTCACCGTTTCGCCGCATCGGACCGGTCCAGCGTCGCCATGATGGCGGACAGGTAGGTCCTTCTCGTACCGGCAGAGAAAGCCGTTGAGACCGATAGGCACGTGGTGGATGATGCCCGCATTAAAGGGCCCGAACCGGTTGGACAGGTCGAAGCCGAACCCCCGCATCGACCGGTCGCTTTTGTAGAACAGGGGCGTGAGCGAATTCGTCTCCGCATCGTAGAAAAGCGACTCGTCGTAGCCGTGACGTCGTTGTTGTGGTCGTAGGTGCGGATGCGGTCGTACTGGGACTGCCCCTCCGCGTCGCGCTCGCCCATCACCACCTCCGGCGCGGGCCCCAGTCCTTTTCTCCTTCATTCGGCGCCGGCGGGGTCCGACCCCGACGACGAGGCGTCTACGGAGGCATCGAGAGCCTCAAGGCGCCGCAGCAGTTGCCAGCGCGCCCCCGTCCCAATCGACAAGAGAAGGAAGAGCAAGCTGTACGAGATGGCGGTAAGCTCCCCCACATCTTCGGGCAACACAAAGGGGAGCCGGGTGGTGAGAATCCATTCGGCTAGCACATTTCCCTCCACCACCAGCACTGTCGTAAGCGCAATGAGCAGGCCTCCTCGGAGGACGAGCCCCCACCACAGGTAGCCGCGCAGCAGGGGGGCCGCGTGCTTCGTATCGTGCACACGACCGAGCAACCGATCAAGCATGAGGATCTCCGTTTTTCTGGCGATGGGGCGCTCTTTCGCACGTGGCTCGGCCGGCGCTATCGCGACGTTTCCTCTTGAGCGTGGGGAGGCGACGTTCGGGGATTGGTGTCGATTCGCTCGGCCACCCCAACGGCCCCCTCGTGAGGGCCCGTGACGGCGGTCACACGCAGCACGCCGTCCTCCACCTCCGCCCGCCACTGCTCCGAATTTTCGTCGGGCTCGCCTTCGTCCTTCAGAACGATGCGCCGCGAACGAGCTTCGAGAATCGGGTGGGGGGCCACGTACGGATCCGTGCCTCCGTCCCACGTCACCACGTCCCAGGACTCAGGGGTGGCTGCGTAGTAGGTAGGAGCCGTGGGCGCGTGGCCGTCCCAGGACTGCACGTGCCAGTAGCCCACCCAGTCGGGGACGCCGTCCTCCGAACCGTTTGTCTCAGAAGAGTGCGAAGCAGTGGATGCGGACATGGCACGCAGAAAATTGGTGGGGTAAACGTGACGTTTGGTTACACGGACGGGCCGGAAGACAGATTCTCCCGCCCAGTGCCGTCGTGTGGCCGGCGGTACGGAAGTGCCGGACACGGAGTTGTGGGGGCGTCCTTGCGCGGCGGCTACGGGCCACCGTTCCCCTGGGGACGCAGCACGAAGTCGACACTCCGCGTGACAGTGGTGCTGGAGATCTCGTCGGTTACGCGCACCGTGACACGCACCTCCTGCGGTTCATCGCGCTCAATCTGTGAGAGGTCGAGGCGGATCACCTCGCGGGGACGGCGGGACGTGCCTTGGCGCGTCATCTCGGTGCTGGTGCGCTGCGTATCGGTCCCTCGGAAAAGGCGGGTCCAGCCGCGCTTTGTTTCCCCCTCGACCTCGTAGGCGACGGTGTAGCGCGTGCGGTCGTCGGGCCCGGTGGCAAGGTGATAGACTTCGAACGAGAGCAGCAGGGGCGTCTCGGCCGTGAGGGTGCGAAACGGGTAGGGCGTGGCCCGGGCCGTAGGGGCAGTGAGATCGAGCATTGCCGTGTCGGGACGAGTCAGCACCTTCACGTCGCTCATTTCCACGCCCGGCCCGTCGGCCCGGAGCGGCTGCAGGGAATCGGCCTGGGCGGTGGCTGTGCGGCGCTGAGGGCCGAGGCGCACGTTTGGGGCGGCGGCCGAGTCCGCGGGCCAGAGCTGGTACTGGCCCCACTGCAGGCTGAGGTGATGCAGACCGGCAATGCCGTCGAACGTAAGGGGCGACGGCACAATCATGCGCGGGTCTGTGGGCGAACGCACCGTGACTCGGTGGCGGCGACGCTTCCGCTCGACCGGCCGCCGCCCGCGGTCGTAGCGGACTGCGGAGACGCTGAGCAGCGACGCCGCGAGCGAGTCGGCCTCGCCCAGCGGCAGCGCGGCGGCGGGCACTCCCCAGTACACCTCGGTTCGGGTCGTTCCGTCCGTCCCTAAAAAACGGGCCGTACGCACGGCCACCGGCAGTCGCGGCGCGTCCTCCAGAAGCAGGGTGTGCTGGCGCGGCATGGCCTCCTTGCGACGCCGAGCCGCCGCCCGGTCTTCCCGCTGGGCCCGCGCTACCATGCGGGGCACGAAGCGGGTGGGAAAATCAATGCCAAAGGTGGGTCTGGACGACACCTGCCGCGTTTGTCCTACGCCGGCCCCCACCTGCACTGTGCGCTGCCCGGACCGCGGGGGGCTCATGGCCTGCATCTCTTGCCAGCCGGCGTAATTGGCAATCTCCGTGTACCGGCCACTGAAGGTGATGTGGTACAGCGCCAGTTCACGGTAAATCGCCCGCATGGCCATAAGCGCCGAGTACGCGATGTTGAGCCCTCGCTCCGTGTCTGCGCGCGGCCGCGTGAGGTAGGGCGGCATCAGGTCGTTGGCCCGGGCCCGCTGGTAACATCCCGACGTGTCCGATTCCGCGAAGAGGTAGTAGCCCGACTCGTCGATGTGGGTGTACAGCCAAATCTCGCTCTCGGGAAAGCTGGACGGCGGCACATTGACTCCGAACCGGTACACCTCCCGGAAAAAGTCTGCGTCCTCGTACCGGAGCGCCTGCCTTTTGTAAGGGGCCCCGAAGCGCAGTTGCACGAGGCCTCGGGCATCGAGGGCACTGACGCGCTCAGGGCATCCGTACTGCGTGCGTCCCCGGACGAGACGGGTCAGGTGCTCTTCTAGGCGCTCGTTTGCGGGGGTAGCGGGATAGGGATCGAGCCCACGCCACCACCGCAGGAGTGCGGCCCCAGCCCCGGCACGAAAGGTCCAGGTGCGTTCAGGCGCATCACGTGACTCGTGGACCACCCGGGCCAGTGCCGAGTCGGCCATGAGAGGAGCAATTTGCGCCACCCGCCGACGAAACAGGGCCTGCACGGCCGCCGACGTGTCGGGCCCCACGCGGCCCAGCAGGGCGCGGTACACGTCCACGGCGTAGAGGCGCTCGCCTCGAAGCCGCTGGGGCGTCAGCGTCCGGAGGTAGGCATCTGCCAGGCGCACGTCAAACCGCTTCTGGGCCCGTAGGGTGCGGAGCCCGGTCCGCCAGGCCGCTCGGGCCCTCTCGGCGCGGCCATCTTCCTGGTACGCCCTGCCGAGCCAATACGCAGCGGCCCCGTGTACGGGGGACACGCGCGCAGGGTCGGTTCGAAGCACCGAGCGGAGTAGGGATGCGGCGGCCGCAGGCTGCTGCTGCCGGAGCAATTGCACCCCGGCCTCCACTTGTGCGGTGGCGGAGAGAGGTTCAGGCGTGAGCCGATTGGTCTGTGCATGGGCCGCGTAGCCCTTCCCCCCCAGCAGCACCCCAACGACAATGCCGACGAGCACAAGGACTGCACGGGAGCCCCACACAGGCCCCTCGGGAATAAATCTAGTTGCAAGAGGCGTGGGTGCATGCACGGCGTAGCGTCGCCTTTCGGAAACTGCAACTCCCGCGGCGTGCGGGGACTAAATAGATGTTCATTGAACCTTTGTAGTTCCGGTACGCTTCGCACACAGTCCGCTCTGCTCGTCGGCGTTACGAATTCGCCACAGAGGAATCCGTTGTGGAGGAGCGGGCGTGTACAACATGCTTTGCTTCTGCCAAACTGGTCCCGCCCTGTGGTTTCGCTGACGTCTCGGCTTCGATCGACCACCCGAAGTGAGCAATGGTCGCTCGTCAACGCCGTTGCCGTGCTCGTCGCGGCCGGGGGGACCCTCTGGCTCCGGAGCGTGGGCCCGCTGCTCGTGGCGGGCCTGGCCATGTTGGGCCTACTTGCGTGGGTAGAGCGTGACCGCTGGACGCCCGGCGGAGCGTTCGGGATCGCAAACGCCGTGACGGCCGTTCGGGGCGCGCTCCTGGTGCTTTTGCCGGCTGTCTCGGGGGACCCCGCGGCGCTGGTCGGGCTCAGCCTTCTCATCTTCGCCCTGGACGGACTGGACGGGTGGCTGGCCCGGCGGTATTCGCTTTCGTCGGAGTTCGGGGCGTTTTTCGACAAGGAGAGCGACGCCCTTTTCCTCCTTCTGCTCTGTGGTCTGGCGGGCTTCCGGGGAACGTTGCCCCCCTGGATCTTGGGCGCCGGGCTTCTGCGCTACGCGTTCGTCGTCACTCTTTTTTTGCTCCCGACGGCTCGGAAGACGGAGACACGAGCGTCATGGGCCCGTTACGTCTACGGGTGCATGGTGGGCGCCCTTCTGGTCTCGTTCCTGCCGTATCCGTCGCTGTCTCGCCCGCTTGTGGCCGTCGCCACGGCAGCCCTTCTGCTGTCCTTCGGACGGTCGCTTTGGGGGATCGTCGCGCCCCGGCGGGCGTTGGGAGGGCCCTGAGTCGAACGCTAACCCATTGGCGCATCCGGCCCTGTCTCTTCTGTCTGCCCTGACTGCCCTGCCCCTATGCCTCCTCGCTGGCGCACCTCTGTCGCGGTCCCGCGCCGGGAAGCATTCCGCTTCGCAGCGGCATGGGGGCTGCTGATGGGACTCCCGTTTCTGCCAGCCTTGCTCACCCCACTGCCGCGCAGTCCCTATTTCCCGCTCTGTGTGGAGGCCCTTGTCTTGGGCACAGCGGTTGTCTATGCGGCTCGTACGCGCTGGGACGGCGCCGCTCGTGTGGGGGCAGGGCTCGGGCTCGCCCTGCTGCTGCTCTACGAGGCCTACGACGCGACGGTCTACGCGGCCTTCCGGCGCAACGGCATTTTATACGAGGATCTGCAGTTTGTGGACGACCTGGGCTACCTCCTGCTCAACCTGTGGTCGTGGAAGGTCGGAGGCGGACTGGTTCTCGGGCTCGTGGCCTTGGGAGCGGTGGGGCTTCTCGTGCGGTGGAGCCTCCGCACGCTGGCGCGCACGGGACGCTACGGCGGATGCCGGGCCGTCCTGCTCGCCGCACACCTGGTGGCGTGGCCCCTCGTGGGCGTGGTGGGGCCAGCGCTGGAGCTTGGGCCGGTGAACCTCACCTATCAGTCGTCTGGCGAGCGCACGCGGGTGCGCACCGCCAGCACCCGCGCCCTTGCCAACGTTCAGGCCTCGTTCCGCCTCGGCCGCATGCTCGACTCGCTGCGCACTGCCCCGGTGGATTCCGCCTACACGGCGTACGACACACTCTCGCTCGGCCGACGGCCGCCCCTCTACCTGATCATGATGGAGTCGTACGGCGCTGCCCTGAACGTGCATCCTGCCCTGCGCGGACCGTACCGCGCCCTCATGCGCAAGACCGACTCGGTGTTCGCGGCCGACGGCTGGCACCGGGCCACCGCCTGGGGGGACATTCCGGTGCGCGGTGGACGGTCGTGGCTGTCCATCGCGACGCTCTTCACCGGAACCCGGGTGGAGCATCAGCTGCTCTACAACCAGTTCCAGGACACGGCACTGCGCGACAGCACGGAAATTCCTCACCTCGTCCGCTTTCTTAACCGGCAGGGCTACCGTACGGTCGGACTCCAGCCCTTCACGTTCGCGCGCCCCGGTCTTCCCGTGCACAACCTCTACGGGTTCGACACCCCCGTGTACCGCGACGACTTGAACTACCGGGGACCGGACTACGGACTCGCCAATGCGCCCGACCAGTACAGCCTCCACCACACGCACGCTGCCCACCTGGCCCCCACCGAAAATCCATTTTTTCTTTTCTTCGAGACGGTCGACTCGCACTCGCTCTGGAACTACGGCCTGCCGCCCTACCTCGAGGACTGGCGCCGGTTCAACGCTCAGACGACGGCCCGGCGCTCGCCTCACCCCGACACGGCATCGTTCCCTCCGGTCTTCCTTCCGGATTCCATCACAGCCCCTGTCATCTACGACCAGCCCACGCCGCTGCGCTACCTGCGGCACGTGGCCCACGAGTGGCGCGTGCTCCGCGAGTATCTGACCGAGAAGGCCCCGCCCGGCAGCCTCGTGGTGCTGCTGGGCGACCATCAGCCCCCCCTCATCGACATCCAGGACGGCGCGGTGCCGGTGCACGTGCTCAGCCCCGACTCCACGTTCGCCCGCCTCGCCCGACAGCACGGTTTCGCTGGCGGCCTCCGTCCTACCACGACGAGCCCCCGGCTGCGCCAAGAGAGCCTGTACTCGTTTCTCGTCCGTCTTCTCGTGGCGCACGATCGCGGCGGCCCTGCGGCCGACTCCGCGGCCCTTCCCCCCCTGCAGCCCAGAGGGGTCTCTCCTTCGCTCCTGGTGCGATAGCCCCCACGCCCTACGAGGGACTACGAGGCCTGGGCGGTGCGGGCGTGGAGCGCACGAAGCGTCTTTCGGAGCCGCTGCGCCGCACGCCTCCACGTCGGAAAAGACTGGCTTCGTCGCCACGCCGCTCGTCCCCGCCGCCGCCGCGCAAGGGGGTCGGCCAGGAGGGTGCGGAGCGCCGCAGCGAGCGCCCGATCGTTGCCCGGCGGCGCGAGAGCCCCGGCCCTGGACTCGCCAAAATTTTCGGGCAGCCCGCCTACATGATACCCCACCACCGGCAGGCCGCGCGCCATGGCCTCGCGGGTCGACAGGCTGCATGTCTCGAAGCGAGACGGGAGGACGAAGAGATCGGCCCGGTCGTACCAGCTGCGTAGCACCTCGGGCGCCACGACGCCGGTCCACACGACCCGGCCTGCGAGGCCGGCGGCCCGGAGACGACACCGCACCTCCGTGGCGTATTCGGCATCGAGCGATCGGTTTCCAACCAAGTGCCACGTCCAGGGGAGGCCCCGAAGGCGCGAAAGCACGTCAACAAATGCTCGCAGGCCCTTTGTCGGAAGCAAATTGGCCACTGTGAGGAGGCGGGGCGCCCTCCGTCCAAGGCGCAGAGACAACGCGCCCCGGTACCGGGCCTGGAGTCCCGGGCGTACGGCCGCCACCCGCTCGGCCGAAAGCCCCTCGTCGACGAGCGCCTGCCGCACATACTGGCTCGTTGTGATGGCCCCGTCCATTTCCGAGAGGGCCGCCCGTTCATCCGCAGCCGCGCTCGGGGCCGCGGTGTACGGGTCTACGCAGGTCAGATAATGGGTCAGCAGCACGAGTGTCCCCCCCGGACAGGCAGCGCGTAGGGCCCGCACCGCCTCGGGGTGCTGCGCCAGGAGGCTGTCAATCACGATCACGTCGGCCCCCGCACAGTCGAGCGCCCCAGCGGGCGTCTCGTCCGGCGTCCAGGGCCGCACGCGGACATCGGTGTCGGGCCGTAGTCCCTCGATCATCCGCCGGTTGTACACGTTGCCCCCGGTTTGCAGGGCGTGGATGTCGGGAACCAGGAACAGAACCGTTGGGCCGGATGAACAATCGGCGGGCATGGCGAATCGGGCTGTGGACGCGTCCCCGTTCCCCGCGGGGCAGACAACCAAAGTGGGCGTGGCGTGTTAGACATTTGTGCAGCACATGCACTCTCTTTTTCCGGATCTGTTCTCTCCGTCTTATGGCCGGACACACGCGCAAGTGGGCAAAAGTCAAGCGCAAGAAGCAAAAAGACGACCGGCGCAAGTCCAAAATCTGGGCGAAGTTGTCGCAGGAGATCGAAACGGCGGTTCGGGAAAGCGGGGCCGACCCGAACGCCAACGTGGCGCTGTCGCAGGCCCTGGAACGCGCCCGAGCGGAAGACATGGCGAAGGATACCATCGAGCGGGCCATCAAACGGGGCCTCGGGGAGTTGGAGGGGGCGCGCCAGAAGAAGGTCACCTACGAGGGATACGCCCCGCACGGCGTGGCCGTGTTTGTAGAAGCGGAGACCGACAACATCAACCGCACGGTCAAGGACCTCCGCAACCTATTTACCGACCACGGCGGCAACCTAGGCAAGGACGGCTCGGTGGCGTATCTCTTCGAGCAGAAAGGCCGCCTCGAGGTTCCGGCCGACGCGGCGGACGAAATGACGCTCTTCGAAATCGTGGTGGATGCTGGGGCCGAAGAAGTAGAAACCGCCGATGGTACGTACGTGGTCACGACCTCTCGGGACGCGTTTGCCGACGTGGGCGATGCGCTCGACGAGGCGGGGCTGGAGGTGGACGCGGCCGACCTCGTGCGCACCCCTGCCACCACCGTGTCCCTGTCCCCCAATGAGCAGGCGGCCGTGGAGACACTAGTCGAAAAAATCAGCGACCTCAACGACGTGGAGGCCGTCTATACAACGTTACAGGTGGGCGACGTGCCCCTCGTGCGCGGCCCCGACGTGGCACCGTCGGCTAGACATTGACCGCGCCGTGTCGCACCTTGCAGACGTGCCATCCCTCTTTCCCACCCGCCCGCAGTTCCATGATTATTCTCGGCGTGGATCCTGGCTCTTGCGCCACCGGCTACGGCCTCGTAACCACCGACGACGGCGACGAGCAGTTCGTGGCGGCCGACACGGTTCGCCTCGGGGCCACCGATGAGCACCCCGACCGACTGAAGCAGATCTACGACGCGCTCGTTGACGTAATCGATGCGCACGGGCCCGACTCGTTTTCCATCGAGATGCCCGTCTACGGCCAAAACCCCCAGTCCATGCTCAAGCTGGGCCGGGCGCAGGCCGCCGCCATGATGGCCGCCCTCAACCGCGACCTTCCCGTCTCTCAGTACACCCCGAAAGAGATCAAGAAATCGGTCACGGGCAATGGCAATGCCTCGAAGAAACAGGTGCAGTTTATGATCGACTCGATCCTCGAAACAGAGGGCGCCGACCTGTCGCACGACGCGGCGGACGCACTCGCCACGGCCCTGTGCCACGCCAACCGCGACGCCCACGACGACAGCTCCTCCTACACCGGCTGGGCCAGCTTCGTGGACGCCAACCCGGATCGGGTGTCCGACTAGCGATTGGATTGACAACTGGATTGAGCTCAGCGGCTGGACCAAGCGGCTGGAACGCGCCCCCCACGCCCCTCCAGGCGCCGGGCTTTCGCGCCGCGCTTCGGGGGCCGGTCTAGGAGTGGTACCCCTTCTCCCTGTCCCGCACCCGGACCACTTCCTGCACCTCATCGGGGTCGAGTGCGCCCTCGCTGAGCCGAACGGCCAACTCGGCAATGCGCTCCACCTTGTTCGGAGCCTGGCGCCACTCGGGGTGGGCTTGGTCGACGAGACTTATGAGGATGCGAAGGTACGGGTATCGCTCCTCGCGGTCGTCAAGCTCGGCGATCGACTGAGCGAAGAGTTCGGCGTTGCGGCCCACCTGTCGGTCGACCATCGTGGTGTCGTAGCGCATGGCAAAAGAGATACACCCAAGAGCTGTTGAGGGCCCGATCGTTGAGACAACGCACACAACCGGGAGCAGAGAAAGTGCAAACACTCTTACGCGCCCCGCGCCCCGAGAGTTGCCGACCGCATTCTCGCCATGCTAGGACTCCCGGCACACACCAGGACGGGCGAACCTGGCCCCGCAGGTCCCGTACAGAAACGATGTGTCAATCAGCTCCCGCTACGCCATGAGCGACCAGTCGAACGACTTTTCTACACCGTACCAGCTGGACCGACTGCCAGAGGTGCCGGCTTTTCATCGCGACGCCCGGCGCGACGGGCGCCTCTCCGAGGGCCAACTCGTCTATTACGGCCCGCAGCCCTCCTACTATGGCATCGGGGAGGTAAAGCGCATCAACGGCTCCGACATCGCCGTTGACTTCCGCGGGACCGGGCGGTTTAACGTGCACGAGGAAATCATCGAGCAACGCTACCTTATCGGCATCCCGCCGGAAAAGATGGATGAGCTCTAACGTCAGGAGCTCCAATGCTGGACGGACCGTCCCTCCTGGCCCTGGTCCCTTTCGCCCTGGTCCTTTTGCGCTGACCGTTTTCCTCGCATGTCTCACCTCGATGTCTCGAACGTGACGAAGCGCTACGGCGACACCGTAGCGGTGGACGACGTCTCGTTTGACGCGGAGCCCGGGCGCATTCTCGGGCTGCTCGGTCCCAACGGGGCCGGCAAGACCTCCACGATTCGCATGGTTACGTACATTGCGGTGCCCGATGCCGGAACGGTGCGCTACGACGGGCGCACGGTGGGCCCCTGGAGCCAGCAGCGCATGGGATACCTGCCCGAAGAATCGGGGCTCTACAAGCGCCTTGAGGTCAAAGAACAGCTCGTCTACCTCGGCACCCTCAAGGGCCTCTCGGAGCAGGACGCTGCGGAGCGGGCCCACCACTGGCTCGACCGCTTCAACGCCACCGACTGGGCCGACCTGAACATCGAAGAGCTCTCGAAGGGCATGCAGCAGAAGGTGCAGTTTATCGCCACCCTCTTGCACGATCCGTCGCTCTTCATCTTCGACGAGCCCTTCAGCGGCCTCGACCCCATCAATTCCGATCTGCTGCGCGACATCATCCTGGAGCTGCGGCGCGACGACCGCACGATCCTGTTCGCCTCCCACCGCATGGAACAGGTGGAGCAGCTCTGCGACGACATCTGCCTCATGGCCAACGGCGAAGTGGTCCTTCAGGGTGCCCTGCGCGACATCAAGCAACAGTTCGGGCGCAACACCCTGGTGCTAGAGTTCGACGGGCCCGACACGTTCATCGACGAGCTGGAAGGCGCCGGACGGGTCCGCGTGAATACCCGCAGTGCCCACCGCGCGGAACTGACCCTGGCGGACGGCACCGACGCCCGAGCGGTCTTGGACGTGGCGCTCGACCGCACCGACGAGTTGTACCGCTACGAGCGGGTGGAGCCTCCGCTGAACGAGATCTTCGTCGACACCGTCGGCGAGGCCAAGGCCCAGCGCATGCAGCAACCGCCCGCTGCCTCCGGGGCCTAGCCTTGTCGCTTCTCCCTCTCTCGAAGACGCCCGCGCCCACGGATGAAGACGTCCCTCCACAAGATCTGGCTCATCGTGCGCAGCGAGTACTGGCGTCGCGTGCGGTCCACGGCGTTCATCCTGGCGACCTTGCTCGTGCCGGTCGGCTTTGTGGTGGTGGCTGCGGCCCCCGCAGCACTTGGCTACCTGGCCGACCAGGGCAGCCGCAGGACCGTGGCCGTGGTGGATCAGACGGGCCGCCTGGGCGATCCGCTCGCCGCCGCCAGCACCGAACAGCTCACGTTCCGTCCCGTGACACAGTCTCCCGACTCGGTCCGGGCTGCCGTCCGTGCCGGGGCATACGACGGCTACCTGCTGCTCCCCGATTCGCTGCTGGCCGGCACGGGCCGCGCCACCTACTACAGCATGCAGGGCGGAGGCCTCACCGATCAGATCCAGATCGAAGACCGCGTGGGCACGGTGGTACAGCAGCAACGTCTCCGCGCCGCCGACGCCACCGCAGCCGTCCTGTCAATCCTCGAATCCGACGCGTCGGTGCGCACCCGCACGATCAAAAAGGCCGGAACCGGGGCGGCTCACACCTTCGCCTACACCGCGATCGGCTACGTAATGGCGTTCGTGATTTACTTCGCGGTGTTCGTGTACGGGCAGTACGTGATGCAGGGTGTCATCGAGGAGAAGAGCAGCCGCGTCGTGGAGATCATCGTCTCGTCCGTGCGCCCGTTCGAGCTCCTAATGGGGAAAGTGCTTGGCATCGGGGCAATGGGCCTCACGCAGATGGTGGTGTGGGCGGCACTGGTCACGGGAGGGCTAGCGGGAGCGGCTCCCCTGCTCGCCCTCTTTCTTGATCCCGCCTCGCTGGGCGTGCCGGCGGATGCCTCCTCGGGGACCGTGGCGGAGGCCGCGGGCCTTACCGTGCCGCCTGTGCCATACGCGCTTCTCGGCTGGTTCGTCCTCTTCTTCATAGGCGGCTTTCTCCTGTACGCGTCCCTTTTCGCCGCGGTGGGCTCGGCCGTCGAACAGCAACAGGATGCTCAAAACCTGCTCCTACCGGTCCTGACCCCCCTCATCCTCCCCCTCCTGTTTCTTGCCTTCGTGCTGGAGAGCCCAGATGCGACTGTGAGCGTCGTGCTGTCGCTCATTCCGTTTTTCTCGCCCATTCTCATGATGCTACGCGCCGCCATTACCACCGTCCCCGTCTGGCAAATGCTCGTCGCGCTCGGGCTTCTGGGCGCCACGTTCGTGGCCATGATTGGGCTCGCGGGACGCATTTACCGCGTCGGCATTCTTTCTTATGGCAAGACGCCGAGCCTCCGGGAAGTTGCCCGGTGGGTAACGTATCGGTAGACGACGTGATGGTCGGCAGACGACGTGATGGGGGACGTGATGCGTGAGGATGGGCTGCCAGTCCGGCTCCGCGAGATTACGCCCCCCCTTTCAGGCATCACTCCTCTTTTACACGTCGCCCCTCGCGCACCTGCTTTTCATCCGGGATTTGTGGACTTTCCGGCGTTTGGGACCGACAGGGCCTTCCGCAAGCCGATCTTTTCACCGGGGCATGCATTATAACGCTTTGCCGGAAGACTTCTGCTCCGCTCCAGAGGAGCAACTCCGGCGGGTCGCTCTCGTCGTCTTAGTGCAATTGCTCTTCGCTTATGGACACCACACTCTCGAAGGCTTCCCCGGTCGAGTACGAACTGGACCTCCACGCTACGGCCGATGAACTGGAACCGAAGCTGAACGAGGCCCTCAAGGCTCAGCGCAAAAACATGGACGTGGAGGGCTTTCGCAAGGGCAAGGTTCCCCTCGGCCTCGTCAAGAAGATGCACGGCGACGCGATCGGCTACAAGGTGGCCGAGCAGTTCGTGCAGGAGGCGTTCGAAGACGCCGTGGAGGAGCACGACGAGATCGAACCCCTTGGCCAGCCGACCCTCGTGGACCTCAGCTACGAGCTCGACGAGGACTTGGAGGCAACCCTCCGCTTCGGCGTGCGGCCCGAGGTGGAGCTTGAGGACCTTTCCTCTGTGGAAATCTCCATGCTCGATCCCGAGGTCACCGACGACGACGTGGAGCAGGAAGTCGATCGCCTCCGCACCGAGGAGGCCGACCTGCTTCCGCTGGAGGACGAGCCGGCGGGCGACACCGATTTCATAAACATCGACCTCCAACGCATCGACCCGCAGACCGACACCCCCATCATTGGGGACAAGGACGAGGACCTTACGTTCTTCCTCGATGACGAGCGCCTGAAGGAGGAGCTCCGCGAAGCGCTCACGGGCAGAACGGCGGGCGACACGTTCCGCGTGGAGCTGCCTCAGGAACAGCCCACCCACGACCATCCGCACGGCCCCGGCCACGAGCATGGCCACGAGCACGGGGACGAAGAGGATCGCCTCTACGAAGTGACCGTCAACGACGTGAAGCGTCGCGACCTGCCTCCGCTCGACGAGGAGTTTGTCCGCCGCGCCTCTGAAGGCGAGTTTCACGACGTGGACGCCTTCCGCGAAAACATCCGCGAGCGCCTGCAAGAGGCCTGGGACGAGCGCGCCCGCGAGATGGCACAGGGCGAGGTCATCGACAAGATGCTGGAACTGCACCCCGTGCCCGTGCCCGAGTCGGTGATCGAGGGCTACCTCGACTCGTTCGTCAAGCAGGTGGAGGAGGAAAACGACGGCGAACTCCCCGACGACTTCGACGAGGAGCACTTCCGCCAGCGCAATCGGCGCGACGCGGAGAAGCAGGGCCGCTGGATGCTCATCCGTGACCAGATTATCGACGAGGAGGGCCTGGAAGCCACCGACGACGACATTCAGGCCTTTTTTGCCGACCAGGCCCAGGGCGACGACCAGGTGTCGTCTCAGCAGATCGAACAGTTCTATCGCTCCATGCCACAGATGATGGAGAAGGTAGAGCAGCAGATCCTGAGCGACAAGGTATACGACCTGCTCCTCGACCGCCTCGACGTGCAGCACAAGAGCCGAGAGGAATTTGAGGATGAGATGCAGCAGGAGCAGGAGGCACGCCAGCGCGTGGCCCCGTAGCCCTCTCTGCGTGCACACCCGGCCCGGGGACGGGAAGGCCCCAGCCGTCTTGCTGCTTGGCCAAGAGACGGCGGCCTTTGTGGCGCCGACGCGCCTGTACCTCCTCGTTTCGGGGAACCATTTCGCGCCGCCCAAGGTGTGATTTCACCTATACGATCCGTCGCATTCCGTATCGAACTCCCGAGCCGCTATGGCCGACGCCGACGATTTTATCAGCTTTAGCAGGAGCCTCACCTCCCTCCCCGGCAGCATCCACGAGGGAGGGCTGGGCGACCAGCCCATGTCGGGCCTCGTCCCCATGGTGGTGGAGCAGACCACCCGGGGCGAACGTGCCTACGACATCTTCAGCCGTCTTCTGAAGGAGCGTATCGTTTTCATTGGTACCCCCATCAACGATCAGATTGCCAATCTGACCGTTGCACAGCTCCTGTACCTCGCGAGCGAAAGCTCGGAGAAGCCCATCAACCTCTACATCAACTCGCCAGGCGGGGTAATTTACAGCGGCCTCGGCGTGTACGACACGATGCAGTACGTGGGCGCGCCGGTGTCTACCATCTGCGTGGGGCTGGCGGCTTCGATGGGATCGGTACTGCTGGCGGCCGGCGAAGACGGGAACCGGGCGTGCCTCCCCAACTCTCGCGTCATGATCCACCAGCCAATGGGGGGCGCCGAGGGGCAGGCCTCCGACATCGAGATTCAGGCGGAGGAAATCATGTGGCTCAAAAAGCGCCTCTACGAAATTCTGGCGCTCCACACAGGCAAGAGCATCGACCAGATTGAGGACGATGCGGACCGAAACTACTGGATGAGCGCGGAGGAGGCTGCAGAGTACGGCCTCGTGGACAAGGTCTTGAACCCGAAAAACCTGGAAGGGCTGAAGTCCATCCAACCCAATGGCGCGCTGGGGAACGACGCGGAGGAAGATGACAACCCGGAAGACAGTCAGGAGGATGCGTAGTCTCCCCATGTGCAGCCTCCCATGAGGGTCTTTGCGGGACACACCGCGTCCGTGACAGCAGAAAGCCGCCTTCCTTCTTAGAGCCCCGGCAAACAAAAACGGCAGCCTCGACACCGGGGCTGCCGTTCTGTATTTGGGGACTGGGATTTGGGGCCTGCCAGTCAACAAGAGATGCTTTCACAGACGCAGTGCCCGGAAAGCTGTTTCGTTCGGAAGCAGCCTCTGGGGCCGTTGCGCGGGAGCGGTCCCTGCGCACAAGAAGCCCACACACAAAAAAATGAGGCACTGGCCTGGGGGGAGGGGGGAGGAAGGCCAGCGCCTCAAGAGGGCGCACAGATATATCGCGTACAGGATTTGTACCGCGTACGGGATTTGAACCCGTGCTACCGGCGTGAGAGGCCGGCGTCCTAGACCAGGCTAGACGAACGCGGCGTGTGGTCTTTTGATAAATGCGCCCGGTTTTACATGGTCCTTTCCCCCAGGTTTCGCGTTCACGAAAATTCAACCCCACGTTTCTTCCCCCTGCACGGCCTCGGATCTGGGCCCTCTTGCCCCGGGCTTCGAGAAACATGTGCATGCAGGGGACGTGCACCCATCGCTTGTCGCCAGTGCTCGCACCGCTTCTGTACTGTCCCGCTCGGCGGCAATCCGCCCGCTCCCCGTTCACCCGACTGCTTTTGTCTCCATGCCCGCTTCGATCATTCGTCGCTTTCTGCCTGTCCTCCTCCCTGTTTTGTCCTTGGGCGTTCTGGCCGGGTGTGGGAACAGTGGAGGCAGCAGCGCCCCCGCGACCGCAGATACGCCCTACGAGCTCGGCGAGGCGCTCACAGACACGACGGTCGCCCTCGTCGTATCGTCCGAATACGGAACCGATACCTTGTCGGCCCAGAACTACCGGCGCCAACTGCAGATGGCCATGCGGCGCAGCTCCCCATCGCAGCGGTCCGAAGAGCAAATGCGGGAGACCCACCGCCAGCTGGTGCGAGGCTTCGCCCGCCAACACGCCCTTCGGGGAGAAGCGAAGGCGCGAGGCGTTCAGGTCGACACGGCCCGCGTATCGGCCCGGCTCGCGAAGCTGAAGCAGCGCTATGAGAGCGAGGAGCAGTTTCGGAAGCAGCTGGCCCGCAACAACCTAACGGTCGACTCGGTGCGTAGCATGCTGGCCGATCGCTTCCGCCAGCGCACACTGCAGCAGCGAATGTCTGAAGACTACGAACAGCCCTCCACCGAGGAGATAGAGGCATACAGCGAGGAAAACCGCCGCATTCGCGCCCAGCACATCTTGTTGAAGGTGGGCGAAAACGCTCCGCAGTCGAGGGTCGACTCGGTGCGGCAGGTGGCCGCAACGCTCGTAGACAGTGCCAAGACGGCCAGTGTGGACTTTGCCGAACTGGCGCGGCGCCACAGCCAAGGCCCCTCGGCGCAGAAGGGCGGCGACCTCGGGTTCTTTGGCCAAAACCAGATGGTGGACAAGTTTGCCGAGGCCGCCTACGCGCTGTCCGACTCGGGCGACGTGGCCCCGGAGCCGGTGCGCACCCGGTTTGGGTTTCACGTCATCCGCCTCACAGACGCCGGCCAACCCCTGGATACGTCCCGTGCGCGACAGCAGATGACGACGGAGCGCCGCAAGCAGGCCGTGGAAGATCAGGTGGACGAGTTGCTCGGTCAGGTGACGGTGCGCGCCAACCCGGACCTCGTCAGCGGAGGCCTGTACGACTAGTGGACGCCGGCCTCTGCGGTCAGGCTTCACGCCGCACCATCTCGACGTGGGGAATGCCAACCTCCTGGAAGGTACGGCCCGTGGAGGCAAACCCGAGCGCTGCGTACCAGTCCTCCAGGCGTGCCTGGGCGTGAACGAGGAACGTGCCAAAGCCAGCCCGGCGGGCGTCGCCCAGCACGTGGCGAACGAGCTGGGTGCCGTGTCCCTCCCCTCGGCGGGATGGCAGAACCGCAAACCGCTCCAGCTTGGCCACAATTTCCTCCTCGTACGGGACGGTTCGCCACCGTGCCGTGGCCACGGGCTGGCCCTCCACCCGGCCGAGCACGTGACGGCTGGTCTCGTCGTGCCCGTCCCATTCCTCCTCAGGCGGACAGTCCTGCTCCTCCACGAACACCCGCGTGCGGATGGACCGGGCCGCAGCCCAGTCGTCTTCGCTCTGTACAGGAGTAATGCTCATGCTGGCCATTGGAAAGAGGAAATTGCAAACAAGACATCCACCGCTCCGATACACGAACGTTCTCGGCAGATGCTCCGCGCCCGGTCGGGCTTCTTGTTTTCCCTCGCTGCCGCCCTCTCAACACGCCCCACGCCCCATGCCCGCCGCCGATGCCTGGTCTCTCTGGACCGACCGCTTTGCGGACTTTCTGGAGACGCAGGCCGCCGCTGCTGACGCGGCTCACGACCGCGCTCACGTCGAGCGAGTGGTGGACACTGCCCGCCGCCTGGCCGACGCAGAAAGCGCCCAGATGGACGTGGTCGTTCCGGCCGCCTGGTTGCACGACTGCGTCGTACGTCCCAAAGACGCCCCCGATCGCGCAGAGGCGTCGCGCCTTGCGGCCCACGCCGCTGCCTCTTTCCTCCACGACGCGGGATATCCAGAGCGGTGGGTTCCAGACATTGAACACGCCATTGCCGCGCACAGCTACTCGGGGGACGTAGCCCCCGATACCCCCGAAGCAAAGGTGGTCCAGGACGCCGACCGGCTCGACGCACTCGGGGCTGTGGGTGTTGCGCGCTGTTTTGCCGTGGGCGGAGCCCTGGACCGTCCACTGTACAACCCCGATGACCCCTTCTGCGAGGAACGCTCTCCGGACGACGATGCTTACACCCTCGACCATTTCTATGCCAAGCTCTTGCGCCTCCCCGACACGATGCAAACCGAGGCGGGACGCGACGAGGCAGAACAGCGCGCCGCCTTTCTGCGCACCTACCTCGACCAGCTGCGCGGCGAGCTTGGGAGCGGCTGACCGTCGCACGCGCCTCGCACGATAGCCACATCGCACGATAGCACGGGACACACGCCATGAACCTGGGCGTGGGCCCAACCGTTGCAGACCCCGCGGCATTTTTGTTGCTCTGTCTCCTACAACCAGACGCTCAGTTATGGAGCCGATTGAGAATCGCGTCGCTCAAGGTGACATTACGGTCTACAACCTCGCCGATCTGTGGGACGATCGCCCCATCACCGAGCTTGACATCAGCACGTTTCTGGTGGAGGGGCTGATGCTGAAGGAGAAAGAATTTCGGGACGCCGTGAAGGCGCACGACTGGTCCCAGTACGAGGGAGAGCACGTGGCCCTGCACTGCTCCACCGACGCCATCGTGCCCACCTGGGGCTACATGCTGATTACCTCCAAACTTACAGACACAGCCGCGTCTACCACCGTCGGCCGCACGGACGACCTCCTGCGTGAATACTACACCCGCGCGCTGGCGAACGAGGACTGGTCGGCCTACGAAGACCTCCCGGTCGTTGTGAAAGGGTGCGGGGACGACCTCGTGCCCGAGATGGCCTACGTCCACGCCCTCCAACAGCTACAGTCCGTGGCCCGCAAGCTGATGTACGGCGAGCCGTGCTCGTCCGTCCCGCTCTGGCGTCGCCCCGAGGAGAACACGTCCCCGGCCGATGCGGAGGCCGTGGGCGTGAAGAAGCCAGACCTTCCTAGCCCCAACGCGTAGCCGACGGGATGTTCCAGAACCTGCTTTCGATTTCGGATCGGCGTACAAGAGCGATCCCCAAGGCACGACCCGCGGCGGAACGGTCCTCCAAGATTCGGGAGTGCCGTACCGGCTCTCGTAGCCACCCGGAGCCCCGAGACACGAGGCAGGGCAGGTTCTCAGACGTGCCCCTGCTTTTTCCCCGCCGTTGACCAAGCTCGGTTCTCTCCCGTCCATATCGTCCCGTAGCACCGCCGACCCTGTCCCGGAAGGCCCACGGGCGGCATGGGTAGACCCCGACCGCATCACCTACCACGGCGTCACCGTCAAGCAGCATGCGAGGCCGGCCCGGTGGCGCATGGGCACAGGAACGGCCGCCAGATGTCTCGTCGGGCGCGTCCGCATTGCGGTGGTGTGGGCCGACCTGGCGCGTGAGGCCACGTTTACAACCCACCCCCACCCGTAGCCTCATCGCTTTGCCTCCACGCCCGCTCAATGCCTCCACGCCTGCCCAACTTCCATGCAGATCGATCTCTCCGACCAAATTATCCTTGTAACCGGCGCGAGTCGCGGTATCGGCCGCGCCACCGCACAGGCCCTCGCGGATGCCGGGGGCACAGTGGCTGTGCACTACGGGCGCAGTGAGGAGGCAGCGGCGGAGGTCGCCGCGGCGTGCGGCCCGGAGGCCCGCTCCTTCCAGGCCGATCTTTCCACGGTTGAGGCCGCGGACGGACTGATTGACCGGGTGATTGACACATACGGCCGGCTCGATGCCCTGGTGCTGAACGCCGGCGTGGCCGTGCCCACCCCGCTCGACGCCGACACCGCCGACTGGCGCGCGGCGTGGGCCAACACCATGCACGTGAACCTGCGTGCCCCTGAATTGCTAAGCCGGCACGCCGTGCGCCACTTTCAGTCACGCTCTCCCGCCGGGGGGCGCATCGTGAGCATTGCCTCTCGGGCAGCGTTCCGCGGCGACACGCCCGACTACATGACGTACGCCGCCTCCAAAGCCGGCCTCGTCGCCCTCACGCGCTCCATCGCCCGCGAATTCGGAAAAGATGAGGTCAAGGCCTTCACGCTCGCGCCCGGCTTCACGCGCACCGACATGGCACAGGACTTCATCGACGAGTACGGGGAGGCCCACGCGACGAGCGACCTTGCGCTCAACGAGCTCACCGAGCCCGACGATGTGGCCTCCGTTGTCGTCTTTCTCGCCAGCGGCCACGCGGACCACGCCACCGGCACCACCGTCGACGTAAACGCCGGCAGCTACGTGCACTGAGCCGCGCCGCCGCGTCACGCCTCTGACTCCCTGCTACGAGGACGGATCTGGCAAAAACGCCTCGACCGTCGCATTAAAGGCCGCCGGTCGCTCCACGGGGAGGGCGTGGCGGGCATCCTCCACCACCGCGACCTCGGCGTTCGGCATGCGTGCAGCCATGCGCCGCTTCGCCGTCACCGGAGTGTAATCCTCGTCCGACGACACGAGGAGCGTCGGCGTCGGAATGCGCCCCAACCGATCGGCCACGCTCCACCGCATGATGGCGTCCATGGCCCAGAGGTACGCCTGCTTGTCGTTCTGGGCCCAGCGGCGGACAAACGTACGGCGGAGCTCGTCCTGCTCCGGCTTCACGAACAGCGTGCGGGCCAGGAGCCGGCCCACACGCCGCATGCCCAGTGCCTGCACGGCCAGTCGGCGCGAGGCGTAGACCCACATGTCGTGCCACGAGCGCAGGCGCATGTCGGCCACACTGTTTACGACCACCAGCCGCCGCACGAGCGCCGGGGCCCCGGCAGCCAGTTCGAGCGCCACCATTCCGCCCATGGAAAGCCCCATCACGTGGGCCGGCGCGGCCTCTCGCCGCCGCAGGAACACCGCCACGTCACGGGCGAACTGCGCAATGGAGTACGGCCCTTCCGCCCGCTCCGAACGCCCATGCCCACGCAAATCTATCCGCAGCACCCGGTAGCGGTCCGCAAAGCGCTCCACCTGTGCGGCCCAGTCGCGGCCGCTCGACCCCAGGCCGTGCACCAGGAGCAGCGGCGGGCCCGCCCCTCGCTCGTTCCAGTAGAGGCGCGCATGATCGACGCAAACGTACGGCATAACGGGAAGACGAAAGCGGCACAACCGAAAGCGGCACAAGGGAAAAGACCCATGCGCACACTGCTACCCCTACCGGCCTCGGTCGTTCAGCCCCACGGCTTCGGGATCAATACGTAACGCAGCGCGTCACTGTATACGAGAAATGACGCAACGCGTTACTGCCCAAAAAGCTGCGGACGGTTCACGGTTTCCATGGCTCGACGTATCAAACGCTACGACAACCGCAAGCTCTACGACACGGAGCAAAGCGAATACGTGTCGCTGGACGACATCGCCGACGTGGTGCGGGCGGGCGACACCGTGAAAGTCATCGACAACGCGACGGGCCAGGACATCACGGCCCAGACTCTCACCCAGATCATCCTGGAAGAAGGCAAAGACGGCCACGAGGTGCTCCCGTCCGACCTTTTGCACACCCTTCTGCGCCGGAGCGGCGAGGTTCTCGACAGCGGTCTGGGCCAGATTCGCGCGACCGTAGACGACTTGATGCAGAGCTCGCTGCAACGACTGAGCGAGCTTGTGCAGAGTCCTCGCAAGCAGGAACTCGACGAGCTCCGACAGCAGTTGCGTCAGCTCGAACACCGCCTTTCGCTCTTGCTCGACGATGCTGGGACGCAGCGCCCCACGCCCTCCGAGTCGCCCTCTTCCCGCCACGGGAGCACGGGACGGCCGGCAGCCTCGGGGCAAACCGACCCGGCTTCCGAGGCCTGAGCGGGAAGGCGCCATTTTCTACTTGTGCACGTCCGTACACCTCTCACAACCATTCCACACGCGTCATGACCCCAGACAAAAGCCCCTCCGAACCGTCTCCTCACGACGAGCCCTCATCCGAGCGTTCCTCCTCTGCACGGACGTCTGCCGAGACAAGAGCCTCCGACAAGGCGTCCTCAGCGCCGGAGCGCCTGCAAGACGAACTGACCGAGCGTGGCCGCGACGTTTGGCTGGCTGGGCTCGGCGCCCTCGCTACCGTGGAGGAGGAAGGCACCAAGCTCTTTAATCGCCTCGTGGACCGCGGGCAGCAGTTCGAGGAGAAGCGCCGCCACGAACTCGAAGAGGCCACCGAGAAGGTCCGCGAGCAGAGTGACGAAGCCATCTCCCAAATCGAAGAGGCCGGCGAGGAGACGCAGTCGATGCTCTCCAACTCCATTAACGCTGCTCTTGAGCGCTTCGGCGTGCCTACCCGCAACGAGGTGGACGACCTGGCAAGCAAGGTGGACCATCTCTCGCAGCAGGTGGAGGCACTCGCAGAAAGCCTCTCGGAGGAGACGACGCCGGACGAGGGCGAGTAGCCCCTTCCGAGTCCGTTCCCTCCACACAGGAGCCCCCGCCGCGGGGGCTCCTTTTTTGTGCACATGCCCCATGACCGCAGCCCGGTCGGAACCGCTTCCGGCCCTCTCCGATAGAACGAGCGATTTTTGAAAAGCCCCACTCTCGTGATGCCGTCCCCCCCGCCGCCTGCTCGAAGTACCGTTGGCCTCGCGTGTGCCGGGGGCGTGATCGAGGGAGCCATCTACGAGATTGGGGCCCTCTGTGCCGTCGACGAAGCGGTCGGCGGCATCGACCTGCACGCGCTGGACATCTACGTGGGGGTAAGCTCCGGGGCCCTCGTAAGCGGCATGCTGGCCAACGGCGTCGCCGCCCAAGCGCTGAGCCGCGCCGTCGTGTCCGAATCGCCGGACCCCTCCCTCAACCTGCAGCCCGAGGTGCTCTTTCGACCAGCCTTTCGGGAGTATGCCGGGCGGCTGCGCCGACTGCCGGGCACGGTCCTCTCTTCGCTCCGCTACTACCTTCTCAATCCCGGCGACCTGTCCCTGCTCGGCCTCCTTACCACGTTCGGCTCTGTCGTGCCCACGG
>CAZFJR010000030.1:0-243 GCA_964519235.1 uncultured Salinivenus sp. | reverse complement strand
CCTGTTCACCAACGCGCCCCTCGAGCGCTTTCTCGCCACGGCCTTCTCCACGGGCGGACGCACGAACGACTTCCGGACGCTCGCCCGCAAGCTCTACGTGGTCGCCATGAACCTCGACTCCGCCGAGGTCACTGTGTTTGGCGAGCCCGGGTACGATCACGTGCCCATCTCCACTGCCATCCAGGCCTCCACGGCCCTGCCGGGCCTCTACACACCGGTCGAGATCGACGGCCAGTACTACAT
>CAZFJR010000029.1:16719-24196 GCA_964519235.1 uncultured Salinivenus sp. | reverse complement strand
CAGCCCCGCAACGATGCCCGTCTCCTTCGCCACGAGGCGTCCCTCCAGGAGAGAGTCGGGGGCGAGCGTGGCGGCGCTGGTCACGTCCCGGTGCGGGGCAGTCTCGATGGCCGCGTCGTCGCCCTGGGGATGCACGTCCTCGGCCACGCTCAGGCGGAGGAGCCGGAGCACAGCCGGGTGGCGCAGTGCCTCCGGGAGAGCCGCCTGTACGTCCGAACGCGCCGGGGCCGCGGAAGAATCTGTCATGCCGTGTGCAAGCGGTTTGTGTCAGCGTGAAGCGCGAGGCGTCCTCCACCCGGTGCCCTACGCCGCCACCGGCTGCCCGGCGTCGCCGGGGTCGGTCACGTAGTGGCACCCGACGGAGACCTCGTTTTGGGCGGCCGCCTCCGCCACGAGCAGCGCCACGGTGCAGGCGGACTGGAGCTCGTGCCCCACGGGCGGCGCGTCGGGGGCGGCGTGCGGCTCCACCTCCGCCGCCAGGGTGCGCAGCGCGTCCTGGGCGCGCGCCAGTCCCTCCGGCGTGCGGCGCAGGCCCACGTGCTCGTCCATGATCGCCTGGATGCGGTCGTAGGCCGACTGCAGCGTGTCCGGCGCGGGCGGGTCGCCCGTCTGCACGGCCTCCTCCGAACGGCCCGCGGGCTGTTCGTGTCCCGGGGCCGCGGCGCCGGCGCGCAGGCCCCACACGAGCCCTTCCAGGAGCGACGTGGAGGCGAGCCGATTGGCGCCGTGCACGCCCGTGCGGGCGCACTCGCCCACCGCAAAAAGGCCCTCGAGGCTGGAGCGACCCCGCGTGTCCACATCGATTCCGCCGCAGAGAAAATGCTCGGCGGGGACGACGGGAATGCCGGTCGACGGGTCCACGCCGTGCGATTCGCAGAGCGCCTGCAGGTCGGGGAACGTGGCCTCAAAGTCGAACGACGACACATCGAGCACCACCTGTCCCGTGCGCTCGTAGGCACGCTCCACGGCGCGGGCCACCACGTCGCGGGGCGCCAGCTCGGCGTCCGCGTGCACCGCGGGCATGAAGCGCTCGCCCTGCGCGTCGCGGAGCACCGCGCCTTCGCCCCGGACCGCCTCGCTGACCAGAAACGGATCGCCGTCCGCAATGCAGACCGTCGGGTGAAACTGCACGAACTCCATGTCGGCGGTGTCCGCCCCGGCGCGCGCCGCCATGGCGATGCCGTCGCCCGTCGCGCCGGCGGGGTTTGTGGAGTGGCCGTAGAGCGCCCCGATGCCGCCCGTGGCCAGCACCGTGGCGCCGGCGTACACCGGGGCAAGGGTGCCGTTGGAGGCCAGGCGCGCGCCCCGCACCCGCCCTTCTTTCGCGAGGAGGCCCACGGCCGCCGTTCCGTCGGCAATGCGGACCTTCGGGTGCTCGGCGAGGTAGGCCAGGAACGGCTCGTGAATGTGCTTCCCCGTAGACGCGTCTACGTGCAGGATGCGATCCGCCGAGTGCGCCGCCTCTCGGCCGTAGTCGTACGGCGCCCCGTCGCCCCCCGCGTCGAAGTCCACGTTCAGGGTCTCGATGAGCACGTCCCGAACGGCCGCGTCGGCCTGCTGGGTGAGGACCTCCACCGCCGCCGGGTCGCTGGTGTCACTGGAGGCCGTCTCGATGTCGCGTTGGAACTGCTCCGGGTTTTGCCGCGCCACCGCAATGCCGCCCTGCGCCCACCAGGTAGACGCCCCTTCGGGCCGCGTGGATTTGGTGGCGACGGTCACCGAGGCGCCTTCGCGGGCCGCGCCGAGGGCTGCGGAGAGGCCCGCAATGCCGGAACCGAGAACGAGAACATCGGGGTGCTGTGCACGCATGGTGCGGCGAAGTTGCGGAGGATCATCGTGCATAGGGCCCGTTGTATGTCCGCCTCGCAACAGCGGTTCGCCCCCTCGGACGCCTTGTCGTGGAGAGCCTGGAAGGTGGCAACAATTTCAAGGATACGGTTCCCCCGTTATTCCAGACGTACTTCCCTCCCATGAGCCGAGGCGCTGTCCGGGTTAGGAAGCCTCTCGTGCCCCAGAGGGCAACATGGCAAGGGGGCGAACATCGCTCCGCGACGCGCTGCGGGCCGTTCCGCCACTTCCGCCCCCAAACACCCGGGCGGCAGCCACTACACAGCGGCTGCCGCCCGGATTGACTGTTCGATCCCGCAGGCATGCCTGCGCGGCAGTCTGGTGCAGCGATCCTGGGCTACTTGACCACCGTGACTCGCTGCGTGCGCGTCTGTCCATTGGCCTGTAGGCGCACGAGGTACAGCCCACTCGACAGGCCGTCGGTTCGCAGGGTGAGGTCCTTCGACTGCCCCGCCGTCGGGGTCCCGCGATAGAGCGTGGTCACCTTCTGACCCAGTGTGTTGTAGACGGACACAGTCACGTCTGCCGCTCCCTCTTTTACGGCAAACGAAAGAGTGGCCTGGTCTCGGACCGGGTTGGGGGCGGGCGCAGCCAGGCGCAGCGCGCTCCCCATGCCTACGTCTACGGTCTCTACGCCGCTGAAGGAGCCGGAACCGTCAAGATCTTTTTGCTCCAGACGGAAGCGGTGCGTGCCGGGGTCGAGGTTGCGTCCCACCGTGTACCGGTAGGACTGGGCCTTCGTGGTGGTTCCTCCCGTAGCCTTGCTCTCCACGAACCCGAGGGTGGTCCAGCCGCGGTCGGTTTTGTGCTGCACGTTAAAGCCTGCGTTGTTCGTCTCGCTGGCCGTCTGCCACCGCAGCTCTACGGCGCCGCCGTTCTGCACCGCGTCAAAGCCCGCCATTTCGACGGGGAGGGGCGGGGCATCGTTCACAGTAGCCAGGTAAATTTCTCCACCGCCACCACTGGCAACCGTGACTTCCCCGGAGGTGTTGACTGTAAGCGCCCGTGCGAAGGCGCCATCATACTCTGAGACTGGGAGGTTACTCACAAGGTCAGCCCCAGTGAAGAGGACAGAGATGCTTTGATCTACCACGTCGATGGTAGCGAATTCTTCCCCGTTCGGGGCCGTGCTATTCTGATTGTGAACCGTCACGTACTCATTTCCACCGAACGTGACCGTATTGAGATCTTCGATATTTTCGCCGCCAGAGGTTAGGGGGGAACCAGAGGCGTAGGGTTCCGCGAAAACATCAAAAGAGGGAGAGCCGACGGTCAGGTCGAGGGAGACGACCTTCTGGCCAAAGTTTCCTCCTGCGAAGCTGTTGGAATAGCCGTAGAGGACACCGCTACTACTGACATCAATCCCACCGTCGATCGAAAGATCTGAATTGATCGCAACTTCCGTGGGGGAACCGGAAAGGTCTGTCGGGAGACTATATATGCCGTCGTCGCGGCTTCCAGTGTCTTCAAAGAATGCGTAGCTGGCAAGATAGAGGGTTGAGTTGTAAACTGAAAGCCCAAGTGTCCCATCCACCTCCTTAAAGGAATTTACCGAGGGATCGGCGGCCTCAGTTTTGTAAATGTAATTGGGCTGGTTCTCATCGTTACTTGCCCGGAAGCTGAAGTACACATTTCCGCCCCCATCAATCTCAATCGCATCACAGCGGTTGATCGTATTCGTCGTAGCAGTGATGTTGCTGTTCAGAGCCGAGGGAGTGGTGTGTACTCCCACATCAGATCCGTCCCAAGTGTAGATTCCCCCTGCATTGCTGTTGAAAAAGACAAAAGTGCCGGAGGAAAGCTGATCGATACACTGCGCGTCGGCTGATTCCCCACTGGGTGCCAGGTCGGAGGAATCAGCGACGAGCTCAAAGGTTTGCCCCGACGCCACAGAGGCGCCGAACAGGAGAAATACGACAGAGAAAAGCGTCGTTCGTATCAGTTTTTGCATGATGCCGGGAGGGTGAATGGCAGGTGCGGTTCAGGGATGGCGCCGCTTCTTTGCAGAATCGACGCAGACACGTTTGTCAACTGAATTTTCAATGACGAACGTATTATACAGGAGCCATCCAACATTGTAAAGTCGCCAACGATCATCTCTGTGTAATCAGCGGAGACACTGCCCAAGACCCGGCGGCCGCGGGCCCTACTGCACCACCGTCACCCGCTGCGTCTGAACGCTTCCTCCTGCCTGGAGCCGCAGAAAGTACACGCCGCTCGACAGGTTCGTCGTGTGGAGCCGCACCTGCTGCCGTCCATTCCGGGCCCCGTCGACAAGCGTCCGCACCCGTCGCCCCAACGCGTCGTAGAGGCGCAGGGTGACCCGCTGCCGCTCCGGCACCGCAAACTGGACCGTGGCGGCGCCGCGGGTCGGGTTGGGGAACGGCGCGCGGAGGAGCGTCGTGGTAGCGGGCTGACGGACCGTTACGGGGTCGGAGTACGACGCGCTGCCATCGAGGTCCACCTGCCGCAGCCGGTACGTCAGCGTCTCCGCCGCGAACGGGGGCGCCGGGTCCGTAAACCGGTAAGCCTGCACCGTCTCCGTGGTGCCGCGGCCCTCCACCGCGCCCACCTGCGCCCAGCTGCCCCCGGCCGCCTGCCGCTGTACCTCAAACCGCGCATTGTTTGTCTCGCTGGCCGTCTGCCACGTCAGCGTCACCGCTTCGCCGCGTCGCGTGGCATCGAACGAGGAGAATTCGACCGGGAGGGGCGAGGCCTCGCTCACTTTGGCGATGTAATCCGTAGCGTCATTGAGCGTCCGGCTGGCCACAAAAACATCACCATTCGCATCGACGGCCATCGGGGCCGTAAATCCGCCCACGTAACCGTCGACCGGCAACTCAGCGACGAGATCGGTGCGGTTGAAGAGAAGCTCGATGGACAGATCCGAAATTTCAATCGTTGCCCACTGGTCTCCATCCTGGGCCTCATACGAGGCATTGTACACGACAATGTACTCCGTCCCTTCGTGGTTGACCACGCGGAGATCCGAAATCTCACTCCCGGAGTTCGCGATGAGCGGCGATCCGGACCGATACGGATCCACAAACTCCTCGAGTGTCGCGCTTCCAGAAGGATCAGTCACGCGCACGATTTTCAGGGTCCGCCCGCCCTCGGCAAACGTTCCAGAAAACGCATACAGGGTGCCGTCATTGGCGACGTCCATGCCGTAGTTGAGATCCACGTCCGCATCCTGGACCACTGTCGAGAGCGTCTGCCCTCCCCCTGTATCCGAAATCGAGTACACCCCGTCCTCCGGGGCTCCTCGGAATTCGACCCCCGACAAATAGACTGCCCCCTCGTCGTGTGCCACGCTCTGCAGGCCATCCTCAGAGGCAAGCACGGCGGGCGATCCCGACGAAGGCAGTTTGTAGACGTATGTGGGCCACGAGTTTTGCGACGAACTGCCGTCGGCTCGGAGCAGGAAGTAGACATTGTCGTTTGCGTCGACCGCCACACCGTCGCAGCGGTCGATCGTATTCGATTCCCCAGAGATATCGTTGTTCAGGTCGCCGGAGGCTCGCTCTTCGGACAGACTGGACCCGTCCCAGGAGAAGATCCCTCCGTCGCTGGAGTTGAAGAAGACCAGCTCTCCGGTCGACCGTTGGACCAAGCACTGCACACCGGCTTGGCCGCTGGGCGGGGTGAGATCCGACGCATTGGCGAACAGTTCGTAGGTGCCCGACGGAGGAACGGGATCATCGCCCGTGCCCGCCCCGCTGCCGTACGCCCGGTCCGCCAGCGTCGGATCCATCACAAACGGATTAACCGCGTTGCCCTGGTAGCTGGCCTGGCTCAGGTTGCGGCGCATCTCCGTCGCATCCACCGGGTCCTGCGCGTGCCACTCGAGAAGCGTTTCCCGCTGCTCATCGAAGAACGCAAAGTTGGCCCGGTTCGGGTACACGGTCACAAAGTAGAAGGCCGCCCGTGCCACGTCGCCCTTCACGCTGTGCCGCGGCTCGAAGCTGTCGCCACTCAGCACCTCGCTCCAGAGGGACAGGTCGCCGGAGGGCAGGCTCGACTGCGACTGGTCTTGGTAAAACCATTCCGTCGCCTCCGAATCCACAATGTCGTCGTACGGAAAGTTGCTGCGGGCCGAATTGACCTCCTCACGCGTCGGCACCAGGATGTGCATGTTGCTCGTCGCCGGCTCTTGTTCGGCACCCTGACTCTGCGGCCACGTGTGCTCGGTGTTGATGCCCTTCTGTGCCGCGATCGCGCTCGGGTCGCCCTGCGTGGGGTCGACCGTGATCTGATACCCGCTG
The DNA here is from genome assembly GCA_964519235.1 of uncultured Salinivenus sp. Taxonomy (GTDB): domain Bacteria; phylum Bacteroidota; class Rhodothermia; order Rhodothermales; family Salinibacteraceae; genus Salinibacter. The sequence continues at coordinate 18,083 of CAZFJR010000029.1, read as the reverse complement.
TAGGTGCCCTCCACGGTGTCCGCCTCGTTGTAAATGTGGGCGTACATCGTGTCCCGCGCGAGGTCGTAGCCCAGCGGGTGCGGATCGCCGTACTGTTCTTGAAGCGCGCCGACAAGCGCATCGCCACTGTCTCCTTCTGCAATCACCCTCTGCGCCGTGGGAGCGTCGAGCAGCCAAAGCGTAAAGCGTCCCGGCTCTCCCACCGCTCCGTCTCCGGAGCTGAGGGCGATCTCCAAACGCTCCACTCCCTCGTCTACCCCGTCGGCCACGGGGTCAAACGACAGCGTCTTCGGAGACGAATTGCTTTCGGAAAAGGTGAGGGTTTGCGGCCCGTCAAACCCACTAACATCGGCGTCGTCCGCCGTGCTCTCTCCACCAATCTCCGCAGTGACGGACACCGTGCCCGCGCCCTCCAGCGCAACGGGTCGAACCGAGACCTCCACGGCGCCCCCGCCTTCCTGCACCTGCGCGAAGCGTGGCGTAGCCGCAAAGCGCAGAGGCAAGTCCCCCAGCTCTGTGGGGATGAGTTGGTAGGCAGAGTTGAATTCTCCCACCACGCCGGTGTAGGTAAACGATCCTTTAGGAACCGGAGTGTCCGCCAACTGGGTTTCGCTGCTTCCCTGCATGCGGAAGGTCAGTGTAGCTGATCCGTCCGATACTGGGTAGGATCGGTCGTTCTGGAACGTCCACTGCGGCCCCTGCCAGTCCGGACGCTGAAAGCTGAGCCCCTGTACGGTCACCAACTCCGATTCGTAGTCCTCCCCACTGCTATTGATGTCTGCAAGACTGACGGCCTGAGGGGCCGGAACAGGGCCCTCTTCCCCCACCGAATAGTCGCTCAGGTCGCCTTCGTTGATCTGCAAAAGGCCGTTGAACTCCGAAAGCGTACCCGTCACCTGTAGCTCCGTGCCTTGCGAGATGGTCCCATCTGCAATGTCGTCGTTGAAAGCCCCGCTCGTCTGACGCACAACAAGCCCGCTCGCCCCCGTCGGGCCACTGTCGTCCTGAAAGCGCACAAAGTCGCCGAAGGCGCGCGTCACGGTCCCTTCCACCGTCACCGTGGCCCCGGGGCCCTGGCCCCGGGCCTCGTCAATGGATATCTGGGCCGAGACGGGCGCTGACGCGCCAATAACGAACAGAATCGCAAGAGCAAGCGATGGGATACGAAAACGGGACATCAAAGGCGGCAAGGTCGGTGAGAGCGGAGACGAGAGTTCGGGCGGGTGTGCTCAGTGTTCAGTGCGATGGAGCGAAAACGAAGGGGCGGCCCAGCGGGCCGCCCCCGGCTCTTCCTTCTAATGTTTTCTCTTCGGCACGCGGACATCGTGGGTCACAACCCTGTCAGTGATCGGGGGATTGGAGCA
>CAZFJR010000029.1:10187-16619 GCA_964519235.1 uncultured Salinivenus sp. | reverse complement strand
GGGCCCTCGGGCTGCTCCTCTTCCACTGCGTTCTCCCGGCGGGCACAGCGACGCCCGCGTGGCTGCTAGTTGGTGGGCACGCCACTGACAGAGATGTTGTCCACCTGCCATTGTGCAGCGTCACTGGTGCCGCTAGAGCGGTACTGGAAAGCAACGTACACGTCGCCGTCCTGGAACTGCGTGTCGGACAGGTCCACCTGCCCCGAGGACGTGGGGTCGGAGAATCCTCCCCCCCCATTGTCAGCAAAGGTAACGCGGTCGGACACGTCCACCCATGTGGCATTGGTCGGATCGCCCGAACCGCCGTAGTCCGTTGACACTTTTACCTGCAGGCCGCGGCGTCCACTGTCGTCAAAGCCCTTGATGCTGACGAAGGTCAGGGTCTCAAGTGCGAGCCCGCTGAAATCAAGGGCGGGGGAAATGAGCCAGTCGTTGGCCGGTTCATCGCCCCCGAAGCCATTGGCCTGGGCCAGCGGGGCGCTGTCCACCGGCGGCTCCCCAGTCTCCCAGTCGTTGGTGCTCGCCACGCTGAATGCGGTCATTGGTGAGAGCGTCCCATCATCAAATCCGACCGACAGGACCGTCTGGAAGCTTTGCACGTCGCCGGTCTGGAGGCCCAGGAGCTGGTACCCTTCGTCCGGCTCGTCGGCGCCAAACCCAGCGTCATTGAACTGGCCAACGACCCCCTGGAACAGCGCTCGACTCGGAATTTCTTGCCCTTCAATCTCGGAGCCTCCCGGAATGCGGAGGGTGGAAGTCGTATCGTTGGCGACAACGGTGTAGTTGCCGCTTTGGAAGTTGGCATCCCCACCGCTGTCTACCTCGAACGAGAGGCGGACGAGCTCGCTCTCATAGTCTTCTCCGTTGGTCACAACCTCTCGCAGCGATAGGCCCTGCGGCGCGGGCAGCGCGTTGCCCGACGAAAGGACCTCAGTCTGCGGGCCGTTGCTCACGTCACTGACCTGGAACAGGCCGTTGAAGTACCCAACCTCGCCGTCGACGCGCACCGAGTCGCCCCTGCTTGCCTGGCCGGCAAAATCGCTGTCGAAGACGAAGAAGGCCCCGGTGTCGTCCTGCACGTACGCCCCGTCGGCCTCCACGCGAGTGACAATGCCCTGGGCCACCGTCCGGCCCCCCGAGGGGCGCGCCCGGGACTCCTCCACCGTGAGCGGCGCATCGTCCTCCTCAATCGTGAGCGTGAGGCTCGCCGCTCCCTCGTCGATCTCCGGGGCCAGCGTGTCGGCCGGCGCCAGCGTGAAGGCGATGGTTTCCGATCCTTCCAGGAACCCGACCTCATCGACCGGCTCGTCCACGACCGTCAGCGGAATGGAGACCGTGCCGCCGCTGGTGGCCGAGCGCGGGAAGGTCACGGTCGTGTCTCCCGTCAGGCCCGTCAGATCCTCGCCCAGCGCGGCGGTGCTCTGCGCCGCGTCCACCGAGAGGTTGAACCGCACCTCTTCGAAGCCCGGGTCGTCGGCCGTGATTTCGAGACTGTAGGTTTCGTCTTCCCCCTCAACCAGGGTGGCCGCGGTTTCCACGAAGCCGACGGACGTGCTGTCGCCGAGGTCGCTGGGGACGGAGCCGCCCCCACTGTCGCAGCCAACCAGCAGGAGACCGAACAGGAGGAGCGGAGCGAGAGAGCGAGAGAGTCGCGTCATTGGTTTGGGTGTGTAACAGAGTGGTTCGAAAGCACAGGGGAATGCAGCCAATGTCAATCGGGGAGGCCCGCCCCCTCCTTGCCACACAGCCTACTGGCCTTCCGGTGGCTGCGTGCTGGAGGTGAGCTCTATGTTGTCAACCTGCCAGTCCTTCGTTTGCCCCGAATCAGTGCCGCTGGAGAGGAACCGGAAGGCGATGTAGGTGCTCTCAGACTGGAAGTCGGGGTCCGAGAGGTCGACGTCGCCGGACTCGACGAATTCGAAGTCGCCGTCCGAGAACGTGACCTGATCCGAGACATCCGTCCAGGTCGCGCTGGCGACACTCGTGGAATCGCCGTCCCCGCTGTAGTCGGTAGACACCTTTACCTGAAGGCCGCGGATCGAGTCGCTAAAGCCAAAAGCGTTCAAGAACGAGAGGGTCTCGTCTTCGAGCGCGTTGAAGTTGAAGGCGGGGGAGATAAGCCAGTCGTCAGCCGCCACACCGCTGCCGCCCTGAAACCCGCTTGCCACGGCATACGGGGCGCTCGGCGGATCGCCCTGGCTTCCCGTTTCCCAGTCTGTGCTGCTCTGCAAGCTGACGGCCGAGAAGGCCCCGAGGCCGTTGGAGAAATCCTCAAAGAAGACCCGAATGGCCCCGATGGTTACCGCGAGCTGACTGGTGCTGCCAACCGTTGCGTTCTGTACGTTCTGGAGCACAAAGACCCCCTCTTCTCGCTCTTCACTCGGTTCGTCGTCCTGGATGTCAAGCTCGATTGTTTGCGTGTTTCCCGTCGTGGCCGTGTCCGGAAAGACGACTCGATCGACCACGCGTCCCTCTCCGACCTGCTCATTGCCCGTCAGGTTGAAGTCGGAGGGGTCCGTGGTGCTGGCAGCGTCGGCATAGAGCACCTCCGCCGAGACGCTATCGTCGGGCGGGTTGCTCACCGTGACGTCGATGGCAATGGTGCCGCTGCTCTCGACCGCCGAGAAGCCGCTCGTTGCGAAGGACACCGTGGACCCGTTGTTCTCACCAGTGGTGGCCTCGGTGGGCGGCGTGCCGCTGTCGAAACTGTCACATCCGGCGGCCAACAGGGCCACGGCGAAAAGAAGCGCGGGGAGGCGAAGCGAAGAGGGCGTGTGCATGGCAGGAAGCATTCTGCGGGTTGCAGGACAGCGAAGGGCAGGACGGGCCGCCGCGAGGACGGCGGGCGCCGCGCAAATTGAAGCGCTGTGCGAGTTAAAAGGTGTACTTGATGCTCAAACGGGCACGCCAGCGGGACGGAATGTCCTGGATGAAGAACTGATCGCCGTTCAGCTTCTCGCGGACGGTCTCCTCCTCGAAGTTGACGCGCGGCTTGCCCACGTCGTCTTCCGTGAGGATGCGGCCGTTTTCTCGCGTGCCCACCTCGCCGGGCGTCACGTAGCCCTCGAAGGCCCAGGCCGTGATGTTGTTGAAGCTCGTGTTCTCGATCTGGCCCCAGTCGTCGTTCAGGAGGTTGAGGAAGTTGTCCACCTCGGCGATGAACTCAATCCGCTGCCCCTCAAACGTCTGGATCCGCTGCGAAAGCCGCACGTCGAGGATGTTTTGCCAGGGCGCGCGGGCGGTGTTGCGGTCGATCACCGATCCGCGGGCGTCGTCGAGCGCCTCGTTCCCTTCGATGAAGGCGTTCATCAGGTCCCAGTTGTCACTCTCCAGAATGACGTCGGACTCGTTCTCGGGCACGTACACGAGGTCGTTGAGCGTCTGCGTGTCGCCGTTGGCGTTGCCGTCGTAGATCCAACTGAACGGCTCGCCGGAGCGCCCCTCGTAAATCAGGCCGAGGGTGGTGCCGAAGCGGTCGGCGTAGGTGAACGTGTAGTTCAGCGTCCCGAGAATCCGGTGCCGAATCTCATAGTCGGCCGTTCCCAGACTCGGGTCGTTAATGTCCTTGTTCTCGTTGAACTGCCAGTTGGAGATGGCGCGGCTCGAGGAGCCGTTGTTCACGTTTTCGGCGCGGGTGTAGGTGTACGAGAGCGACCCTCCAATTCCTTCGCGCACGTTCCGCTGAATCTCGCCGGTGATGCTGTACTGGTACCCCTCGTCGGTATTTTCGAGCAGGATGGCGTTGGTGAAGCGCTCGCTCACGCGGTTGACATCGCCGCCCGGCGTGCCGTAGAACGGCCGTCCGTACTTCGATCCCTCGATTGGGTACTGGCCGTCGCTGGTGCCCCCCGGCGTGGGGGCCTCCAGGTTGATGTTGCGGAAGGTGACGTCGTTGATCGTGCTGGAGTAGATTCCCTCCGCCGTGGCCACGAGCCCGAGGGGCAGCTCCTGGTCCACCGCCACGTTCGCCCGGAAGGTCTGCGGGTACTTGAAGTCGTCAGACACCAGGTTGATTTCGGTCGTCTGCACCGGCGACAGCAGGCCGCTGCACCGCTCGCTGCCCGGGTTCTCCTGGCAGAAGGGAGCGTTCTCGGGGAGCGGCTGGGCTGTCGGGTTCTCGCCGATGTTGGTGGGCACGAAGCGGCGGCCCTCGTCCGGAGCGTCCGTCCCGTAGAAGTCGTTCGGCTGGTCGAAGGCCACGTCGATCCGGTTCACGTCCGCCCCGGTGTTGCTGTACTGGTTGGAGATGAAGACGTAGGGCGGATCGCCACTGAAGATGCCGGCCCCACCGCGAATTTGGGTCGAGAGGTCCTCGCTCACGAAGGCGCGGTCGTAGTTAAAGCCAAGGCGGGGCGACCACAGCGGGTTGCCACTGGCCACGTTGCCGGTGCTACGCCCGAAGGCTTCGTAGGCCGTCTGATTGAAGGTGGGCTCGTCCGGCAGCACCGGCACGTCCACCCGCAGGCCCAGCGTCAGGCGCAGGTTCTCGGTGGCCTGCCACTCGTCCTGCACGTAGCCGCCGAACTGGAAGGCCGAAAAGTCCGCCTCGGGCCGGTTGCTCCCCGCCGCCTGCGTGGCGTAGCTGTACTGATACTCCGCCGGTTGGCCGCGGCGAAGGGCCTCCACCGCGGAGATCGTGTCGCCGTCCGCCACGAACTCCTCAAACGTGTAGGAGCCGTAGTAGTCTTGGATGAACAGGTTGCTGAACTGGTAGAACTTGTTGCTCGTCCCCACCGTCAGCGTGTGGTCGCCGGTAATGTAGGTGAAGTCATTGGTAAACTCGAAGAGGTCCTGGTCCAGCCGGTTCGCCTGGCTGAAGCGCCCGATGCCGGCGCCGATCTCGTCGCCCCCGCCCAGGTCCAGCGTCATCTCCGGAAAGGCCGCGTCCTGCACGTCGCGCTCGTCTCGAATGCGGGTGTACACGAAGCGCGCCTCGTTGAACATGTCGTCGCCGAGCGTGCTGTTCAGCTGGGCCGTTAGAGAGTTCTGGCGGCTTCGGAAGACGTACTGCCGGTTGGCAAAGCTGAAGCTGCCCTCGCTCCGATCGATGCCCTGGTCGTCGCGGGCGTTCACGTAGTTGTTGCGGAGCGTGAGGCGGTGGTTGTTGTTGATGTTCCAGTCGAGCTTCACCAGCAGCTTCTCGTCGTCCTGCCGCTGGGTGAGCGGCGAGATGCCGCCCGGGGCGTATCCGTTGTAGGTATTCTGGAAAATTGACTCTATCTCCTCAAATGTCGCACGCGGCTCGCGGAAGACGTTGGAGCCCTCCAGGTCCTGCCCCACGCGGGTGTCGAGTGGGGAGCTTTCCCGCTTCAGCTCGGCCGTCACGAAGAAGAAGAGCTCGTCTTCAATGATGGGCCCGCCGAGGGTGCCCACGTAAAACGCCTGGTTGAACTCGCCGGTGCCCACTCCGTCGAGGTCGCCGGTAAAGTCTTCGGTGCCCCCCTTGAAGCGAAACGACCCCTCGAACTGATTGGAGCCGCTTTTTGTGATCGCGTTGATCTGCCCACCGGTGAAGCCGTTGGACCGGACGTCGTAGGGGGCGATGTTGATGTTAAACTCTTCGATGGCGTCGAGGCTGATGGGCTCGGCCCCGGCCTGGCTGCCCGGCACCGCGTCGCCCAGGCCAAACACATCGTCGAGCGTCGCCCCGTCCACCTGGATGCTATTGTACCGGCTGTTGGCCCCACCAATGCTGCCGTCGCCCTGGGCCTGCGGCACCAGCCGCGTGAAGTCGGTCAGGCTTCGGCTGATGGCCGGCAGCTCCTCAATCTGCTCCGTGGAGACGTTCGTCGCGGCGCCGGTGCGGTCCTTGTCAATAACGGCGTCGGACCGCTGCCCAACGACTTCTACCTCCTCCATCTGAGCCGTCTTGGGCTCCAGCGCAAAGTTGACCTCCCGCGTCTCGTCAAGCTGCAGGCGGATGCCTTCGCGCCGAATGGTCTGGTATCCCACAAACGAGGCGGTGATGATGTAGGGGCCGCCCACCCGCATGCCCTGGATGTTGAAGCGGCCGCTCGGGTTGGTGGCGGTGCCGTAGCGCGTGCCGGTGGGCTGGTGCACCGCCACCACGTTCACGCCCGGCAGGGGCGCGTCCGTCTCGTCCACGACGGTGCCTTGAATCGACGCCGTGGTGGCCTGTGCGCGGGCTGCGTCGGTGGGGACGCCGAGAAGCAACAGAAGCGCGGCGACGAGTAATAGAGGAGAGGCCCAGCGTGTGATCATGGTAGAATGAATCGGTCCTAGAGGATTCGGTCCTGGGTGGGGTGCGGAGGGGGGCGTCCGCTGTGACCCGGGCGGGAGCACTGTCGCCCAGAGAAAGGCCCGTGACTTCGGGAGGACGTCCCCACAGAGACAAGGGTATGGGTCAGGAGGATTCCCCTCCATGAAAAAAGCCAATAGTTTGGGTGCAGGTGCTCTGTTCGTTGGGGGGAT
>CAZFJR010000029.1:8919-10087 GCA_964519235.1 uncultured Salinivenus sp. | reverse complement strand
GGGTTTTCGTGGCACAGGGTTTTCGTGGCGCCGGATCAGGGGCTGGTGGGCGGGCCCACCGGCAGCACGTACAGGTCGCGCTGCTCGTTGGCGATGCGGAGCGTGCGGGCGTCGTCCCACGTAACGGCCTCCGCCTGCTTGCTACGGGGGGGCGAAAGGGCGAGACGACGCGGCTCGGTGGAAAGCCAGTGTGTGCCGTCTGCAGGCCGGGGAAACAGCCAGACCGAGCTGTAGCCCAGGACGGCCAGCCGATCGCCGCTGGGGCTGAGGGCGGCACTCGTGGGCGGTGGGATCGAATCGTGCCGGTCCACAAGAGTCAGTGTATTCACCCGGTGCGGGTGGTCGGTGTCGAGCCGGTAGAGCTTGGTTCCCGGGGCCGGTTCGTTAATCTGCTGCCCCTTGCGGTGCTTGGTCAATACGTACAGCGTGCCGTCGTCCACAAAAAGGGATTCGGCGTCGAAATGCCATTTCGCCGCGGGAAACGACGCCTGGTCCGGGTAGGCAATGGAGAGGTGCTTCACCGGGCGGGAGCGGCGGTCGTAGTAGAACGGTTCGCGGATGACGTAAATGCCCAGGTCGCGGCGCGCGTTGCCGTTGTTGCCAATGTCGCCGAGGTACAGCGTGCTGTCCTCCACCGCGATGTCCTCGTAGTCGATGTGGGCCGCGGCCCCGAGCTGCACCCCGGGCCACGCCGGCGGGGTGCCCTGATCCGCCTCGGCCCCGACGGCGTACTCGCTGGCGTGCCAGGGCGCGCGGTGCACCGCCCCGGTGCTGTCGATGGCGAAGAGGCGCGGGCCGTCGCCGCTGTCGTTGTGCACCCACCACACGTTTTCCTGCCACCGGCTTCGTACGAGGCCGCTGATCTCGTCGATGGGGGCGTGGGCCACGTGGCCCGTTCGGTTGAGCGCCGGCGCCGCGTTCAGGGCCGACGCCTCGGAGGCCGACTGGCCCGGCGCCGCCTGGAGGCCAGCGCTGCACGCCAGCAGAGTGGCCAACAAAAGAACACGGAGCGGCGCAGACGCGATTTCAAACATAGTCATTGCGTTGGCGGCACCAGATGGCGAGGGGAGCATGATGAATGGTAGTCGTGAGTGAGAGTACGGCTCCGAAGAGGCAGTTTCAACGCCGAGCTGCGGCGAGCAGCGGGGCGCCTCCGGCCGCACGGCTC
>CAZFJR010000029.1:0-8819 GCA_964519235.1 uncultured Salinivenus sp. | reverse complement strand
GTGTAGCGCACCCCCAGCTGCATCTGCCACTGCGAGCTGTAGGACGAACCGGTCCGGAGCTCGTTGAAGATCTCGTCCTGGCCGATGGCGCCACGGAACTCATCGGCCGTTCCGTCGCCGTTGGTGTCGACCACGTCAAGAATCTGTGCCGTGTAGACCGGCGTGAGGTCCATTCCGGGCGGGTTGCCCTCCTCGGCGTCTTCCCCCGGCGGGTTCTTGAACGAGCTGAACTGGGTCAGATTCACCTGGTTGGTGCCGATGAACCGCTCGCCCCAGTCCGTCCCGAACACGTCGCCGAGCAGGCTGGAGAAGTTGAACACGTTGGCCGTAAGCTCCAGGCTCTGCTGCCGACCCAGGAGTTCCTGGAAGACCTCCAGCCGCAGGTTCAGGTCGAAGACCCCTTCCCACGGCGTACGGTCGGCGTTTCGGCCGGTGTACTGTCCGCGCTTGTCGCTCAGGTACTCGTTTCCGCGGATGAACTCCTCCAGTGCGGCGGCCTGCTGCTCCGGGCTAATGGTTGCGTCTCCGATGGTAGTCTCAGTGAACTCAAGGCTTCCATTGGGAGCAGGCACGTAAAACAGCGAGTTCGGCTCGCCGCGCTCCTGCACCATTACGTCGCTGTTGTCGATGACGTAGGAGAACGGCCGGCCCGACTGCCCATCGTAGATGAGCGTGACAGTGGCCGCGAACTGGTCCAGGAACTGCTGTCGGTAGCTCACGCGCCCCAGCACGCGGTGGCCGGGCGAGAACTCCGACTCGGCCAGCTCAATGTTGTTGGCCCCGTTCACGTGCTCCACTCCGTCCCAGTTGGAGTTGATTTGGGAGGAGAGCCCGTCGTTGACCGCGTAGGAGCGGCCATAGGTGTAGGACAGGTCGGCCCGAATGGCGCTGTTCTCCGTGAACACGTCCTCAAACGTGTTGCGGAGCCGCGTGGTGATGTTGTAGGAATACCCCTTGTCGGTATTGCCCACGCGGTGGATGTTGGAGTAGCGCGAGTCGATGCGCACATCGCCCGCCTCGGTGTAGGGACTGCTGCCCGGGCCGTACTCCGAGGGAACCCAGATCGGGCGGTTGTCCGGGCCGTTCAGGGTTTCGTTGGCCGGACGCAGGTTCACGTTGGTGACCAGGATGTTCTTGAGGGTGTTCGAGTACTGCGCCTCGAACGTCCCCACGAAGCCGCCCGGGAGTTTCTGGTCGACCCCGATGGACGAGCGCCAGAAGCGCGGGTTCATATAGTCCTCTTCGAACATCTCCAGACGGCCGCTCGGGATGAGGTCCGAGGGCGCGCGGTCGGAGAAGTCGGAGACCGTAAGGCCGTTTTGCGGGTTGGGCCGGAACTCATTCTCGCCGAATGCAAAGTCCACCGTTCCGGTGTTGGTCCCGTTGTTGAGGTACATGCCGCCGGGCCACACGAAGGGCTGCCGGCTGGTAAAGACGCCGGTGCCGCCGCGGAGCTGCGTGCGGTCGTTCCCAAACACGTCGTAGTTGAACCCAAAGCGCGGGGCCCAGTGCAGAATGGGATCCGGCGTGTCTCCCGGCCGCGCCCCATTCATCGAGTAGTACTCCTTGATCTCGGGGATGGTCGTGTTGCGCGGGTTCAGGGTCGGGTCGTCCGGGATGAGGGGCTTGTCCGGATCAGCGTAGGCCGGATCGTCCAGGTAGATGGGCACATCGACGCGGAGCCCGCCGGTGAGGGTCAGCTGGTCGCTCACCGTCCACTCGTCCTGCACGTAGAAGCTGGTGTTGAGCGCACTAAAGGCCCCCTGCGCATTCGTCGCGTCGCCGATTCGTTCCTCGAACCCAGGCGTGCTCGGGTCGTCGTCCACCAGCGAGAAGCCGCGCGCGAACACCGATCCCTGCAATTCAGGATTCTCGAACTCCTCACAGGGACTTCCACTGACCGGGGTCACCGACGCACAGACTGTTTCCTTGAAGTCGTCAACCGCCGACCCCGACCCGTCGTTGTCGGTGAAGATGTACCACCCGTAGTTGAAAGGGACGAACTTGTTGGTGAGATCGTAGAGCTCGTTGTGCGTCCCCACCGTAATGGTGTGGTCGCCCAGGAAGATGTCGAAGTCGTTGGTGAGCGTAAAGACCTCTTGCTCCAGGAAATTCACCGTGGAGAAGGGCTCTCCCCCCAGCTGAATCTCTCCGGGGCCGTCTCCGATGTCGACTGTCGGGAACGGCTGATCGAGGTTCGTGTCCCGGTCGTCCTCTACGCTCTTGTAGCTAGCAATCAGCTTGTTGGCGTAGCGGTTGCCGAAGGTGCTGTTCAGCTCCACGGCCGCCGTCTGGGTGGTGTTGGGAAACACCTCGTTCCGGCTGGAGAAGGAGATCGCCTCCGGACTTCCGCCGAAGGCATCGGTATTGACCGACTCCGAATAGTTGTAGCGGACGCTGAGGCGATGATTCTGATTGATGTTCCAGTCGAGCTTCCCGAAGAACTTGTCGCTGTCGAGCGTCGTGGACTGCCCGCGAAAGCTGCCCGGGTCGTACCGGTCGCCAACAGTGTTTTCGACGAAGGACAGCAGGTCTTGCAGGTCCTGCTCGGTCTGGATGGTGGACCCGCGGTAGTCCTCAAATCCGCCCTCGAACGGCTGCGGGGAGGATTCGTCGTTGAGGTCGAAGTTGACAAAGAAAAACAGCTTGTCCTTGATGATGGGCCCGCCGAGGCGCCCCACATAGCGCTCGTTGCTGAACGTCGGGAACGGGGCGTCGGGCAGGTCCTCGGCGAAGTTCTCATCGCGATACTGAAAGGCCAGAGAGCCCTTAAACTGGTTGGTCCCGCTGCGCGTCACGGCGTTGATGGCGCCGCCCCCAAAGTAGCTCTGGGTCACGTCGTACGGGGAAATCGCGATGTTGAACTGCTCGATCGCGTCGATGCTGATGGGCGTGGCGCCGGTCTGCCCGCCGTCGGTGCCCGTGGCGGAGAGGCCGAACACGTCGTTGCTCACCGCGCCGTCGATGAAGATCGAGTTGTAGCGGTTGTTCTGGCCGGCGATCGAGATGGAGGACCCGTCGTCATCGTCGTTGCCCACGATGGCCTGCGGCGTAAAGCGCGCAAAGTCCGCAATCGAGCGGTCGATCGTCGGGGCCGATTGCACCTCCTCCTGGGAGATGTTGGTCGAGAGGCCCTTTCGGTCTTCGTCGAAGACCGCGCCGCGTTCCTCCACGACCTGCACCTCATCTAGCTGCTGCGTCTTGGGCCGCAGCTGGAGCGAGATGTCGCGGCTTTCGCCCAGGTCAAGTCGGAGGCCTGTCTCTCGCTTCGACTGGTACCCCACGAACGACACGGTGATCGTGTAGGGCCCCCCGACGCGGACGTTGGCAATGGTGAAGGCTCCGCGTTCGTTCGTCGTGGTGCCGTAGCGGGAGCCGGAGGGCTCGTGTACGGCCACCACGTTGGCCCCGGGCAGGGGGGCCTCGTTTTCGTCAAGAATGGTGCCCTGGATTGTTGCCGAGGTCACGCCTTGGCCGAGGGCCGCGGATGGCCAGACGAGAGCCCCAAGCAGAAGCAGTAAGGGGAATGTTGTAGCCCAGCGTTTCATAGGAGGATGAATTGGATTGATGCACTGCGAGTGGTGGAGTGGCGACCGGGGAGCTCCGGTCAGGGGCTGCTGCCGAGAGGGAAAGAACGCAGCCTGCACTCCTGGCTCGCCCTTCCCCTCCGATGAGGGTGCCTTCCTTGACAGCCGCCAGTCCTACGATATGAACCATTCCCCCCTTTTTCCATCCTACTCTTTTAAGAATCGGTACCTTGTATTTCCTTAATCTACGGATAATGGTTTGATAACGCGTCGGAATTTCTACCAACTTCCACAGTGTCTTTGGGCTTCGTTTCGGGCTTGGCCCTTTCCTCCAGCGCCTTCGGGGCCAGCTACAGCGCCCCGGGGACCAGAAGCGTCGCCACGAGGCCCGAGAGCACCACGCCGTCGAAGGTGCCGGCCCCGCCAATGCTGGCCATGCCCGTGCCAAGGCCCGCAATGGCGTCGAGGTGCAGCAAGTCGGCCCCGATAAGGGGACCGAGTACCCCCGCGGCAAACGCGATGGGCGGGGCCCACTCGGGCGCCAGGGCCAGCCCCGTAAGCGCCGCGGCCCCGGCGGGGATGAGGGGCTGCAAGGCGATGCCCTTCTTGGGGACGGGGGTGGCAAAGTAGTAGCAGAGCGCAACGTTGAGAAGAAGCGCCACGCCCATGGCCCACAGGGCCGTGGGGGCCCGGAGCGCGAGCCGGGCAATCTGGTAGCCCGCCAGGGCCGTCGGCACCAGACAGCCTCCCACGTTTACGGCCACGACCGTATGGGCCCGGCGCCGGACGGGACGGGCCAGCAGCCGGTCGATCCCAAAGACCTGCGCGGGGCGGTGGTCGACCAGCTCGGCCTGCTCGATGCGGGCCACCGGAACGTTGACGGCGCCTCCCAGAAAGATGCCGAGCGCAACCAGGACCGAGCTGATCGGGCCCAGGCCCAGCTTTGCCAGGGCCGCGAGAAATGCATTCGCCAGGAAGAACGGCACTAGCAGAACCAGGGCCAGAACCAGTAACGGAGCGCATCCCGGGGGAGCCGTGCGCATTGCGGGCTTTTTTGATGGGAGGTTGTGGTGGAGCGTGCTGTTGCGGCAAGAAGCTGCGTGGGTGCTCTCGCCCGCCGAGCCTCCCGCTCCCTCAGCGCACCAACCTCTCCGACCTCCCCCCATTTTCGGCCTCTGTCGTCGCCCCGAATCGGCGAACGAAACCGCGCTTGGCACAGGCCCGGAACCGGAGACAGAACCGCCGGGGACGATACGGGAGTGGAGGCAACAGCGGCCTCGATGCAGGGGCCTGTCGGGTCGTCAAAGCGGCCGCACCCGAATGCTGTCGAGTTCAATGCGGGACACGAGGCGGACCGCATCCTGGGCCAGAAGATCGGGGTAGCGAGTCATCTGCTCAGCGGACAATGTGTCGACCGTGTAGTTATAGTAGTCGGCCATCCGGACGCCGTTTGCCTGGCGCACGTTGTACGCTTCGCGGAACCGAGTGCCGGCTTCCTCGTCGGGTCCCTGTCCGTAGGCGTACGCCAGATACTCCATGGTGTAGGTGTCGGCGCGGAACCAGTACAGGAAGACGTCCTGCCAGTCCGCCCCCCCGCCCTCCTGCCGGAAAGAGACTCGCACGCGGTGGTACGGCACCCCGTCGATGGTATCGCGGCCGCTGTAGGTGGGCTGCACCGCCGGGTCGCTCAGCGGCTCCGGCAGCAGCGAGAAATACGCCACCGAGTTGACCGTGGTCTCCACAGCCCCCCGCTCCGACGCAGAGAGCGACACCGTGTCTCCGCCTACAACCCGATAGGTCCCGATGCTCCCTGCCTGGGTCGCAATCCCCTCCGTCACCGACCGCCCTAGCGAATCGGTGTACGTGCGCCGGTAGTGAAATTGCCCATCTTCGTGCCGGAGCCGGTACGCATCGCCCCGAAACCCGAAGCGGACCACGGCCCGGTCGAGCACAGGCGCACCATGGGCGGCGCGGGCGCTGTCGAGAATCGCGGCGGCCGCCGGAGGCCGTTCCGGCGACGCACACCCTCCTACGAAAAAAACGGCCCCCGTGAACACGGCCGACGTGAGAAGCGCGAATACCAGCGGGCGAACGGACACAATGGCAGACACAGGAGTCGTGGTGACGAGACGGATTGGGACGGACGGTTCAGTATGGGCGGCAGATTGCCGAATTGCAACGTGCAGGGGCCGCCGGGCACACGCCCCATCGCACGCGCCCCGTCGCGCACCACAACCTGTCGCACACCACAGGAAGAGGCGAACAGCCGGCAAGAGAAGGCGAACAGCCAACAGGCCGCATGCGTAGATCGGACGAGTTTGGCCCAAAGGTTCTCGCTCGTTTTTACGGACCCGCACACCGACTGCCCGTGTCTCAGTGCCGATTGTTCCTCTGTGCCGGGGGCGGGCTGTTGAGCCTGCTGCTGCTCGGGGGCTGTACGGGCCCAGGCGTCTCTTCCCCCGAGGCTGCGCAGACGTCTGCGTCCGGACGCGTGTACCACGTCCACCTTCGGCTGACCGAAAAGAAGGACCGCGCCGTGTCGGTATTGGGGCAGGCCCTGCGGTGGTGGAACGAAATGCCCGCTGCTCAGCGCCCGCCACTAGCGGAGGGAGCCGGGGCTTCAGGCCGTCCGGTCACCATCGAATGGAAGCCGCCCTTCTACCGGGTGCGCCTGGGTCCCTTTGCCACAGAGCAGCGGGCCGAAACCGCCGCCCAGACGGCCGCGGCCTCCACGTTTCCGGACGCCTTCGTGGCCCCCGGCCGCCCCGCCCCTTCCGTCCGGAGACGAGGCCCGAGACAACGACGCGGCCCGGAATGACAAGGCTCGCATATCGCCCTCCGCTACATGCGCTCCCGTACATGCGCTCCCGTCTGGGCCGAAGGCACGAACTGAACACTGGATTTCCACGAGTCCCCCGACGGCGCGCTTCCCCTCGGGCGCTTCCCCCGCCTTCTCTTCTCTCGCCCCCGCCTGGCCATGCACATCGCTCTTGTTCAACAGCCCCTCGCCTCCTCCCCCGCCACCACCCGCAGCAGGGGCGTTCGGGCACTCGCGGCCGCTGCCGAAGCCGGCGCCGACCTTGTCGTATTCCCTGAACTGTCGTTCACGCCCTTCTACCCCCGCCTTCCGGCGACGGAGCGCCCCGACTCCCCGCAGGAACTGGCCGAGCCTGTGCCGGGCCCCACGACCGAGGCACTGGCCGAGCACGCGGCCGCCCACGACGTGGTCGTGGTGTTCAACCTGATGGAGCACGACGACGGGAGGACCTACGACACCTCGCCGGTCCTCGATGCGGACGGCACGCTGCTCGGACGCACCCGCATGATGCACATCACCGAGTACGAGCAGTTCCACGAACAGGGCTACTACGCCCCGGGCAACACCGGTGCACCGGTGTACGACACGGCGGCCGGGCGCCTGGGGGTGGCCATTTGCTACGACCGGCACTACCCCGAGTACCTGCGCGCGCTGGCGCTTCAGGACGCCGAGCTCGTGGTCGTCCCGCAGGCCGGCACCGTGGGCGAATGGCCCGATGGCATGTACGAGGCGGAGCTCCGGGTGGCGGCCCTGCAACACGGCTTTTTCACCGCCCTGGCCAATCGCACCGGGCAGGAAGGCACCATGCAGTTTGCAGGGCGCTCGTTCGTCACGGACCCATTTGGGACCGTGGTGGCCCAGGCGCCGGCCGAAGCGACCATCCTGCACGCGGAACTGGACCTCGACCGGCGTGCCGACGCCCCCGCCCGCCAACTGTTCTTGCGCCACCGCCGTCCCGACCAGTACGACCAGGGCGCCGTGGCCCTCCCTGCCCCTACAGATACACGCTGAAGTACTGGTTCCACAGCATCAAGACAAGCATCACGAGCCAGAGCAGGTGCCCCACGCCCGTCCCAATCGCGATTTTTTTGCGGGCCGACTCAGCCCCGCCGCCGCCCTCTACAGCCGCCTGCAGTGCCTTCCATCCGGGGCGAATCACGAAGAGTTGGTCTAGTGTGAACAGAACGATCAGCGTAACGGACGTGTGGTAGAGCGGCCCATACGCCGCGAAATGTCCGCCCGCCACGAAGGCCCCCAGCGAAAACACCAGGGTAAGCACAGCGAAGATGTTCATCTGGCGCACTGAGGACTGCCCATCGGCGGCCAGGGCTGCACCCGCCTTCCCGCCGAGGTCGAGCACCGTCCGGGCCCGCCCCGCAAGACGCAGGCCCAACCCAAACCAGGCGGCAGCCGTAATGATGTGGAGGAGGACAAGAATGGACTTGAGCATGAGTCGCAGGTGTAAATCGGGGGAAGGCTCGGCCTCTCTCACGAGCGGCATCGGGGAAGGTTTTGTGGAATCTGCGTCTGCCTCACGGCCCGAACGCGCCCTCCTGCCCCCGTGCGTGCCCCCTGCTGCGAACGCAGCCGACTCTTCTTTTTCTACTACTTTTCCCGCCATGGACGCCCCCACGCTCGGACGCGGACTGCTCTACCTGGGCCTCGGCCTGGCGCTTCTCGGCGGCCTCGTGATGCTGCTGGGGCGTGTGCTGGACCTGGGCCGTCTGCCCGGCGACATCGCCTACGAGGGCGACGGCGTCCGCATCTATGTGCCCCTCGCCACCATGATCGTGCTGAGCCTCGTGCTCACCCTGCTTCTCAACCTGGCCCTTCGCCTGTTCCGCTAGCCTCCGCGCCCCCAACGGTTCTGCAACCCGACGGTCCGTTTGGGCCGGGCGTCTGGGCCCCAGGGTCAAAAGCGCTGCGAGACCAAAGGCGTTGCAAGACAGGGACCGTACGAGGGAGGGGTCTCGTTGCATCACACCATGTAGATTTCTTTTTTGGTGTCTCGTGGCACCTGGCCCTGCTCGGAGCAGCCGGGCCTACGCCTCCACGGCTCCGTTCTCCTTCTTGCCCCCTGCCTCGTTCCTGCCCCGCCATGTCCACCTCGCTCGACACCTCCATTGTCACCGTCATCCTGGGCGGCGGCAAAGGCACCCGCCTCTACCCGCTGACCAAGCTGCGGGCCAAGCCCGCCGTGCCCCTCGCCGGGCGCTACCGCCTCATTGATGTCCCCATCTCGGCAAGCATCAACTCGGGCATTACCCGCATCTTCGTCCTCACCCAGTTCAACTCGGCCAGCCTCAACCGCCACCTCGCCCGCGCCTACCAGTTCGACCGCTTCAGCAACGGCTTCGTGTCGATCCTGGCCGCGGAGCAGACCCCCTCCTCCAAAGACTGGTTTCAGGGCACGGCCGATGCGGTGCGCCGCAGCCTGCCCCACATCGAGGGCCACCGGCACCGCCACGTGCTCA
>CAZFJR010000028.1:18182-26326 GCA_964519235.1 uncultured Salinivenus sp. | reverse complement strand
TGGAGGTATGGAATGGCCGCTACGGGCCGTACGTGAAGCACGACGGCACCAACGCCTCCCTCCAGGACGACCAGTCCATCGACAGCCTGACGATGGACGAGGCGCTCGACCTGCTTGCCGAAAAGGGCGATGAGGCAACGCAGAAGGTGCGGGGGTAGATCGTGAAACGCGTGATGCGTGACACGTGAGAACCCAAGATCACGCATCCACGAATCACGCATCAGTACTCCGGGGCTTGCTCCTCGCGCAGCGACTCTAGGATGGCCAGATAGCTTTTGTGGCGCTCGGGATGGATGTCGCCGCGCTCCACGGCGTCCTTCACGGCACAGCCCGGCTCATGGTCGTGGGTGCAGTCCGGGAATCGACAGGCGTTGACGTACGGCGCAAGGTCCGGAAAGTAGTGCGCCAGGTCCTTCGGGTGCACGTCTCGCAGCCCAAACTCGCGAATCCCGGGCGTATCCACCACGTACCCGTCGTTGGAGAGGGGATGAAGCGTGGCATGGGTGGTGGTATGGGTGCCTTTTCGGGTTTTTTCGCTCACGGCCCCCGTCTCGAGGTCGAGGTCCGATTCGAGGGCATTGAGGAGGGTAGACTTCCCAGTGCCGGACGGGCCCGTGATGGCGTTAATTTGTCCGGCAAACGCCTCCCGGAGTCGAGACGTGCCGAGGCCCTCCGTCGCGCTCGTCACGATAACCGGATGGCCCAGGTCGGCGTAGCGGAGGTGCAGGTCCATTACCCTCGGCGCGGTGTCCTGCGTCATCAAATCGACCTTGTTGATGATGAGCCCGGCCGGGATGTCGTGAATCGCCGCCGCGACCAGGAGGCGGTCCAGAAAGCGTGGGTTGAAGGCAGGAAATTCGACCGCCTGCACGCTCCAGATGCGGTCGACGTTGGCCACGAGGATGTGCTCCTGCCCAGTGCGCGGCCCTGCGGCCCGGCGGCTCAGCTTGTTGACGCGGTCGTGGATTTCGGTGATAAACCCGGTGTCGTCCTCCTCAGTAAGCCGGATGGTAACCCGGTCGCCGACGGCAATGGGGTTGGTAACGTCCTCCGTTTCGAGGCGAAACTTGCCCCGAATCCGTGACGGAACGGTGCGGCCCTCGGCCCGCACATCGTACCAACTGCCGGTGGAACTCGTCACGACTCCCTCCAAGTAGGTTGGGGCCGAATCGGGAGAAGAAGAAGCCATAGGCGGGGGGCGATGCCGAAGAAACCTTTTGCGCGAGAAACCTTCTGTTCGCGCTTCGCGTCCACATGCTAGAGCTCTGGCACATATGTACCAGACTTCACTGCAGCAAACGAGGCGTCTCCACAAACAGTTCGTTGCCCATGTCGACCGATGATCCGTTCCGCCAGGTGCGCCACGACTTCGAGGACCTTGACATTGAGCAACAGGCTCAGTTTCTGATCGAGGCGTCGGCCTCCACGCTGGCCCGCAGCATTGAGCAAGCGGGGCAGATGCTTGCCAAGGGACTTGGAGACGCGATGCACCGAGCCTGCGACGCCTCGGGCCCTGCCGGCGAAGGGCCTGGGCCGGCCGAGCCGGAAACGGCCCAGCGACAAGCCCCCAGAAGCGACTCCGCTTCCTCGGGGTCGTAGGGCCCTCCAGCTTTCCCGCGCTCCGTCGTCTGTCTTCGTTCTTCGTTTGCCGCCCTCTCCTGTACCATGCCCCGCAACCGCTCATCCGATCGCCGTGAGCCCCATTCGCTCAACTGGGTTGGCAAGACGGTCTACGCTGGAGGAACCGTTCTCCGGGCCGCTGCCAACCTGGTCGATGCCACGGCCGAGCGAGTTTCCCGCGTGGCGGAAACGTCGCGGAAGGCCTTCGAGCGTGAACTGGATCCGAACATCGAAGAGGCCCGCGTGATTGCGGAATTTCCTCGCGGCGAGGAAGGAGACGAGGAGGAGCCCGCCACCTAACAGGCCTTGCGGGAGGAGGTCCCAAGCACTCTGAGGAGACCGGCCACGTGTTGTCGGCGTGTTGTCGGCACGTGGCATCAGCCGTTCTGGCACGGGCCGTTCTAGGAAGCAGACACGTGTTTCTGAATGGCGGCCTCCAGCTCGTCACGCTTGAACGGCTTAGACAGAATGCTATCGACCTTGTCGAGGGCTGCGTTGGTTTCGGTGTAGCCGGTTAAGAGCACGATGGGCAGGGACGGATGCTCATCTTTGAGTGCGGCAGAGAGCTCGGCCCCTGTCATTTCCGGCATGCCGAAGTCGGTGAACACAATGTCGTAGTTGCGTTCCTCGAACATCGAGAGAGCATCGGCTCCGGATGCAGCCCGGTCTACCTCGTGCCCACTCAGTGTGAGGAGGCGAGTCACCGTTGAGCGCACCATTTCGTCGTCGTCCACCACGAGCACCGACGTGCCTTCCGAGGCCCCCGACGGGGGCGAAGAATCGCCGGAAGGCTCCGGCTCGCCGTCCGCCGGGGGGAAAGTCAGCGTGAAGCGCGTGCCCTCACCCGGCTCGGACCACACGTCGACCGTGCCCTCGTGCTCCTGCACGATGCCGTAGCTGGCCGCCAGGCCCATGCCGGTGCCGTCGTCGCCCTTGGTGGTAAAGAGCGGCTCGAAGATGTTCTTCTGCACCTCCTCGCCCATCCCGATGCCCGTATCGGTCACGGTTACGCAGACCTCGCCCGCATCGTTGGCGTGGGTCTCAAATCGAAGGGTGCCGCCCTCGGGCATGGCCTGTACGGCGTTCAGGATGAGATTCACGAACACCTCCCGGAGTTCGGACGCGGCCCCTAAGATGGCGGGGGTGTCCGCAAAGGCCGTGTTGACGGCGATCTCGATGCCCTGGCGGCGCGGCTCATTGTACCAGTACGGCTCGGTGAGCGTGATGCAGTCCTCGATCAGGGCCTCCAGGTGGACGGGTTCGAAGTGCTGCTGGGTGTCGTGACGAATGTATCGCTGCAGCTTTTCGATGAGCGCCGCTCCGTCCTCTGCGGTCGTCTCGATGGTTTCGAGCGACGGGCGCACGGAGGCGTCCAGAGAGGCACGCTCCACTTTGTCCCTGAGCATTTCGATGTGGCCGAGGAGGCCGCTCAGCAGGTTGTTCAGGTCGTGGGCCACGCCCATCGTCATTCGCCCGAGGGTTTCCATCCGGTGCCGTTGGGTTTGGCTTAGCATCCAGGACGGTGGCTCGGCGAGCACTTCGCCGCTCACCGTTACGGCCCGGTGGCGCTCGTCGGAGGCGGAACTGTCGTGCACGGGGATAAAATTGAGCAGCACCGGGAACGGCTCCTCGCGGTGGCTCGCCTGGGCCGACACGATCCGGTTGGTGACGAGTGAGCCTTTCTGGGCGTCCAGAACGGCCGACTCGGCCATCTCGCGGTCCTCATCCGACAGGTGCGCCCAGGGGCGATCCGTGGGACCGAGGAGAGAGGCCCACGGGCCGTTGCAGTGGACGGCCTCGCCGGAAAGCGCAAAGGTCGCCGTGAGGAGTTCGGGCTCGACGGTGGGAACGGCGCTGGTCCCACTGCTAGATCCATCCTCGCTGGTAGACTGGGAGGCGTCTTCGGAGGCGGACGGTGTGCTGGCCAGTGCGGCTGCAGGGGGCGTTTCGGGCGGTTCCGCCTCCGGGGAAGGGGGGGCACTCTCAGAGACGGAGGTCACTTCAGGGCCGAGATGAGCCCGCAACGCATCGAGCAAGCGCTTGGCATTTTCGGGGGAGACGATCACCCGGCTTTCGAGGCGGGCGTCCATCGTGCCCGGGATCATGCGGATAAAATCCAAGACCAGCTCCTCGGGCGAGCAGTGCACCTGCACCGAATTCGCGTAGGTGCCTGGGGCGGACGAGGCGTTGAGGGAGGCCTCCACCTCATCCGGGGCCGGCGGGGTGCCGTCAAAATCAGGCATGCGAAGCCGTGCCCCGCGCCTCGCCGTGTCGGGAGCTGGGTCGGGGGAAGAGGCGTTCGAGGCGTCACCGTTATCGGGCATGGGGAGGAGGCGGGCCTGTGCGAAGCAAGAAGGAACGAAACGACTAGGGCGCGCCGGCGCCGTTGCCCTGTCCCACGTTTGCAAGCGCACTAATCAGGTCGCTTTTCGTGAGTACGGAATACCCGTCGTCGGGCCCGTGGTCCACGAGGACCGCTCCCGCGTCCTGTTCAAGGTACGCAGAGAGGTGCTCGAGGTGCAGCGACGCCGGAACGACAGGGAAGGGCGTGCCCATGATTTTTCGGACCGGCGCCTTCCGAGACTCCGGGTTCTCGATAAGGTGGTTCAGGATTCGCGTCTCCGTAACGCTGCCCACTACCTCGTGCTCGTCGTCGATAACAGGCATCTGAGAAATGCCCTCACTGGTCATCTTCTCGATCACGTCCCCGAGCGCATCGCCGGGGCTGGCGTCGATCACGTCTGTCTGTTTGTGGCGGACGCTCAGCACCTCGTCGGCAGTCACATCCGGCTTCGTTTCCAGGAAGCCGTGGTTCTGCATCCAGTCGTCGTTGTACGTTTTGGAGAGGTAGCGGAAGCCCGAGTCTGGGAGCAAGACCACCACCACGTCGTCTGGCGAGAGGGACGCCCGGTGCTCCTGCATCCACTGCAGGGCCCCGGCCATGGCCATCCCGCAGGACTGCCCAATGAACAGGCCCTCCTCCCGGGCCAGCCGGCGCGTCATCTGCATTGCGGGCTTGTCTTCCACCTCCACGAAATCGTCCACGATGTCGAAGTCCATGTTTTCGGGGAGAATGTCCTCGCCCACGCCTTCGGTGAAGTAGGGGTAGATCTCGTCTTCGTCGAACACGCCCTCGTGGAAGTACTTGTGGAAGACCGATCCGCAGGGATCCACCCCAACGATCTGCACGTCCTCGTCCTGCTCCTTCAGGTAGCGCGCCGTGCCGCTGATGGTGCCCCCGGTGCCGGCCCCCGCCACGAAGTGCGTAATTTGCCCCTCCGTTTGGGCCCACAGCTCCGGCCCCGTGGTGTCGTAGTGTGCCTGTGCGTTGGAGGGGTTGTCGTACTGATTGAGGTAGATGGAATTCGGAATCTCGTCGGCCAGGCGCCGGGCCACGGAGTAGTAGCTGCGGGGATCCTCGGGCTCCACGTTGGTGGGGCAGACCAGCACCTCTGCCCCCAGGCCGCGCAGCACGTCCACCTTCTCCTGGCTCTGCTTGTCCGTCGTGGTGAAGATGCACCGGTAGCCCTTTGCAATGGCCGCGATGGCGAGGCCCGCCCCCGTGTTGCCGCTGGTGCCTTCAATGATGGTGCCGCCGGGGGCGATCTCGCCGCGTTCCTCAGCGTCCTCGATCAGGCTGAGCCCAATCCGGTCTTTGACAGACCCTCCCGGGTTGAAGAATTCCACCTTGCCGAGAACCGTGCAGGGGAGATCGGTGCCGATGTTGTTGATGCGGACCAGGGGAGTATTCCCGATGGTGCCGAGAACGCTGTCGTGCCACATGGGACAAAAACGGTGAGACGAGAGGACACGCGGAAGAACGAGGCCCCGGGGCCGAGGCGCAGAGCGCCGTTACGTCGGCGCCGCGTGTGGCCGTGGAACCTCTACTGTTCTTATTTTACGCCGAGGGGAGCGAAGAGTTGTGGCGCCCCTGAGTCCTCCCCGTCGGAAAACAATATAACAGAAAACGGCTTCTGCGCAACCGCCGGGTTGCTGCCCAGGACGACCGCCCAGTGCGCAGCGGGGGCGTTGTGGGAGCGTGCCGGGGCAGATTGACAGGCGCACCCCGGTAGGTCAAAGGGGGGCACCCGGGCTACTTGCGGGCCCACCAGAGCACCCCAAGGGCGACGAGGGCAAACATTGCGTGCGGCAGCCAGGCCGTGAGGGCAGGGCTGAGGGTGCCGGCATACCCGAGCGGCTCGGCCAGCTTCTGCACCGAGAGATACACAAACGCGATGGCGAGCCCAATGGCAAACCGCACGGCCTGTCCGCCCCGCCGCCGCACGGCGGCAATGGGCACCCCAATGAGGACGAGAAGAAGGTTGGCAAAGGGGTAGGCAAACTTGTTGTAGTAGGCCACGAGGGGCCGTGTTAGGCCGCCTACGCCGGAGCGGCGGAGGGCCGCGAGGTACTCGGCCGCCGCCGGAATGGTCATGGCCGCTACGTCGTTCTTCGAGCGGGCGAGGTCGCGAGGGTATATCTGGAGAGTGGTATCGAGCGACGCGATAGTCGTTTTGCGCGGCCCGTCCGGGCTGGCAAACGTACGGCGCGTCACGTCTTCGAGGTGCCAGGCACCGAGCGAGTCGACCCAGCGCATGCGTTCCGCGTCCAGGCGGTGTGCCAAGCGGGACGGCCCCTCGAACGTCTGGAGCGAGACGTTTTGCGCCCGTCTCTGGTCGGTGTCGTAGTAACCGACGGAGAGAATGCTGTTCGGCCCGTTGCGGCGATGAATTTCACTAGTTGTGACCGTGCGGTCGCCCGGGTTCAGGTACTCGTTTTCGTAGCGCACCACCACCTCGTTGGTGCGGGGCACCACCCACCCGTTGAAGCCAAACATGAAGACCGTGACCAGCAGGCCCACGCTCACGTAGGGCCGCATCAGCTGGTAGAGCGACACCCCGGAGGTCTGCAGGGCGATGAGCTGCAGTTCTTGGGCAAGGGTGCCGGTGAGGTACAGGCAGGAGAGAAACAGGGCGAGTGGAGAGGTAAGGCGGACGATCTCCGGGACATAGTTCGGGTAGAAGACCGTGAACACCTCCCAGACCGTCGCCCCCCGGTCCAGAAAATCGTCGCTGTATTCCACCCAGTGCAGCACGATAAAAAACACGATGAGCGCCCCTACAAAGAGCACGAAGCCCTTTAGGAGCCGGGCAATGATGTGCCGCTCGAAGGTGGTCATGAAGCCGGAGAGAGCAGAGACGAGAGCGGGGCGCGAGCGGTTGGGCGGTAGAGAGGCGCTTGCGAACACCCCACAAAAACCAGGCAGCTCGCTAGACCTTTTCGCCGCTAGCCATTTACTTGCTGACAAATTCCAACACTCATCCAATCCGCCCCATTCCATGAAGCTCCACGAATACCAAGCGAAAGGCCTGTTTCGAGACTACGGCGTGCCGGTGCCGCGAGGGATTGTGGCCGAGACGGTTGACGCGGCGGTTGACGCGGCACGTCGTCTCAAAGACGAGGAGGACGCTTCCTTGTTCGTCGTGAAGGCGCAGATCCATGCGGGCGGCCGCGGGAAGGGAGGGGGCGTGAAGCTGGCCCACAGCATCGACGAGGTTCGTGAGCACGCCGAGTCCATCCTGGGCATGAATCTGGTGACGCACCAGACTGGGGAGGAGGGGCAGACGGTGCGCAAGATTCTGGTTACGAAGGGGGTCGACATTGCACAGGAGTACTACTTGGGCGTTACCCTCGACCGCGAGAAGAGCATGAACGCCATCATGGTGTCGACCGAAGGAGGGGTCGATATTGAAACGGTGGCCGAAGAGTCGCCCGAGAAGATCCACAAGGTACGGGTGGACCCGTCGATCGGGCTTCAGCCGTTTCACACCCGCCAGCTCGCCTTCGCGATGGGGCTGGAGGGCGAGGCCTTTGCGCAGGCCACATCGTTGGTGCAGGGCCTCTACGAAGCGTTCGAGGAAACCGACAGTACGCTCGCGGAGGTGAACCCGCTCGTACAAACCCCCGAGGGCGACCTGGCGGCGGTGGACGCGAAGGTCAACCTTGACGACAACGCCCTCTTCCGCCATCCGGACCTGGAAGAGATGCGCGACCTTCACGAAGAAGACCCGACGGAGGTGGAGGCAGGCGAGCACGGCCTCAGCTACATCAAACTCGACGGCAACGTGGGGTGCATGGTGAACGGGGCCGGGCTGGCCATGGCGACAATGGACATCATTAAGCTGGCGGGAGGAGAGCCGGCCAACTTTCTAGATGTAGGAGGCTCGGCGAGTGCCGAGACGGTGGAGGCCGGCTTCCGCATCATCCTGAAGGACCCGAACGTGGAGACCATTCTCGTGAACATCTTCGGGGGCATTGTGCGCTGCGACCGCGTGGCGCAGGGCGTCATTGAGGCGGCGCGCAACATTGACATCGAGGTGCCCCTCATCGTCCGCCTGCAAGGCACCAACGCAGAAGAAGGAAAGCAGCTGCTTGACGAAAGCGGCATTGCGCTCCGCTCGGCCGTGCTGCTGAAGGAAGCGGCCGATGAAGTGACTGCGGCGCTGGGCGACCAAAAGTAGCGA
>CAZFJR010000028.1:0-18082 GCA_964519235.1 uncultured Salinivenus sp. | reverse complement strand
GACCGGAAGCTGTAGCGGCGAGCGGAAGCAGGGAGACACACGCGCGACCCGGGCAGTTCCGGCCGTACGTTCGGGCAGCACGTGCCGTACGGAGGCTCTTTCCCAGGGTCTCCTTCCCGAGGGCTCCTGTCTAGAACGGACCGGGCCCGCGTCCCCCGCCTGCCACGCTGCCGGCTGTCTGCCGCAGCCGGTTGCCGAAGCCGCCCAGCGGCCCTTCGCCTGTGTTGGGAATGTTTAGGCGCAGCAGTTGCGAGAGCTGGCCGCTCTTGACCTGCAGGTTGAAGCTGTACGATTGCCGCACGCCGAAGGGCACCCAACTGAACGACATCACCCAGCACCCCAGGTCGCGGCTGATGTTGATGCTGGTGGTGGCCACTTCGTTTCGGATCAGGTCGTACCCCGTGCGTCCTTCCAACGACCACTTCGGGGTCACGTCCAGTCCGAATTGCGCATTTACAGTCGCGTTCTGGTTGAGGATTTCCTTTCGCGGCTTTCGGAAGCTGTAGCTAAAGTCGAAGCTCAGCGACCAGGGAATGCGCGTGTCTAGGTAGCCGGACGATGAACTGCGCCCCTGCGAGCGCTGCGAGGACGGCCTCGCCCGCCCGGTTTGGCGTTGATCCGTTTGGGGGCCGGAACGACGCTGTGGCTGCACGCGCACGCCTCCGCTCCCGCCCCCGCCCTCGAATGAGCCGCCCACGTTTAGGCGAAACCGCGTGAGGCGCACGGGCGTGAGCGGGCTCTCGGCGGCCATGTACCGGTCCACCAGTCGAAAACGGCGGTCCTCGCCCAACCCCGTAGCCCGGAGCGCGTAGGGCGAAAAGGTCATGCTGGAGCGAATGCTAAAGTCCTGAACGCTGGTCCGCGCCCGGAGCTGAATGTCGCTCAGGTTGAGCGAGTCGGCCGTAAAGTTGTAGGAGCCGCTTAGGTCCACGTCCAGCAGCTTGAGGGTTTCCTCCTGTCGTTCGCCCGTCGTGTCGACGGTCACGTACTTGGTTTCCAGCTCATTGTCGAGGCCAAAGCTGAGCGTGCGCTGCTCTGTGCTGCCCCGCACGCGGCTCCCCCCAAGGATGTCGTAGCGGAAGGGCTGGCCGGTGGTCGTGTCGCGCACAGGCGTGCCGTCTGCGTAGCGGAGCGTGCGCGTGCGCCCCCAGAACGGGGCGTTGAAGTTGGGGCGGTAGTTGAACGAGAGCGACGGAACCATGCGGTGCCGGAGGCCCTCCAGCGGCCCTGCGCGGAGGGGAAAGAGGCCGTACAGCTCCGTACTGGCGGAGAGGCCTGTCGAGAACGACCGCCGCGCGTAGAAGCCCCGCACAGTGCGTTCCACCGTGCGGGCGTTCACGTTGAGCGTATCCCGGTCCACCTCGTCGGCGGCCACGTTCAGCGCCTTGCGCGTTGTGCTAATCCGCCAGTCCGAGTTGTAGTTGATGTTGGGACTGAGGCTGAGGTTGTAGCGGTTGATGCGAAACGAGGCGCTGACGGGGACCTGGTGGGTGGCCTGAAAGTCGAACGGCTCGTCGTTTCCAGTGGCGAGCTGGTACTTGTCCCGGTCCACAAGCGCCTCGTACCAGGCGATGTCGGCCTGTTCGATGCGCTCGGCCAGCGTAGAGTCGCCCCGAGCACGAAGATCCTCGGGGTCGCGCGGGCGAAAGGAGTAGTCGTTGTTGACCGACAGGCTGTATGAGGTCGTGATCTTTTCGTACCACCGGTCGTCCCCCACTGCCTGCTGCACGTCGAACGGCTTAAAGGAGCGCTGCGAAAAGTTGAGGCTCGGGAGCGTCATCGACACCCGCCCGCTCTGCAGCTGTTGGCGCTGGTTGACGCTGAGGTTGAGGCTGTTTCCTCCCCCGGGCCAGTCCTTGCTGTAGCGCAGGTTCGACGAGATTTCCTGGCTCACCGCGTCGTCGTAGTTGTTGCTGCTGCGGCGGGCAAAGTCCGTAGAAGTAGCGAGGTTGATGTTGCCCCGAATGGCGGAGGTGGGAGAGAGGTCCTGGCTGTGGGACCATTGCAGCTGCCCCTCGTGCCGGTTGGTAAAGTCGGGGTCTTCCTCTTCCCCAATTTGGGTGCGCCGGTACCGGAGGTCGACCTGGCCGTTGTAGTTGTACCGCTTGCGGTAGCGAAAAATCGGATTAACCTCGAAGCTTCCCTTCGACCACACGCTCGCTCGGAGCTGAAGGTCGGTGTAGGCGTTTAGCGCAAAATACCAGCCCCAGTCCCGCAAAAAGAGGCCCTTGCGCCGGTCCTGTCCGTAGCTCGGGGCCAGCGGGCCACTGCGCCGTCCCTGCACGTTGGGCAAAAACCCGAACGGAAGCCACAGGGGCGTGGGCACGTTGAACAAAAACAGCTGAATGGGCCCCGTATACACCCACTTCCCGTCTACCTTCATCTCGCTGGACCGCAGGGAGTAGGAGGGCGTCTCGCCGGGAGGGCAGTCGCAGGTCGTGTAGGAGCCGCCGCGGACGAAGAGGGTGCTGTCCTCGTACACCTTGACGGCGCGCCCCTCCACGAATCCTTGCTGCTGCTGGGTGCGGGCGGCCACCACGCGTCCCCGCTCGGTCTGCAGGCTGTAGGACAGCACGCTGCCCCGAAACGACTGACTGTCGCGCTGGAACTGGGGGCGCCCCCCTGCGGTCGTGTCCGAGGGCGGGCCGGAGGCCCGGAGCACGCTCGTCGCAAAGTTCATCTCGATGGTGCCGGCCTTGAGGGTGGCCCCCCGGTACGACATTTCCGCCGCGCCGTGCAGGGTGCCCTGGTCGGCGGAGTCTGGGCGAGTGACGATCACCAGCGAGTCCGACGCGGAAAACTGCACGCCTTTTGCGCCGCTTCCCCCCGTGCCATCCTGAGCTGTGCCGGACGGTTGCGACGCCGAGGCCCCCGGGCGGGACGTATCGGGGGGAGCACCGGTCGGCTGCTGGGCCGTGGCGGGGCGACTCCCAAGCAGAAGCACCAGCCCAACGGCCAGGCCGGACAGCAGCGGATACGAGCAGAGAGAGCGAAGCACGGAAACCACACGGTGGGAAGTGGCAGGCGCTCTGCCGGACGCGTCACAGGCAGGCCTTTTCCACGTCACGCGTGGACGAAAGAGGACCTCAGCGGGAGCCGACCTGCGTGTCCTCGCCCGCAAAGGCGAGGCGGGCGGCGCCCAAGAGGCTGGCCTCGTTGCCCAGCTGTTCGCGAAGAAGCTGGAGCTCGGCGCGAAGGCCCGGCACCACAAAGCGCGGGAGGGCGTCGCGGGCAGGGGCGAGGATGTACTCACCAGCTGCAGAAACGCCGCCACCGACCACAATGGTTCGGATGTCGAGCAGATTTACGGCAGACCCAAGAACGCATCCCAGCTTGTGCCCGGCCCACGCCAGTACGTCCTCGGCGAGGGCGTCGCCCTGGGTGGCAGCCTCGTAGAGCACTCGGGGCGAGAGCCGATCAAGGTCCCCGTCCACGAGGTCTCGCACGATGCTGTCGGGGTAGTTGACGAGGCGGTTGCGCGCGTGCTCCGTCAGGAACGCCTGGCCAAGGTAGCCCTCGATGGCTCCACTGACCCCCGACTTGGCAAACGGCCCCTCGTAATCGATGGTCATGTGCCCAATTTCGGCCGCGCCGCCGGTGCTTCCCCGAAAAATTTTGTTCTGGTAGATGATGCCGCCGCCGACGCCCGTCCCCAGCGTGATCATGATGAACGAGTCGGGCTCACGGCCGGCACCGTAGAAGGCAGAGCCGAGCGCGGCCACGTTTGCGTCGTTCTCGACGAGAACGGGCAGCTCCGTGTCCAGCTGCGACTGCAGTCGGTCTCGCAGGTTGATCGTGTCCCAGCCCTCGAAGTTTGGGGGTTTCGAGACGGTTGTCCGCTCCCAATTTACTGCTCCGGGCGCTCCAATCCCGATGCCCTCCACGGAGGCGGGCGGGGCGGCCTCTAGCATATTGGACACAATGGCGGCGATGCGCCGGAGCACGTGCTCGGGGCCCCGGTCGGCCTCGGTGGGGCACGCAGACTGTTCCACGATGCCGGCATCGCGGTCTATCAGGGCTGCTTTCAGGTTGGTGCCGCCAAGATCGACACCGACGGCGTGAGGCACCATGAGAGGAGGAACGCTGTTGCGAAGAGGGGGGCGGACGGGGCGGGGACGGGCCGCTACTGCGGTTCAATGCGGTAAATCGTTTCCCCAGGGCGCTTCATGCCGTATTCCTGACGCGCGATCCGCTCCACGAGGCTGTCGGATAGGGGCCGGTCGAGCTGCGTACGGAGCTGTTCAATCTCGTGCCGGAGCTCGGCGTTTTCCTGCCGGGTGGCGTCCAGTTCCTGGTGCCACTGGTACCGCTGCCAGAGGCTGTGGCTGTCGAAGAAGGCCACCCACACCAGGACCCCGGCCAGAAACAGCCCGAGCCCCCACCGGACGCGGCGGTCGGAAAAGGCGGAGTCGGAAGCAGGCATGAGATGCAGAGGCTAGTGGGAGAGGGGGAACGCGTCGAGGCCCGGATACACCGCGGTGTCGCCCAGCTGCTCTTCGATGCGAAGGAGCTGGTTGTACTTGGCGACCCGGTCGCTCCGGCTGGCCGAGCCGGTCTTGATCTGGCCCGTTTCGGTGGCCACGGCCAGGTCGGCAATCGTGGTGTCTTCGGTCTCGCCCGACCGGTGGCTCACGATGGCCGTAAAGCCGTGGGCGCGCGCGGTTTCGATTGCGTTGAGAGTTTCGGTAAGGGTGCCGATCTGGTTGGGCTTGATCAGGATCGAATTTCCGCAGTCCTCGTCGATCCCGCGCGCGAGGCGCTCGGTGTTGGTTACGAATAGATCGTCGCCCACGAGTTGCACCTCGTCGCCGACGGCCTCGGTGAGTGCGGTCCAGCCAGCCCAGTCGTCCTCGTCCATCGCGTCCTCGATGGAGAGAAGGGGGTACTGCTCCACCCACGAGCTCCAAAACTCGACCATGTCGGCGGAGGAGCGCTCGGTGTCCGGGTCGCTTTTCCAGAAGACGTACGCCCCGTCTTCTACCATCTCGGCGGCGGCCGGGTCGAGGGCCACAAACACGTCGCTCCCGGCGGTGTAGCCGGCCTTCTCGACGGCTTCCAAGACGAGTTCCACGGCCTCTTCGTTTGAGCGGAGGTCGGGCGCGAAGCCACCCTCATCGCCCACGGCCGTGCTGTAGCCGCGGTCCTGGAGCACGGACGCCAGCGTGTGAAATACCTCTACGCCGGTCCGCAGGGCCTCGGAGAAGGAGGCAGCCCCGGCAGGCGCGATCATGAATTCCTGCATGTCCACGTTGTTGTCGGCGTGCTCCCCACCGTTGAGAATGTTCATGAGCGGCACGGGCAGCGTGCGGGCCGTGGCGCGCCCCAGGTGCCGGTACAGAGGCACGCCGAGGGTGGCGGCTCCGGCCTTCGCCGCAGCGAGGGAGGCACCGAGGATGGCGTTTGCGCCGAGAGACGACTTGTCGTCGGTGCCGTCCAGGGTGCGGAGGGCGTCGTCGAGTGCCACCTGTTCGAGCGCGTTCATTCCCGCCAACTCGTCCGCAATGGGTCCGTTGACGTGGCGCACGGCCTGCCGTACGCCTTTCCCGTGGTACCGGTCGAGGTCGTCGTCGCGAAGTTCCACGGCCTCGTAGGCCCCGGTAGAGGCCCCGCTGGGCACGGCGGCGCGTCCGAGCACGCCCTCCTCGGTGATAACATCAACTTCTACGGTGGGCGTGCCGCGACTGTCGAGAATCTGGCGGCCGGTGACGCGCTGAATCGAAGCCATTCGGGGCGGAGAGGGGTTGTGCGAAGAAAAGCGTGCGGCGCCGCGGAGCGGGCCGTGCAGTACACGAGTCAACTACGCCATCGACGTCCAGAATCACAAGAGACCTCAGGGGCACAGCGAGGGCGCGCCGGGCCTGCCGGGCAAAAAGTGCACGAAGCCAGGCCCGCTGGCGGGGGCACAGCCGTTTCATGGGCCCGCATCGCCGGGGGGCACACAACACAAAACAGGTCACACAACAAGCGGCTCCACAAACAAAAAAGCCGACGGGCTCGGGGGGAGCCCGCCGGCCATGTCCCGGCGACGAAGCAGCGGCGACGAGACGGCGCAAGATCAGCCGGAGGACGGGGCCGACCGCACCGAGGTCGTCTCGCCAATCCACGAGTAGCAGCCGTAATTGATAGTAAATGTGCCTCCGCGCTCCCAGTCCTCGCGGTAGAAGATGTCCTCCTTTGTGGGAAAGACCTTGCGGTACGTCTGAATCTTGCTGTCGGCGATAGAGGCGATGGACGAGTCAACGCGCTTGGCCTGCTGGTACTTGTCCACCGCGGCCCAGTACACGGCCTTGTCCTTCCGCTTCATCTGGCCGCCGCTGCACTTGTTTACGGCGCGGGCGTACAGGTCTCCGATGGCAATATAGGCCCGTCCGTAGCTTTCGCGCATGTCGATGGCCGTTCGGTAGGCCCCGCGCGCCTTCGCGAGTTGCCCCATTTTTTGGAGGG
Organism: uncultured Salinivenus sp.; assembly: GCA_964519235.1. GTDB lineage: Bacteria > Bacteroidota > Rhodothermia > Rhodothermales > Salinibacteraceae > Salinibacter. The sequence continues at coordinate 11,638 of CAZFJR010000028.1, read as the reverse complement.
CTGTGCCGCGGTTAAAGTGGTCTTCGGCCTGCAGGGTGGCGCCTTGCGTCTCGGCCCGGTCGTACGCCGCCAGTGCCGCCTTCGGCCGACCGTTTTCGAGGCGCATCTGGGCCACCTCGCGGACCGTTTCCGCAGAGGGATTCATCTTCATGAGACGCTTGGCCAGCTCCGATGCCTTCGCGACGTTGCCCTGCTGGTTGTACGCGTCAAACAGGTCGGTCAGCAGTTTCGTGCTGTCCGGGTTCTGCTCCACCTGCTTCTCCAGATAGGCCATGCGCGCCTGCGGGTTCATGCTGAAGATTCGTTCGCGGATGGAACGTACCATTCCGGCGACCTCTTCGTCGTCCCCCCGCTTCGCCTCCACAGTGTTCGCAAAGTCGAGCGCCTCCTGAAGATTGTTCTCGTTGAGGTAGCCGTTCAGGATTTGCCGGATGTAATACGGATCCAGCTCTGCCGGGGCCATCTCGAAGGCCCTCTGGTAATGGACCACCGGCGAGTCCAGGCCCTCAACCTCGGCCGCAGACAAGGCGCCTTGATGCTCTTCCAGGAAGCGTCCCTTGCGCCGCTCCCACTGGTAGGGCTCGTATTCAAGGCCCTGCTGCTCCAGTTTCTGAGGGGCGGAGGCGAGATACGTCGCCGCAGTGTCGAGGTAGGCCGTCCGGCTGTTCTCGTCGCTGGCCTGCTCGGCAAGGCCCACGTACAGATTGACAGCCCGGCGGTAGTTGTCGTCGTCTCCGTCGGGGGTGCCGGGGGCGTTTTCAAGAATCCAGAGCAGGTCGCTCCGGGCGCTCCTGAAGTCGTCGTTTTTGTAGTTCTCGTAATAGAGGCTGTAGTGCATCAGCTTCTCCCGGCGGCTGGGCTCGCTGTCTTGGGCAGCAGCGGTGTGGACCGAGAGGGCAAGCAGGACGAGACTAAGGCACAGGCCTCCGGCAAAGGACCAGGACCGGAGGGGGAGGGCGGCTAGAGGCATATCAGGCAGACGGATCTGTCCGTTATTTTGAACAGGCTAGGACTTTAGACTGGACGTTGGGCGTCGGGTTTCAGCCGGGCAGCCGGCTGGACCAGCCTGTTCGACACGCGTTGCCTCGGGGGAGAGCCCGGACGTGCGGACAGGGGTTACCGGAGCTTGCGCCGTTGAAACCACCGTTCTCCGAAGTTTACGTGAAGGGAGACGCCGTAAAAGGTATCTCGAACGAGGGTGCTTGAGGTTTGCCCTCGCGTCCCCACAACCGTGTTTATGTCAATACGCGTGCCAGCAAGAGAGGTGGGAAGGCTAACTCCGGCGGTGGCGGCGAATTCGTAAAGATCGGTCTGCTCGTCGGGACGCACGTACATGTGTTCGACGTACCCCCCGAATCGGTAGGCGACCTGGGCGAAGTAGCCGGCCAAATTGTCGTTGCCGGCGGGCACAACCTCGGCGCCGGTGGACAGGCGCCAGCGGTCGGCGAGTGTGCCCGTGCCGCCCACCGGGAAGCGAACGGGAGCTGTGTTCTGAGCGCCCGAGGAGAAGCTGGTTGAGAAGGTGCTCCACGGCTCAAACAGGCCGTCCAGGACAAAAGACCACCGTGCGTTGGGTTGGTAGGAGACGCCCAGACGGCCGGTCCAGGGCAGGGTCACGTCGCCGCGCTGTACAGAGAGGGTGTCGCGGGCCAGATCTTCATCGAGCGTGCGGTACCGCTCGCCAGAAAGGGACGCAGGAAGCGTGACGGAGGCGCCTACCGAGAGGGCGTCGTCGTTGGACAGCACATCGGCCAGGGCGAGGTGGGCGCCCAGCGTGCCCGTAAGGCCCGAAAGCTGCACGCCGTCGGACACAACCACGTCGCGGAGAGCCTGCGTGTTGGGCCACTGAGTGCGGCGGCGGCTCTCGATGATGCCGAAGAGGAGGTCGGCCGTGGCGCCCACGCTAAGCATCTCGTTGATGCGATAGCCTACGCCGCCTCGGAGACGATGAAGCCCCCCAGACCCCGAAAAGATTCGCTGATATCGTGCCTGCCCCACCTGGCCGTTGCTGGGCACCTCGGTGGTGTCGGCCGTAGTGGCGCTGTAGTTGGACCGGGAGTAGGGCTGGAAGGAGAGGCCCACCCCCAGCGTGCGCTCGTCCAGCGGAAAGTTAAACTGCAGGGCCTGCACGTTGCCGGAGCTTAGCTGGCCCGAGTTGCCTCGCCTATCCTCGGTGCGAACGGAGCGAAACCCGGCACTTCCCGACAGGCGGGTGTACACCTGATCGCTCCAGAGAGCCGGGTTGGCGTCGGGGTTGTAGTTGAGAGTGCGGAGTGCGTAGCCGCCGCCCCCCATCGCCTGGCTCTGAGAAGCGGAAAACCCGCTGAGGCTCCCCAGCCCGAACCGCGAGTAAATGGTGCCCTCGCCATTGGACTGCGCCTGTGCCGCCGGGGCTGTCCCGGCGACAAGGCCCGCCGCAGCGAGCAGAAGGGACAGGGCGAGCCGCCGCGGAGGAAGCACTTGCATCGCACCGTCGCGCATCGTGGAGAGGGAGAGCCGGAAGAACGCGGTCATCACACTAAAGCGGCGTTACGGTGAGGGTGGCACGGGGCGGGCCCGGATCTGCAGATGCTGCGCGGGCGGGCACGAGAACGGGCACCGTCGTGGGCAGGCCAGGCTGGAGCGTGTTCCCCGATCCCCCGGTGGAGGCCCGATCGGCAACGAAGACCCGGAACGTGGTGAAGGGCGGCGGCTGGGGAGCCTCGCTGGCGCCCGAGACACGCCGGAAGGTCTGGTCGAAGAGGGGAAAGGCGTAGTCGTTTCCCACAAGAGCGGCCCCGGGAGCAGCGGACGACACCAGCGGCAGGGAGCAGGCCCGATCGCCCGTTGCTAGGCCGATGACATTGAAGATGTTCGAGCAGGACGGGGTGCTGGGGGCGGGGTGCCGGGTTGCGACAATCCGGTATCCATTGGGCAGCGGACGAGAGAAGTCGGCTCCGGTTCGGCGGTTCAGTTCGGCGGTGTCTACCGGAACGAGAAGCTCGGCCCGGTTCAGGGGAACGGCCGCCGAGGTGTCGACCGGGAGGCTGTCGATGATGGGAGGAGACCCTGGCGCAGACGATTCGACTTCGGTCTGGAATTCGGCTTCGCCGTAGGCCCACTCCATGGCGAGGCCCGTGCCCACGCCGCCCTGGAGCAACTCGTATCCGCTGGGCGGAGTCACCTCGTTTTGCTGCTCTACGTGAGTGAACGTCTTCAGGGCCGTGTACTCGGCCGAGACGGTGTCGGCCACGTGCGTGAGGCGCAAGGTGGCGTCGGTAGACGAAAATCCGACCACTGCCTGGCTGTTGGGCGCTACGATTTTGAAGCCCGAGAACTCTTCCTCGAACGACAGGCCGCCGTCGCCCGTGTTCTGCAGTACAGCTAGGTTCTGTTCGATCCAGTCCTGCCGCAATTTAATCGTGACCAGAGAGTCGGTGGGAGTGATCTCTGCCGCATCCACCGACGCGGGCCCCGTCATGTCCGCGGGAAATGTCTCGCTGGCGCGCGCCGAGTCCATGGCGGCCTCGCCCGAGAGGTCGTAGACATCGACCGGCATCGCCGCATTGCCGATGCCGTGTACGTACGTTACGGGCAGCCGGAGCTCGGCGGCAAGCGAGTCTGCATCGCTGGTCGCAGCAATTGCGTCGGGGAGGCTGCTTCGTCCCGAAAAGTCGACGTAGCCCTCTGCTTCGATCTGGAGGGAAGGAGTTGTCACCGGATCCTGAACCCGTCCGACCAGGAACCGCCAGTCGCTCCGGACGGGCGGCTCTCGGCTGTTTTCCCCGGTGATGGGAACCTCCTGCGTAGTGTCCACCGCGGCAGGGAGCACGCCAAGGGTTTGCGGCTGGCCTCCGCCGAGAGAGTCCGATCGGGGACCGACGCCGAGCCCCACGTCCGACGAGTCGCTACAGGCGGGAAGCAAAAAAAGCGCAATGCTCCCGAGCAGAACGGCGCAAAGCCAAAGAGACCTCATGGACATCGGCAGTGCAGGCGGCAACCAGTGAGTGAGCAGGCGCCAGGGGAGCCTGGGCGTTCACAACGGAACCCCGTGACGGGACGCGCCAAGCGCCGCGTCGGCCGTGCCCCAGCAGGTGGAACCATTCTCCAACCGGACCCCTGAAAACCGCCTGGAAGCAGGGTGTTTCTGTAGAGGCGAGGCCTACGCAGGGACTTCACCGAGCATTTGATCATAGAGGGAGACGGTCTGGTCGGTGCGGGCGTCGGCGTCGTCCCTGAATGTGGAGGCTGTATCCGCTGGGGAGTGTCCGGGAGGAAGAATGGTGGCATCCGCGTAGCTGTGCCCAATGTCGGAGAGGGTATCTCCCGTCTGCCCGTCGAGCGGAAGCCCCATGCGCTCAGCGAACGGCGCCTCCACGGGCGTCTCCGGGGCCTGGGGGCCTGGGGTGAAGACAGACTTTGTAGCTCCCAGCAGGTCGTCTTCGGCGTACGTGGTGGTGAGAAGGGATGGGAGAAGGCCACTGATCCAGCCAAACGAGTGGATGAGGTCTGGGCCCCAGCGGAGCTTGCGCAGCGTCTCCAGCACCGACCGGGCGAAGAAGAGCGACCGGTCTGCGTTGTCGTCGAAGGCAGCGCCGTCGGCATCGAGCCCCTGCTCGCCCCGCGCAAAGTATTCGTCGTGGTCCATAAAATAGACCTGGAGCTGCACGTCCGGCACCGAGGCCACCTTGACCGACACTGTTTCGGTGTCGTCCCCCATCGGAACGTCGGTGTTCGAGAGGCGGATTACCTCGTGGAGGTTGTGCTTGCGCTCGTTGATGGTGCCGTAGCAGGGCATCATGATGCGCACCTCAAAGTCCCCGGCGTTTTGGATCTGCTCGGGAAGAGAGCGGGTGAGGGTGGCAAGCGGAGACGATTGCGTGAACGGTTTCAACGCGCTGGCAACGTACAGCAGGCGGTTTGAAGAGGCCATGGAGGCGGAAGGCGTGTAAGAACGTGGTGGTTGCGAAAGACAAGCGCCCCGTACAGAAGGGGACGCGACAGGGAGGACGCGGCAAGTCGATGCGTGAGACCGATCGGTGCATAAGGCCGCTCGGCGTACAAGGCCTTCGTGGCTCCAGAAGGCATGGGCCCAGAAGGCGTAGGATCGGCACGCAGGCGCTGGGTGTGCTAGGGATTGTGCTGGCGGCTAGGTGCCGATACAGCGAGCAGAAGGACTAGGGAAAATCGGCATCGAATACATGGTGGAATCTGATGCCGAGGCCGTAGAAGCATAGAGCGTACCGCTGAAAACCTATCCACATTAAAACCTACCGCCGTGTAGGCCGGAAATCAATAAATTCTTGCTTTTCCCTCCGTTTCCGCATCAAAAGAGAGTGAAAGCGCAGGGGGGCATCCACGAGTAGCGGAGAATGTCCCCACTCCACGGTATCCCACTCCACGGTATCCCACTCCACCAGAGTCCGCGTCACCAAGACCTGTGTCACAAAGGCCCGCGTCTACTCCTCATTAGAACCTTTGTGGCCAAAACTCTCAAAAAGCAGTCCGTCTCAGGGGGCAGGCACAAGTGGATCCACCGGCGTGGCAACTGCACGACCACTCGCACCGGGTCACTTCTTACCCTGTACCGCTTCTGTGGACCTTCGGGCGGTGCCGGTTGAGGGGGGCACTGCACTGTCGCCGCATCGTCGAGATCGCTGCATCGTCGAAGTGCCCGACCGGCTTTTCGGGGTGGCGCGATCCGTGCTCAGAGGTACGAGTTCCTCTCGCCCAATTCGTCGAGCAACTCGTGTCCCTTCCAGGTGAGGCGCAGTCCGGCCCCCTCTCGCTCAGCGTTCTCGTTGTGGGAGGCGGGGCCGTCCCATCGCCCTTCGTGAAGGGTGCTCCGCGCGAGGAAGTCCGCTTCCAGCAGGAGGACGAGGTGATACGAGACCTTTTTCATACTCCACTGACCGGGAAGCCGCCCGGGATGAAAGTCGCCCGGTTCGAGGGCGAATGGATCGCTTTCCCGGATTTCTGAGAGGATTTCCTGCACGAGGTCCATGTTGCGTCGCATCTGACCAAGGGGCACTGTTCAAAGAAACGGAGGGCAAGCTCAAGGAAGCGAAGGGCAAGGAGTCGATTCGTGCCCCCGCAGTATCGTGAGACGGGAGCGGGGCGGAGGGGACTAATCGACCGTCACGCCGTACTTGTGGAGGGTGGATCGGGTAAGGGTCCGGATGCGCCTGAGGGCGCCGAGCGCCTGGGTTTTCTCATGCCTGTTCATTTCCTCCCAGTCCTCGTAGGTGTTCTGGGTGGCGTCGAGGCCTGCGATTAGGAGCCGCGCATCGCTCTCGACCTCTTGGTCGTGGCACTGTTCAGTGATGCGCCGGTACTGGGTGCGGATGGAGGAAAAGTCGGGATGACGGGTGCCGTATGTCTTTTCCACAAGGTTCAGGAGGTCGTCGCGGGTCGGAGAAGCCATGGGGACAAAGAACTGTGCGAGCAGGGGGGCAGAACAGCGGGCCAGAACTACTCTCTACCTACAGAAGACGGAGGAAGGCAAGGGCCGGGCGGTCTCCGACGCATGATCGGCCCACGAGCCGGGGCGATCTCCGTGAAGGATCGGCGGCGAGGCCGTGGACAGACGCCGGGGGCTGGAGTGTGCTGCGGATCATGGGAGAAGGGCCGTCGCGACGCCCAGAGACGCCAGCGGCTGAAGGCCGCGTAGGGATGCTGTCATCGTGCAATGCTGTCGTCGTGTGTTAGCAAAGATCCGGCCAGTGTGCCCGTTTGCAGGAACGTTCTAAGAAAAGACGCCTGGGACGCACGCTGCGGGTGTCTGCGTGGACAGAACAGTGCGGTTGACGCTGCGAGGCAGGATGCGTGCCCGAGCACCAAGGAGAGAATTTCCGGGCGTTCGGAGGAAATGTAACGTGACGCACTCGCAGAATCCCCGGTGAGGGAGAAGTCCCTGCATCTTGCTTCCGGGTACACTATTTGCTTTCGTTACGGTGTGCAAATGCCCGCATCCACTCTCGTTGTGGTCTTCTCCGTTTTCGTTGGAGTGTCCTTTTTCTGGAGTGTCCTTGTTCCACTCGGTCCCTTGCCTTGAACCGGTTGCATCCTCGATCTATCCTCCCAATGAACTGCCTCCTCAGCCATGGAACTTCCTGACCAGCTTTCCACCCTTCAGGCGCAGGCGGAGCGCCAACTCCAGGTCGTCGATACGCGAGAAAAAACGAAAAATGCCCTCGTCCTGCCCTTCTTCAAGGCCCTTGGATACGACCCCTTCAACCTCCACGAAGTCCAGCCCGGGTACGTCGTGGATCGGGCGGGGGACGATGCCGTCACGGTCGACTACGCCGTTTTGAACGACGACGCCCCGGCCCTGCTTGTGCAGTGTGCGGAGGCGGGGACCGACCTGCAGGCCATCGACGCTACCTCGGTGCTTGAGGGGCTCGCGGCTGCGGGAGGGGGCATCGCGGCCGCCACGAACGGGTGCCAGTACCAATTCTACGCCATGTCGGAGGCCGAAGGGGCTGAGGCGGACGCGCCGTTTCTGGTGTTCGATCTCCTCGACTACGAAACGGAGGGCAACGCAGAACCGGCCTCCGTCCAGTACCTTCGGCGGCTCACGAAGCCAAACTTCGACGCCCGAGAGGCGCGCATGGCAGCGTTCAACCTTAAGTACACCCGCCGGCTGCAAGACTACTTCGTGCAGCAGCAGGAAACGCCGGATCGGCACTTCGTCCGGTTCCTCGCAGCGCAGGTGTACGAAGGGAGCGTGTCCGAGGAGGTGCTCGACTGGTTCCATCCCGTTGTGCAGGCTTCCCTGGAGCACCTCGACATTCCGGAGGCGAGGGCGCGTGAACAGGCGTTGGATGCAGGCGCCTCGTCCGCCCGTCCTGAATCGCCGGTTGAGAGCGACGGGGTGGAGCGAGAACCGCCCGCCGAGGGCACCGAGCCTGCGCCCCCATCGGAAGGCCGTCCGGAGCCCCTGGAGGAGCAGGGCACGCCTCCGCACGAATCGAAGAATGGGGAAGAGGCAGCGGGGGCGGGCGGCCCCGACGCGGAAGAGTCCGCGGAGAAGCCCGAAGAGAGCAACATCGGAGAGGAATTTGCCCGTAAGGTGATCGGGGACTTCTAGCCGATCGGGTGGGCCTGCATGGGTGGGCTTGCACGGGTGCCCCGACAATTTTTATCGCGCCGGACCTGTTATCGCGCCGGACCCGGGTCTCTACCGCACCGGACCTGGGTGCGGACCGCGGACGGCACGTCTCACACCGCGCCTGGGCGCGCAGAGCCTGCACACAATGCCGAAAAGGCCTGTCAGACGGGCGTAATCCGGGGAGAGCATCTCTTCTCAGCCGGTTTCGGTGTAGGAGTGGACCCGTTTCTAGAGGGTCAATGCTCTAAAAGATGAACCGTTTTTGTCGGTCACGCGGCTCTTTAACGGTCGCAGTCATTTTCTCTCATCATGGCCGACACCCAGCACCGATGCACCGATCCCTGTACGTTGTTTCGGCACTTTGCCTCGCCCTTCTGCTCATCGTCCCCACCCTCAACAACCCGCCGGTTTCGCCGACGGTGCTCAGCGGCGTGCTGATTGGTACTTCGTTCCTGTTCACTGCATTCGGACGGGCGCTTCAGCTGCTCGGAGAAATCCGCTATCGACTCTCGGCAGAAGATCGGCGCGTGTGATGCGACTCGGGACGGCGAGTGGCCGTGCTAGTGCCCCCAGACGAGGAGCGCGGTGAAGCGCTACGAGCCGGGAACGCTCACGCTCCCCAGTAGGGTGCGGGCCGATGCCCCAGTGGCCGACGGCAAGTTGGTCGGCGTTCCGTTGATGGTCTCCTGCGCAAGGACGGCGAAACAGAGGGCCTCCTTGGCGTCGGTGTGCACGCCATAGCTGGTGGTGGTACGGATCGGGATGGGGGCAAAGGCGTCCCGCAGCATGTCCATGAGTGCATCGTTGTGCACCCCGCCGCCGCTCACTATGAGCACGTCGATGGGATGGTCGGGCCGTACGTGCTGGGCGTAGGCCTGGTACACGGAGGCGGCGGTGAGAAGCGTGGCGGTTGCCATCGTGTCCTCCGTCTCTAGTCCCCGGGACTGGGCCACTCCCAGAAGCCGGTCCACGTACGCCGGGCCAAAGTCCGTGCGGCCGGTAGACTTGGGGGGCGGGCGGCGGAAGAAGGGGCCATTCAGCAGGTCGGCCAGCAGGTCGTGGTTGGGGGTGCCGGCGCGGGCGTGCCGGCCGTTCTGGTCGTGGGGCGCATCGTAGAGCCGCTGGGCGAGGGCATCGATCACTATGTTGCCTGGTCCCGTGTCGAAGGCGCGCACGTCGGCTGCGTCGCCGCCGGCGGGTAGCACCGTAAGGTTCGCAATGCCGCCCAGGTTGAGCAGGCCGCGGTGTTCGTCTGGGTCGGTGAAGGTGACGTAGTCGAAGTACGGAACGAGCGGGGCGCCCTGACCGCCGAGCGCGAGATCGGCCGCTCGGAAATTGCCGACGACGGGCACCCCCAGACGTGTTGCAAGCGTGGAGGGGTTGCCCAGTTGAAGGGTGGCCCGGACCTGCGTCCCGGCGCATTCGGCGGGCTCGGGAAGGTGGCACACCGTCTGTCCGTGCGCCCCCACAAGATCGAGCGCCGCACGGCCCAGCCCCGCTTCCGTGAGCACCTGGTCTACGGCATCGGCGTAGGCCTCGGCCAGCCGCACATCGAGGCGAGTAAGGGCGCGGATCGACGAGGCACTGTCGGTCGTGTTTTCGCGGACCAGTTCCCGGAGTGAGTCGGGGTAGGGAACCTGCACGAACGCCTCCGGCTCGACCGTGAGCGAGGTCCCGCTCCCTTCGAGGCGCGTGAGAACCGCGTCGATGCCGTCGAGCGAGGTGCCGGACATCAGCCCAACGACCGTGCGGAAAGATTGGCGGCGGAGGGCAAGGAGGGCGTCCATGGGCACAGGCAAGGCGCAAAAGGGCAACGAGAGCGGAGGCGCCGGGCAGCAGCGGGAGAAGGCGCGTCGCTGGAGCTTTGCTAGTCCGCCGTGTCGGCGCGGTCGGCTTTCTCGCGCATGTCGGTGGCCTTCTCCCGAAACTCGTCGGCCCGGTCGGGGTCCTGCTCGGCCAATTGGGCGTAGATGCGTGCGGCTTTGCGGTAATCGTCCTGGCCTGCGTGAATCCGCGCAAGCGTCTCGGAGACGATCTCCTCCGCCTCCTTGGAGGCGCTGTCTGCCGGTGCATCGGCGGGAGGGTCTGGGGGGGCGGACGGGTCGGTCATCGCTTCCGGGTCTGGGTCGATGCGAGCCGACTGCAGTTCATCGATCAGGTGGTCGAGGTCGTCGGTATCGCCGTCTTCCTCGATCCGTTCAACCTGCTCTTCGGGGGTGGTTGAGAGATCGTCTGGGGCCGGGGGCTCAGCCGAGGACCCAGCGCCGGCCAGTCCGGGGCGGGCGCCGCCCTGTTGCGCCTCTCGGTCGGCTTGGCGCCGCAGTTCGGCCAGCTCGGAGTCGTTCGGCTCGGAGTCTGGGTCTTCGGGGCGTTCGGTCGGGGCGGTGTCCGTCGCAGAATCGGGCGTGCCGGGGAGCGACAGGTCGAGCGGAATGCTGTCGGCGAGCGAGGGCGGCCCGCCGTCCCCACGCCCGTCCATGCGCCGCAGTACGCGCCGCTTCCCGGCCGCGGCAAGGGGGCTGTTGGGCATCAGGAAGTGGGCGTGGGCCCACGACCGCAGGGCCTCGTCCCAGCGACGCTGTGCCTCGTACGCGTAAGCCAGCAATATGTGGGCCCCCAGGTGGGCCGGCATCGCAGTCACCTTCTGCTCCAGTGCCTCAACGGCGGCATCAAGGTTTTTTTGTTCGAGATGGGCGAGGGGGGATTCGAGATCGGGAAGAGGCATGGTGCGGCAAGGTCGCAGCAGCGACGAAGAGGGAGGCGAGGTCCATTCTGCAGGGGGGACCGTCGCCTACGGACGGTGCGGGACTTTGTTACCGGGGAGTATTGCGGGGCACAGGACAGGGTGCGCTACGAGGCCGTTGAGGAAGCCGGCGCCGAGACCGCACGCCCCTGCCGGGCCGTGAGCACCTGGCGCAGGCTCGACGCGGTGACCAGGGCAAACCCGAGAGCAAACAGGGCCTGGAACGGCACTGCGGCCCATTCCCCGAGGGCGAGGGTGATCCCGAGTCCGGCGGTCGAGTACACCGCCAGGGCGAGCTCGCCCCACACGACCCGGGGCACCTCGGCGATGGCGTATCGGCTCTCCCACCAGCTGTCGCCCGAGGTGGCGCCGTACTTGGGCGTGCGGATGAAGGCGGTGTCCGTGCCGCGCACGGCCTGCCAGAAGGCGCTGGTGTTGCTGAGCGACAGGCCCATGGTGCCAGCCATGAAGGCGGGAAAGAGGCGGAAGCGGCGCAGCCAGTCGGGGTACAGTGCGCGCTGGGCAAACAGCTGTGCAAGAACGAACCCGGCGAAGCCGAAGAGGCCGAACCCCATGATGGCAAAATACAGCTCCCCGGGCCCGTGCCCCAGTCCTTTCAGCAGCAGCAGGGGCGCATGCGTGAGGGCGGCCAGCAGAATAAACGGAAACGCGAAATGGGCCGTCAGGTGGAAGGTCCCTTCCAGCTTCACGCGCAGAGGCTGGGCCGAGCGCCAGAGGCGGCCCGTCAGCTTGAGGGCGGTTTCCACCCCGCCCTTCGCCCACCGGAATTGCTGCGAGCGCAGCGC
>CAZFJR010000027.1:17306-26936 GCA_964519235.1 uncultured Salinivenus sp. | reverse complement strand
CTGCCGACCTTCTTCGTGGCGCACCACGGCTACTCGGCGGCCACGGCGGGCACCCTCTTCTCGGGGTACTTCCTCGTGCAGGGCGTCACCCAGCCCGGGATCGGTGCGCTCTCGGACCGCATTGGGCGGGATGCGGCCGCTAGCCTCGCCATTGGCCTCGGCATTGTGGGATACGGGCTCCTGATCGTGGGAACGGGGATGGAGATGGTTCTCCTGGGGGTTGCCCTCACGGGGGCCTCGATGGGCTGGGGCGCGGCCCTGATGCCGAAGGTGATGGACCACCTCGACGAGCACGAGCGCAGTGCTGGATTTGGGCTGTTCCGCACCGCCTACATGATGCTGGGGGCGACGGGAAGTGTGGTAACGGGCTTCGTGGCCGACTTCTTCGGGTGGGGCGTGGCGTTCTTCGGCCTCACTCTGCTTCTGGTGGGCATGCTGGGCGTGCTGCTGCGGGTCCTGTGGCGAGACCGGGCCGCACGCCCCGTCCGTGCAGCCTCCTGATCGGAATTATTCTGCCCCTGCCTGTTTGTCGCAACCTACGTGCCGCGCCCCATGTCCGTATCGCCGGAGACCATTTTGTATGTGCTCGACTTGTTCGGGACGGCCGTGTTCGCGGTCTCGGGCGCCCTGGCGGCGGGACGGCGACGCATGGACCTGTTTGGGGCGCTGGTGATCGCGGCGGTGACGGCGGTGGGGGGCGGCACGGTCCGCGATCTGATCCTAGACCGCCACCCGGTCTTCTGGATTCAGGACCTGCGCTACCTGGCGGTGATCGCGGGGGCGGGCGGGCTCACCTTCGCCTACACCTCGTTCTTCCGGCCCCCGCGGCAGTCGCTGGAGGTGGCCGACGCGTTCGGGCTCGCCGTGTTTTCGGTGGTGGGGGCGCGGGTGGCGCTCGATGCGGGGGCGCCCCCGGTGGTGGTCGTCATCATGAGTGCCGTCACGGCCACGGTGGGTGGCATGGTGCGCGACGTGCTCTGCGACGAGACCCCGCTCATTCTGCGGGAGGAAATCTACGCGACCGCGGCGCTGGCAGGGGGCGCGCTGTACCTGGGCCTGCGGGCCCTCGTCCTGCCGGAAGCGGCGGTTGCGGGACTCACAATTGGGGCCGTCTCGGGCGTGCGCCTGGCGGCCCTGCAGTGGGGCATGCACCTCCCCTCCTTCCAGGTGGAGGAGGCCGCGTAGACGGCCAAGGGGCGTCGCTGGATCGGTCGGCGGGACGACCGGGGAACGGCGGGCAGCCGGGGCTCGTGGGGGCGAGAGACGAGGCACAATCCGTGATTACCACTTCGGCGGACCATGTACGCCCTTCTCGTCCGCATCGACTTTGTCCTGGCGACGCTGCTTCTCGTCGTCGTGCCGCTGGGCCTCCTCGCAGCGTTCGGGCGGCGGTCGGCCGTACGAGGTCACTTGCTCGCCTACTGGCGCGCCTCATCACTCCTCATGATTACGGTCTACCTGATGATGGACGGCCGCCCGGCGGCCTTCGTCGCGGGCAACGTGGCGCTCGTCTGCATCCCGCTCGCGCTGTGGTTCGGGGATGCGTTGTTTGACCCGGGGGGAACAGTCTCGGGGTCGCGTGGCGCCGCAAAGTGGTTTCGGCGCTGGCGCGGGGCGGCCACGGTCTTCTGCGGGGCAAGCCTGCTGCTCACCCTGCCTACCCTCCGCTGCGTGTGGGCGCCCGAGACCGCTGCCTGTCAGAACTGGTGGGCCCCGCCCCGCGAGCTGCACGCGGCGCTTCACCCGTCGCTCGATCCGACTCTGCTTGGCGACGCGGCTATGGCCGGTCTGGTCGTCTACGGCGTGTACGGAATCGTCTCTGCGGTCCGCAGGGCCGGTCGGCCGGACGGCGCACATCGCTGAGGCTCAAGACGAGCGGCTCCACAGCACCGCCGCGGCGAGGAGCCCGGCCGCGGCGACACTGTAGCCAAGGAGGGTCGCTGTGGGGGCCTGCGCGACGCCCCCGAAATCGAGGGCGGCCGTCTGATTGGCCACGCCAATGTACCAGAGCACGAGGTAGACGATCTCGAAGAGGCGGGGGCTGTGGGACAGGCGCCCGGCGGCGAGGGCGAGCGCAGGGACAAAGAAGACGCCCACCAGTGCCGCCCACTGCCCGCCCCAGAGCACCGGACCGGCCACCAGGGCGAGGGCGACGGTGCTCCCCACCGCCCACGCCGCCACGCGCTGGGCCCGCGGGTAGAGCGCCGTGTCCACCAGTGGCGCCACGCGGCAGACCGTCTCGCGCACCCCGAGGTCCGACCATAGCGGCATGGGCCAGAGCCACGCGACGACGAGCAGGCCGGTGTGGGTGGGCCACCCCCACCCCGCACCGATGAGGGCCAGCGCCCCCAGGTGCCACGTCCACGACCGCTGCCACAGGGCCCGTCGGCCCTCGGCGAGGAAAAGACGGAGGGGCCGCAGCGAGGGAGAGGCCGAGAGGCGCCCGAGGGAGGCCGGGCGAGAGGGCGGCTCGGCAACCGACGAATCAGGAGACGCAGCGGACGCGGAGGGTGTGTCCCTCGCCGCTGGGCCGGACGGGTCCTCATCCGAGGAAGGCAGGCTGGCGCCCATCTGTGTCCACCAGGCGGGGCTCGGGTCGAAGCGGCCAAACGGGAGAGCCGCCCCCGCGACGAGCACCGCACTGCCCAGAACAAGCCCGGCGCGGCGGGCCACGAGATCGGCTGTGAGGGCAATTCCGTCCCACGGAAAGACCTTCAATTCCCCGGCGGCGTCTCGGAAATAGCCGAAGGTAAACATCGGGCCGAGGTCGGCCTCCGGGTACTGCTGCAGCAGGGCCTCAGTCATGCTGTCATGGAAGGCCCGCATACTCAGCAGGTCCAACGGCACCGGGCCGAAGGCAGGGGCAGTGACCACCGCCACGGCGCCCATGAAGTAAAGCACGCCGCCGACGGTGCCCCCGAGGCCCGGCAGGCACTCGAACGCGAGGGCAACGGCTGTCACAGCGGCCGCTACGGGCACCACGACGAGAAGGAACGGTGTCAGAATAGCCCCTGGTGCCGGGAGGCCGGGGCCGTCCAGCGCAAACAGAACCGCCAGGCTCAGGGCCATGCTGCCGGCTAGCAGCAACAGAAACACCGTGCCGCCGGCCCACTTGCCGAGCAGGTACGTCACCGAGCGGACCGGGGACGACGCGACGAGGGGCGCCGTGCGGGCCTGCCGGTCGCGGGCGAGGGCGCCTCGGACGAGATAGAACCCGAAGACGGTGAGGAGGAAGGCCGCCGAGAGAGACAAGACCGTGCCCATCCAAGCGGCATTTTCCACGCCGCGATAGGTGCGGCCGCCGAGCGTGAGTTCAATCCGGCCGGTGAGGACCGAATGCCCGAGATAGATGCAGGCGGCCATCATCAACAGGAAACGACGATCTCGGAGGCGCGCCCGCAGGTCGGACAGGGCAGTGTGAAGCCAGGCGCGAACGGCAGTCATGAGAGCGAGGGAGGGGAGTCGCTCAAGAGCGCGAGATAGGCGTCTTCGAGGGTCGCCTCGGCGGGCGATGCGTCCGCGTCCGGCTGCTGCGCCGCCACCGCGTGGACGCGAACGCCGTTCGGGTCGCGAGTCGCCTTCGTCACCGGATAGCGGTCGCGCACCGGGCTGAGTTCGCCCCGCGGCACCACCCATTCCCAGACGCGATCGCGCACCCGATCGATGAGCGCCTCCGGCGACGACGTGGTGGCGAGCCGCCCGTCGTCCATGATGGCGAGGCGCGTGGCCGTGGCTTCTACGTCGGACACGATGTGAGTGGAGAGGAGCACGACGCGGTCCTCGGCCAGGTCGGTGAGCAGGGTGCGGAAGCGCACGCGCTCCGCCGGGTCGAGGCCTACGGTCGGCTCGTCGGCCACCAGCAGGTCGGGATCATTCAGGAGGGCGCAGGCAATGCCGACTCGCTGCCGCATCCCGCCCGAGAAGCCGCCGAGGGATCGGTCGCGTGCGTCCTGCAGCCCCACGACGTCCAGGAGCGTGTCGATCCGTGTCCGCGCCGCGTCGCCCGGCAGGCCCTTCAGCGCGGCCATGTAGTCCAGGAATTCCGTGGCGGTCAGCTCCGGGTACATGCCGACGTCCTGCGGCAGGTAGCCAAGCACGCGCCGCATCGTCGCGGGATGGTCGACGATGTCGGTGCCGTTCCAGCGGAGCGTGCCCGCCGTGGGCTTGGTGATCGTCGCGATGAGCTGCATGAGCGTCGACTTGCCCGCCCCGTTCGGCCCGAGCAGTCCGACAAGGCCCTCCGACACGGTGAGGGATACGTCGCGGACGGCCCGGGTGCCGTCGGCGTACGTCTTTGATACGTTGTCGATATGAAGCTCCATAGGCGGGCGTAGGAGACCGAAGAAGAGAAACAAGGCGCAGGGATGCGCAAATGGCTGGAGGCCGCGCAGGTTGAGCGGGATGCGACGAGCAGGAGGACGTGGGCGACGAGTAGATGAATGGAGGGCGCTCCCGCCGCGGGGAGGGGATCGTATTCCCCCAGTAGGGTCGGTCCCTTCGGCTTTCCTGGCTTCCATACAAAACCCCTCTGGAATTCCTGGGCGCGCCACAGTTACCTTTGGGGACGTGTTGTACCCCCCGTACCAAGCAGGTTGCTCATGTCCGCCCTCGAACCCCACATCGTCGACCGTGACCGCACGACCGGATGGATTGAGGTCGTCTGCGGGTCCATGTTCAGCGGCAAGACCGAAGAACTCATCCGCCGCCTGCGCCGGGCCCGCATCGCCCGTCAGCAGACGCGCGTCTTCAAGCCGACGCTGGATGAGCGCTACAGCGACGACGAGGTGGTGTCCCACAACGAAAACTCCGTCACCACGACACCGGTCGACACGCCCGCGGAGATTCAGGGCCTGGTGAACGAGGCCGACGTGGTGGGCATCGACGAGGCGCAGTTCTTCGACGACGACCTGGTGCCGGTGTGCCAGGCCCTCGCCGACGAGGGGCATCGCGTGATCGTGGTGGGGCTCGACACCGATTACCAGGCGGAGCCGTTCGACCCTATGCCGCAGCTCATGGCGGTGGCCGAGCACGTGACCAAGCTGCACGCCGTGTGCGTCGTCTGCGGCGCGCCCGCCAACCACTCCCAGCGCATTGTGCCGGGGGAGGACCGCGTGCTGGTGGGGGCCACGGAGGCCTACGAGCCGCGGTGCCGCCAGTGCTTTGAGCCGGAGCCGGTGACGGTGACCCGGCCCCGGCCGCACACCGAGGCGCTTCGCACTGTGCCCGCGGACGAGGAAAATGCCCCCGAAGAGGCCTCGCCGGACCCCGTGGACGAAGCAGCGTGACCCTGTGGATGAATCAGTGTAGACGAGAGGGGCCAGCAGGTGCGCTCTGTCAGAAGGGAACGTTCTGCCTCAGCTGCTCTTCCGCTACAGAACCTGGTCCGAAAGCCATCAACACTTCGCAGGCAGAGACGTACGGACACGCCCAAAACAATATGGACGAGATTCGTGCAGTTGCTATGCCTGAATCCCGACCGTCCCCAACCAATCCGCGCCGCCGTCGTACGCCGCAGCGAACGCCCCAGCGTAGTCCCCAGCGCAGTCCGCAGCGGCAGCCCAAGCAACCGCCCAAGGTGCCCAGCCCCAGTCGGGAGCCCACTACCCCCGACCCGAAGCGCCGGGAGCCTGACACCCCCGATCCCTCATCGAGAGCGGAGCACTGATGGGTGCGCCTCCGCCACCGGGCCGTGTGGAGCTCTGTAGGGGCGCTTCACGTCTGTTCGCCTTTTCCGACACGTTGACGCCCCACCTGCCATGCACGGGTCCACCCCCCGCGGATCGTCCCCCACGCATCACCAGCGAACCGTTGCGGCTCTCATTGACGGGATCATCGCCACGGCCTTGGCCGCCCTGCTTAGCGGAACGCCTCTGCTTGGCGGGCTCGTTATGGGAATGTACGTGGTGGCCCGCGACGGGCTGAACGTGGGGCCGCTGCACTTTTGCTCGGTGGGCAAGTACGTGATGGGGCTCCGCCTTGTCTCCCTCGATGGACGCCCGCTTACGATGGCCACCTCGGTCCACCGCAACTGGATGCTGGGCGTGAATGCCGTGGCGGGCCTGTTCGTGGCCGTGCCCGTTGTGGGCGGGGCCCTCGCCTCCCTGCTGTCGCTTGGCGGATTGGGCCTCATCCTGTTCGAACTCTACAACGTGTTTGCCGATGCGGAAGGGCGGCGGTGGGGCGACCGGCTCGGCCGCACCCAGGTGGTAGCGACGGAGGAGGGGCTGCTGTAGGGGAAAGGAGCGGAGGGGCCGTCAACTGGGAGCACGCTCCGCTCTCTCGTCTCGCTCCGGGCGCCGCGCTGCCCATCAGTACGTCAAATTCAAAGTTGCCGTGGGCAGTCCGTTGAACCTCCGGCGGTTCCTGCCGTGTGATTCCGGCTTTTCATGTGCGGAAACCCTCTGACGCAATGGCGTCTCCCGCAACGGAGCAATCATCGCCTTCTCACACTGTTGAGGCTCCTGGCGACGAAGCGTCTCCGTCGCCTCTGCCGCTTTTGGAGACGGCCCCCGAGCCAGGAGGCCGCCTCCGTGAAGCCCTCGACCGTTCGGAGAGCGGGGCGCCTGCGGCCGGAAAGGCCCTGCGCGACCTTTTTTCGACGGACGAGATTTTCCATCGTCTCGTGGTGGCGGCCGACGAGGAGTTCAGTCGGTCCACGCGGCTTTTGTTTCTCAGTGGCCTGGCGGCGGGCCTCTCGATCAGCCTCTCGTTTGTGGGCATGGCGGCCCTCTCGGCGCTCTGGCCCGGCGGGCCCTCGCACCTGGCTGGCAGCCTGATGTACCCGTTGGGTTTTCTGCTGGTGGTGATGGGGCGCTACCAGCTCTTCACCGAGAACACCCTTACTCCCGTTACACTGGTGCTGACCCGCATCGCGAGCATTCCCCGGCTTTTGCACATCTGGGGGGTGGTGCTGGCGGCCAACGTGCTGGGGGCGGGCCTCGTGGCCTACGTGCTGGCAACGACCAGCGTGTTGACGCCGGACATGGCGGGGGTGGCCTCCGGCATTGGAGAGCATTTTCTGGGAATGACGTGGGGACAGCTGTTCTGGAAGGGCGTGTTTGCTGGGTGGTTGGTCGCGAGCATGGTGTGGCTCAACTACGCGGCTCGGAGCATGACGGCCCGGATTCTGATCACGTTTGCGCTCATCTACCCGGTGGCCGCGGCGGAGCTGGCCCACTGCATCGTGGGGTCGACCGAGGTGCTCTACGTGGTGTTCCGGGGCGAGGCCAGCATGGGAGGCTTTGTCTTCGGGTTTTTGGCGCCGGCCGTGCTTGGCAACACGGTGGGGGGCGTGCTGCTGGTGGCCATTCTCAACTTTTCCCAGACCCGCGACCGCCGCTTCCCGCACCGCGACTGTGGCCAGTTGGAGCTGACCTGGACGGAGTGGCTCTTTGGGCACACCGCCGGTATGCCCGAAGCAGAGCGCGAGGGGAAGGAGGCCGAACGTCTCCACCCTCCCGTGCGGCCCGAAGATCACAGCTACGGCCCGCCCGATGCACCCGTGACGGTGGTGCAGTACGGCGACTACGAGTGCCCCACGAGCCGCCGCATCTACGAATCGGTGCAGCAGGTCATGGAGGCCCTTGCGGCCGACGAAGGGCGCTCGGAGCCGCCGTTTCAGTACGTGTTTCGCCACCTTCCCCTCCGGCAGCGCCACCCCCATGCCGTACATGCGGGCGTGGCGAGCGAAGCAGCTGCACGCCAGGGAGCCTTCTGGGCGATGCACGACCATCTGTTTGCCCACCAGGACCAGCTGGAGGACGAAGACCTGCGCACCTACGCCGCAGCCATCGGCCTCGATCCCGACCAATTCGAAGAGGATCTCCACGATAACGCGCTCCACGACCGCGTGATGGCCGACCGAAGCTCGGCCGTGAACAGCGGGGTGCGGCGCACCTCCAACCTGTTTATCGGGGGGGAGCGCTACCGGGGTGACTTTCGCCCACGGGCCCTCCTGCGGGCCATCCGTCGCCGGACGGCCGCGGGCTTTGGGGAAACCTTTCGGGAGGACCCTGTTCAGGAAAACCCTGCTCGGGAAGAAGGAGCGGCATCGGTACAGGCGTAGTGGCCGGGCCCGTCCGGAGAAGAGGTAGAACGCGGCCGCCTCGATGGCTCTGCTTCAGTTGAATCCCCGCCGGCACTCGCCGTATATTGGCCCGGGACACAGATGATATTGGCCCGGGACACAGATGGGCCCAGAAACGAATCGATCGTTCCGCCCACGCTGGCTCATATTTCTCCTCTCGTCGCCCCGGCTGCTATGGACGACCAGCGATACCTCGTCACTGCGCGCAAGTACCGCCCCTCGCTCTTCAAAGAGGTGGTTGCGCAGGAGCACGTCACCGACACACTCAAAAACGCCCTTCGGCTGGAGCGTCTGGCACACGCGTACCTCTTCAGCGGCCCCCGCGGGGTTGGGAAAACCACCGCAGCCCGCATCCTGGCCAAGGCCATCAACTGCGAGACGCCGAAAGACCAGCGAGAGGACGAGGCCGAGCCCTGTTGCGAGTGCGACTCCTGCCAGTCATTTGAGGAGGGGCGCAGCCTCAACGTCTTCGAGATGGACGCGGCGTCGAACAACAAGGTCGATGACATCCGCGAGCTGCGCGAGAAGGTGCGCATTCCGCCGCAGGGGGAGCAGAAAAAGGTGTACATCCTCGACGAGGTGCACATGCTCTCGACGCAGGCGTTCAACGCCTTGCTGAAGACGCTGGAAGAGCCCCCCGCGCACGCCCTCTTCATCTTCGCGACGACGGAGCCGCACAAGGTGCTGCCCACCATCCTGTCGCGGTGCCAGCGGTTCGACTTTCGCCGCATTCCGGTGCCTCAAATCGTGGACCGCCTGCGCGAGGTGTGCGAGGTGGAGGGCGTAGAGGCCGATGAGGAAAGCCTGATGCTGCTGGCGCGCAAGGGCAACGGGGCCCTCCGCGACGCCCTCTCGGCGTTCGATCAGGCGCTCTCGCTCTGCGGGTCGACGCTGGAGTACGGCGAGCTCACCCAGGCCCTTGGCGTGGTGGATCAAGACCTCTTCTTCAAGCTCACCGACCACGTGGCCACCCAGAACACGGCGGGCATGCTGAGGCTGGTTCGGCGCGTGGTGCGCAGCGGATACGACTTGCAGGAGGTGCTGGTGGGCCTGGCCGAGCATCTTCGTAATCTGCTGGTGGCCCGTTCCCTCGGGGGCGACGCGCTCGAGGAGGTGGCGGCCTCCACCCGGGCCCGTTACGCCGACGAGGCGGAGCGTTTTGCGGAACCCGATCTGCTGCGCCTGCTGACGATGGCGGGCGATGCGGAGGACGACATCAAGCAGAGCCCGCAGC
The DNA here is from genome assembly GCA_964519235.1 of uncultured Salinivenus sp. GTDB lineage: Bacteria > Bacteroidota > Rhodothermia > Rhodothermales > Salinibacteraceae > Salinibacter. The sequence continues at coordinate 17,616 of CAZFJR010000027.1, read as the reverse complement.
CGCGCCTCAAGCTGGAAACGGTGCTCCTGAAAATGGCCCAGCTCCGTCCCGCGGCCGACCTGCGAACCGTGCTGGAGAAAATCGACCGCCTGGAGCAGATGGCCGAGGACGGCGAGCTGCCCGACGCCGTTCCTGCCGACGCTGCGCCGACGGGCCCCGACAGGTCCACCGCGGCCGACGCCCGTTCCCCGGAAGAGCCAGCCGCCGAAACGGACCCGGACGAGGCCGCCAACGCCGAGACGCCGACCGACGCGCTCGAGGAGTCCGTGCCAGACTACGTCTCGGAGTCGGACACCGTGCCCGCGCTCAG
>CAZFJR010000027.1:0-17206 GCA_964519235.1 uncultured Salinivenus sp. | reverse complement strand
AACGAGGACCCGTCCGTCGGATACAACGACCTCTTCGGGGCCCCTGCGCTTCAGTCCGACGAGTCGGGCGAAGGCAGCACGGGCGACGCGACCAACACAGACGCGACCGGCGACTCGGCTCGTTCCGACGAGGCCTCGGGCGGTGGCTCCACGCAGGCTTCCGTTGCGGAGCCCGCCGTGGCCGCCGCCGCGCCCGACGGGCTGGCGACCAAGTGGCCCCGTGTAGTCGAAGCTGTCAAGTCTGAGTTTGTGAGTGCCGGGGCCCTTTTGGGCGAGACGGAGCCCGTTGAGTATTCAAGGGAGACAATTACCGTGGCCGTGCCGCGCGAACTCCACCGCGACACACTGCGTGACCGCCGAGCCGGGCTGCTGCGTCACCTAAATGCCATTCTCGACCGCTCTGTCGAAGACGTTCGCTTTGTCGTAGAGGCGCGCTCCGGCCAAGACCCAACAAACGGCTCCACGGCGGAAGAGCCGCTCAGCCCGCGTGAGAAGCTGAAACAACTCCGCAACACCTACCCAGCGCTGGACGTTCTCTTCTCCGAATTTGAAGCCGAGCCGGTCTGGTAGTCCGTCCGATCTGTTACAAACCGTTGGGCGTGCACCCCGATGGGGATCGGTTCTCGTTGGCGTCCGTTGCATCCCCTTGTACACGGGTTACTCTCGTGTACGAGTCATCATAACAGGCCGCATGGCCCATCCCTCGGGGCCTGGCGATCGAGGGGCGCTTACACCACCACGAGCCTTCGCATTTAGCAACTTCTCCTTAGCTATGGCCAACCAAGGACAAGGAATGAACATGCAGGACATGTTCGGGAAAATGATGGACATGCAGAAGAAAATGAACGCCGCCCAGGAAGAGCTCAAAGACAAAACCGTAACGGCCGAAGCCGGAGGCGGCATGGTGAAGGTAACGGCCAATGGCGCGCAGGAGATTACCGGGATCGAGATCGACCCCGAAGCCGTGGACCCGGACGACCTGGAGCTGCTCGAAGATCTCGTCATCGCCGGCGTGAACAAAGCCCTTGAAGACGCCTCCGAGATGGCGCAGGACGAGATGAAGAAGTCCATGGGGGGCATGCTGCCGCAGGGCATGGACCTCAGCCAGTTGGGCCTCTAGACAACTGCGAATGGCGAACTTCGGGTGCCGAGGGGGGTCTTTTCGGCCTCATTGCACCCATTCGTAATTCGTAACTCGAACCCCGACGCTGTCGCGATGCAGTTTACCTCTGAGTCCGTCGAAACCCTCGTGGAGCAGTTCACCAAGCTGCCCACGATCGGGAAGAAGACGGCACGGCGGCTGGCTAACTATGTCCTGAAGATGCCGCGGGAAGAGGTCGAGACCATTGCCAACGCGCTGACGGCCGTGAAGGACGATGTGCAGCGCTGCTCGACCTGTTACGTCGTGGCCGACCAGGATCCGTGCCCCATCTGCCGCTCGGACAAGCGCGACGCCTCTACCATCTGCGTTGTGGAAGAGTCGAGCGACCTTACGGCCATCGAGCAAACGAACGAGTACCGGGGCATGTACCACGTGCTTGGCGGCGTCATCTCGCCGCTCGACGGCGTGGGGCCCGACGACCTGCGGGTGCACGAATTGGCAGCACGGATCGATCCGTCGTTCGAAGAGACCTCCGCCCCCCCGTCCCCGGACGGATCCTCCGCCGACGCAGAGCGCGCCGGAACAGACCCGCCGGAGAGTGAGAGCCCCGACGCCCCCGCCCCCGAGTCGCCGGTCGAAGAGGTGATTCTGGCCGTCAACCCCAACGTCGAAGGCGACACGACGGCATACTACATCTCCCAGCTTCTCGACCCGTTCGAAGTGCAAGTCACGCGCATCGCTCGCGGCCTGCCCATTGGGGGCGACCTGGAATACGCCGACGAGGCCACGCTTTCGCGCGCACTCGAAGGCCGCGGCCACGTCGAGTAGTCCCCACCGCTGCTCGCCGCGCTGCCGCGCCGGCCGCTTTTTCTCCTGAAGGCCCCACCGCACATGACGATCACCGTTCTCGGCGCCGGATCCATCGGAGCCTCCGTGGTCCGTGAGCTCTCCACGCGAAGCGACGACGTCGCCCGCGTGCAGGTCTGTGACACGCGTTCTCAGGCCTTGCAGGCCCTCCACGAACAGGTCGACGACAGCGGGTCCCTGCGCTCCTTTCAGGTCGACATTCGCGACACCAGCGTTCTGTCGCAAATTGTACAGGGCAGCGACTGCGTCATCAGCTGCGTGCCGGCGGAGCACAACCCCGAACTGGCCGAGCTCTGCCTCGACGTAGGGGTTCATTTCTGCGACCTTGGGGGAAACGATGCTCTGGTCGAAAAGGAACTGGCGCTGCACGAGCGGGCGCGGGAAAAAGGGGTGTGGGTGGTGCCCAACTGCGGGCTGGCCCCGGGCCTGGTCAACGTGCTGTGCCTGTACGGCATCGAGCAGCTCGACCACGCCGAGGCGGCGCACCTGCGCGTGGGCGACGTGCCGCTCCATCCCAATCCCCCGTTCAACTTCCGCATCTCATGGTCGGCCGAGCGCATTCTCTCCGACTACACAAACCCCGCCCGCCTTATCGAAGACGGACAGGTGGTGGAGGCGGATGCGCTTTCGCGGCGGGAGGACATCGAGTTTGGAGAGCCGTTCGGCACCATGGAGGCGTTTTGCACACAGGGCGGTCTCTCCACCCTCACCGACACGCTGGCCGGCCGTGTGGAGGCCCTCGACCACAAGACGATCCGGTGGCCCGGACACGCTCACCAGATGCGATTCGTCATTGGGCTTGGGCTGGCGGAAAACCGGAAAATCGGTGTGCGCACGCACCTCACGTACCGCGACCTGCTCGTGCGGCGCCTGCGCAAGCGCCTGGGCGGCGACTACGAAGACGCGGTGCTCCTCCGCGTGCTTCTTCGGGGCGAAAAAGAGGGCCGTCCCGCCTCGCTCGTCTACGAAATGGTGGAGCGCTACGACCCGACGACCCAGCAGACGGCCATGATGCGGTGCACGGCCATTCCCACGGTGGTCGTGGCGCTTTCCCTGGCCCGTGCCGACGTGAGGGCTAGCGGGGGGGCGGACGTGCCCGAGAATGTGCTGTCGCGGGGGGCGTTCCTTCAGAAGGTCGCCGGCCGAGGGCTTAGCATTCAAGAGGAGCAGCACGAGAGCTTCCGCGAGGTGACGGCCAAGCGCCCGCTCGACGGCCAGCGAGCGTGACCTGGGATGCAACGTGCAGGCGGGCTCGTGGGAATCGGCGGTGGGAACGCGCAAGGCGCGAGTGGCGTGTTTGAAGACCATCAACGCAGGCCTTAGTTTTTCTTAATCCGAATGGCAAACTGCCGCCACGCCTGCTCTCCGAGCCCCATCGCCAAACGTCTTGTCGCCGTATCGGCACGAACTGCTACAGGTCTTTCGCAACCATCACGGAGGCCCCTATCACGAAGGCCCCTTGCCGCGCCCGCAGATCGTACCGGCGCGCGCCGTAGCCTGTCGGAGATTGTTCGGATCTCGTGCCGCTTCTTTCTCTCACACGCCCGTTCCAGCCCTGGCCCGCTCCCGTGACCGGGGCGGGACGCCGGCTCGTCGCATCGATGACCGCGCTCTTCCTCGCATGGGCGTGTCCGAGCCCCGGCGCCCTGCCCGCGTGTGCGCAAGAGCCTCCCAACCGCGCCGTCGCCGATACGGCACTGGCCGATACTGCCGCTGCGGAGGGGGGGGCGACCGTTGGCCCCGCAGCGCTCGACTTCATAGCGCTCGATACGGTCCGCACCAACCGGCGCGCACGGCGCGTGGAGCCGCTTCGACCGGCGGCAGCCCAGGTCCCCGATCGCGCACAGACGGCCGGAGCCGTGGGCACAGGTCCGCAGCGCTCGCGGGGTGCGGTGGCTGACACCGGCACCGTGGCCCGGTATCTTCCGGGGCGTCGCGCCCGCTCGGGGGGCTTGTTTTCCCGGGCCTCGCCGTTCCTCGGGCCGCGGGTAGGACGCAGCGGAGAGCGCTCCACTGAAGTCGATTCCACCCTCGACAGCTACCTCGTCGACGGAGGTGTCAGAACGAGGGGCGCCATGCGGGTGGCGGCAGAAGTCTACAGGCGTGAGCGCTACCGCGCCAACCTCCGCGACAACTGGCGCGCGCTGACCGAGCAGCGCCAGCGTGAGCAAAGCCGCGGGGGCCTCGGGGTCAACATGGTGGTGCCGGGCGGGCGCGGGAGCGCCTTCTCGACCGTGTTCGGCAAACCGCAGGTAGACCTGCGCCTCAACGGCCAGGCCGACATCAATGCCGGGTTCAACTACCGCAAGAGCGATCAGCAGGTCAACATCACGGGCAATGCCAGCCAGCTCAACCCCAGCTTTAAGCAGGACCTGCGCCTCGGCATCACCGGCACAATCGGCGACAAGCTGAAGATCAATGTCGACTGGGACACCAAGAGCCAGTTCGACTATCAGAACCAGGTGAAGCTGAACTACACGGGCTACGAGGATGAAATTCTGCAGAACGTGGAGGCGGGCAACGTCTCGATGCAGACGCCCTCGCAGCTGATTAGTGGGGGGCAGAGCTTGTTCGGCATCAAGAGCGAGTTTCAGTTTGGGAACCTGAACCTCACCACCATCGCCAGCCAGCAGGAGGGGCAGTCCAACAGCCTCAACATTGAGGGCGGAGCGCAGGAGACGGAGTTTGACCTCCGGCCGACGGACTACGACGAAAACCGGCACTATTTTCTCGGCTACTACTTCCGCAACAATTGGAACCGGGCCCACGAGGACCCAACGACGATCCGTACGTTTGACGGGTTCGACGAGATCACCCAGGTGGAGGTGTGGAAAATCACCCGGCAGACGGGCACGCAGTCCAACACGCGGCAGGCGGTGGCCGTGGTGGACCTGGGAGAAGAGCCCGAACTGCTGACGCAGGCCGATGCGTACGCCGAGGCCCTCATTCCCCGCCCCGATCGCGACCAGTACGACCCGGAGGACCTGACAAATCTGCGCGACGGAAACACGCGGGCCTCCTCGTACCTGAGCAACCCCGACAGTACCGACCGCACGCTCAACACCCAGCAGGACCTCCACGCCGGCGAGTTCAAGCGCCTCGTGCGCGGGCAAGACTACCGGCTCGATCCTCGGCTGGGATTCGTCTCGCTGCGGCAGCGGCTGCGTCCCAGCGAGGCGCTTGCGGTGGCGTTTCGATACCGCACCACCGACGGCACGGTGCGCACCGTGGGGGACTTTACGCAGGGTGGCACCAGCGGCGGCATCAATGCCGACCGGCTCGTACTCAAGCTGCTCCGCCCCACCGACCCGGTGGCCCCCAGCCAAGAAGGCGGCATAAATCCGGCAGCCTGGTTCCTCCAACTCCGCAACGTCTACGAGCTGTCCGGGCGCGACTTTAGTGCGGACAACTTCGAGCTCGACATCGAATACCAGCCTTCGGGGCAGGGGGCACGCACCACGCTGCCGGACGTGACGGGGCAAAACACGCTGCTCCAGACGCTGGGCCTCGACCGTGTGGACCAGAATGGCGCTCCCAACCCGGACGATCAGTTCGACTTTCTTCGGCAGACCATCAACGCCGATGAGGGCCTCATCTACTTTCCCTACCTGCAGCCATTCGGAGAGCGCATCCTGGAGGCTGCTGGGGAAACCGGAAGCCGGGCGGCGGGCCAGTCCTTCGCGTTCAAGAACCTGTACACCAAGAAGAAGACCAACGTCCGCAAGGAGGATACGCAGAAAAACGTGTACCGCCTGCGCGGGGCCTACACGGGAGGGGCGAAGCAGTTTTACGACCTGAAGGCGTTTACCGGGCTGGTGGAAGGCTCGGTGGAAGTGACCTCGGGGGGACAGACGCTCGAAGAGGGCGTCGACTACCGCGTCGACTACCAGGGCGGCACGGTCAACATCACCAACGAGTCGTACCTTACGGCGGGGCGCGACATCGAAATCTCGTACGAGCAGAATAGCCTCACCAACTTACAGAAGAAGACGCTGCTCGGCGCGCGGGCCGACTGGTCGTTGCAGGACCGCTTCTCGCTCGGGGCCACCGTCATGCGGCTCAGCCAGAAGTCGCCCGTCGACAAGTTCCGCATCGGCCAGGAGCCGATCCAGAACACCATCTGGGGCGTGAACGGCTCGATGGACCTGGAGCCGCAGTGGCTGACGGAGGCGGTCGATGCCCTGCCCCTTGTTCAGACGCGGGCAGACAGCCGGCTTTCGGTCTCCGGCGAGTTTGCGCAGCTGCGGCCAGGCCACACCACCACCGACGCGTACGAGCGCACCCTCGACCGCGTGAGCAGCAGCGACACCGACCAGTACGCGCCGGACGAACGCAACGGCGTGTCGTACATCGATGATTTTGAGGGCTTTGAAAACACCTTCTCCCTCCGCGAGCGGCCGGGCAGCTGGCAGGTGAGCGCCGCGCCCGATTCCATCGCCGCGGCCCCTGGTCTCGACGGGGAGCAGCGCGGCACCTACGCCGACAACCGGAGGCGCACCCACTGGCGGGGCCGGCTCGGGTGGTACCAGCTTAGTGAAAACATCCTCCAAAACCTGGGCGGAAGCGAGGGCGAGGCCACCGACCTTGTGGACACCCGCGAGGTCTTTGTGGGGCGCGACACGCAGGGTGAGGCCAATCCCACCCTGCGAACGTTCGACCTCTACTTTGATCCGTGGGAGCGCGGGCCTTACAACTACACCCAGACCCTGGAGAACTTCTTTCGGGAGCCGAGGACGGTGTGGGGGGGCATCACGCGCAGCCTGCCGGAGGGCTACACTGACTTCTCGGTGCAGAACGTCGAGTTCGTCGAGTTCATCGTGAAGGTGTACCCTCAGAATGGACAGATTACGGACGGGGCCCGTCTTTTTGTGGACCTGGGCACAATCTCCGAGGACGTGGTGCCCAACCAGCGCATCGACATGGAGGACGGGCTCTCGCTCAACTTCAACGAGGGGGACTTGGGCGAGCTCAGCCGCATCCCCAACGCCGAGCCGGGCGGCGGCCTCGACCTGCGGAACGGCAAGACCCAGGACCTGGGCCTCGACGGGCTGGTCTCTTACACCGACGGCACCTACAACCCGGCGCTTCTCGAACAGAACTTCTACGACGACTTTGTTCAGCAGGCCGATAGCCTGCGGGGGGCTATTGGGCAGCTTGGCCTCACGGCCACGCAGCAGCGGCGCCTCCGGGCGGAGATTGCGCGCACCCAGGTTGACCCCTCGGCCGACGACTATCACTACTACGAAAACGACCGGTACTACAACACGACCGAGTTTTTCCCGAACGGGGCCTCCATCCAGCAGCGCCTCAGCCAGTACTTTGGCGGCCAGGAGCTGAACGGCTTCGAGTCGCAAAACCAGTTGGCCGAGGACGTGTCTGTGCGGCGGGGCGTGTCCCGCGCGCCCGACCGCGAAAAACTGGATGGAGTGGGCAGCCAGATCAACATTGACAACAATTACTTCCAGTACGCCGTCCCGCTCGACAAACTGGAGCAACGCGCTGGCACCGACCAGGGCCCGACCGACTATGTGGTGAGCAAGGTGGGCCAGCAAAAGGACTGGTACAAGGTGCGCATTCCAGTGCAGGAGTTTACGCGCAAGGTGGGCAGCATCGAGAACTTCGACGACATCAAGTCCATTCGCCTGTGGACCACGGGGCACCGGGCGCCGGTGACCATGCGGTTTGCGTCGCTGGAACTGGTGGGAAGCCAGTGGCGCGTCTCCGAGCCGGTGGCCCAGCAGCCCGTGGAGGCCGACAGCGTGATGGACCGGGGACCGGGGCAGCTGCGGGTGGCCAGCATCAACAACGAAGAGGACCTGAGCTACGAGCCGCCCGCCGGGGCGGTGGTGGGCCAGAATCGCACCTCACGCGGCGTGCAGCAGCGCAGCCGCGAGCAGGCCCTTCTGCTGCGCATGGACCGGCTGGAGCCAGGCCGGCAGCGGGCCGTGTTCAAAACGTTTGGGCAGGGGCTCGACCTGCTCAAGTACTCGAACCTGCGCATGTACACCCACCTGCACGGGAGCTCCAACAGCCAGAGCGAGAAGGAGAAGCTCAAGAAGAACCTGCGGCTGTTCGTGCGCCTGGGGGCCAGCGAAACAGGCGACTACTACGAGTACTCGCAGCAACTGCAGCCGGGCGACGTGCCCACGGCTGGGGGGGCGCAGGACCTCTGGCCCGAAGCGTTTGAGATGAACCTGGTGCTGGAGCGCCTCAACCGCCTCAAGCTGCTTCGCGACCAGCAGGGGGTGCAGGTCAATGTTCCCTTTTCGAGCGACGCTGTGAACCTGGACCTCGCCTTTGCGCCCCCAGAGACAGAGCTCACGGTGCGGGGGACGCCCTCGCTCCGAAACATCAAGAACATTGTGATTGGGGTGCGGCACGTGGGCGAGTCCGACGCAGTGCTTCGCAACTTCGAGGTCTGGGCGAACGAGCTGCGTGTGAGCGGCTTCGACGAGGAAAAGGGCTGGGCGGCCAACGCGAACGCCACCATTGACCTGGCCGACTTTGCGTCGGTGAAGGGCAGTCTCCAGCGCCGCACGGACGGGTTCGGGGCCTTGTCCAGCACCCTCAGCCAGCGCGAGCAGTCCAGCAGCACCAGTTGGAACCTCCGCACGGAGCTGCAACTCGGGGCGCTTCTGCCGCAGGACGCCGGCTGGAGCATCCCCGTGACGCTCCAGATGCAGTCGAGCCGCACGGTGCCGCGCTACGACCCCAACCGCGGAGACGTGCGAGTGAACAGCGTAGCGCGCCAGTTCGAGGCGCTCGGCGAAGAAGACTCCACGTTCCAGCAGCCGCGGTTTGAGGGCCTCTCTCGCTCAGAGATTGTCGGCCAGTTGAAGGACAGCGTGCGCACCGCGGCCGAGACGCGGAGCATGCGCCGCACGATGACGGTCGACATCTCGAAGCAGAACTCTGAGTCGTGGTGGCTGCGAAAAACCGTCGATGGGATGTCGCTTAACTTTTCGTACCTCGACCAGTCGCGGCGCAATCCGCAGAAGCAGCTCGACGACCGGTGGAATTGGTCCGGGGATTTTCAGTACCGGCTGGAGTTTGGGCAGCCGCAGACGGTGCGGCCGCTCTGGTTCTTGCCCGAGGGACCAGTGTTGGGACCGCTGTCCGATCTGTCGTTTAACTACGTGCCTCGTTCGCTCTCCTTCTCGGCCAGTGCCAAGCGCAACGCCCGCACCACCCGCCAGCGCCCCACGGGCAGCCGCCGCCAGGACCGTCCCTACCGCATTGCCTACGAGTTTCGGGACAACCAGCAGTTTACCCACCGCCGCAGCTTTAGTCTGCAGTACGATCCCTTCGAGTTTTTGAGTCTCAGTTTCGACTCCAACACGCGCCAGAACTTCAACGACGTCGCGGCGCGCACCCGCACCAACGTCTTTATCCGGAGCGACAGCCTGCGCAGCCGGGTGCTGACCGACGTGGACGTGGATCCCGACGCCCCAGAGTCCTTCTTTACGCCGGAGATTCTGCGGCGGTACGGGCTGGAGGACACGGGCCTTACGCCCGATGCGGTGGGCCGCTCGGTCTTTTTCGAAAACCGGCAGGACCGCCGCTCGGAGCTGGACATCTTTCGGGATCTTCTCGTGGGGCAGGCAGGGCCGCGGACGAACCGCTACGGGCAGCGGTTCTCGGCCACGCTGGGCATGGGCTGGGCCGACCGCGAGTGGCTCAACTGGATTGACCTGCAGGACGTCTCGTACCAGTCGAGGTTCAACTGGTCGAACGGCTCGAAGGGCAGCCTCCAGGGCGCCGGGGTGAGCAACTCGCTCACTGTCCGCACCGGGGCCACCCTGCGTCCCAACAAGGTATGGGAGCGGTTCGGGTTCTTCGAGCGATTGAAAGAGGCGCAGCGCCGCGACGGCGACAACCGCGACGGGCGCGAGGAGGACGAGGAGGAGGACGACGGGCTGGGCTGGGAGGACGTGCCGCTCCCTGATCCTGTAGGCCTGCTGCGCGGGATGGCCCTTCTGGTACTGGACATCAACGACTTTAGCGTGAACTACAACGCCGACTGGAGCGCGCAGTCGTCCAACGTGGGCGCCTCGTTCCAGGTGGTGGACGGAGACACCACGGGCGTGAACGCATCGTACCGCTTGATCGACGCGCTGCGAGGCGACGGGCCCTCGCTTGGGTACCGCCTTGGGCTGGCGCGCACCATTGGCTCCAGCAACCGCATCTTGAACGAAGAGCTGGGCTTTCAGGTGACCGACGCGCTCAGCAACCGGCACCGGCTGGAGGGGCGCACGGCGCTGAGCCCAAGCGAATCGTTCCAGATTGACCTGAGCTGGAACATCGAGTGGCGTGAGCAGACCAATGCGACCCTGCAGCCCGAGGAGGGGACGGTGAATCGCTTCACGACCCGGAGTGGAGACAACTCTGCCTCGGTGTGGGGGTTTGGGTCTGTCGTGTCGCTGGTGCAGACGCAAATCGATCGCCTGCAGCAGAGCGCGGGCAGCGGCCAGACCCTGACGGCGGGTGCAGCGCCTCTGACCAACGCCTCCGTCACGAGCGACTTCCGGTCGGCCTTTGTGACGGGAGGGGGCAGTCTGGGGGCGCAGGGCTTTGCGCCGTTTCCACTGCCGAACTGGAACGTCCGTTACTCCGGCCTTTCCGACTGGCCGTTTCTCGGCAGCATCGTCAAGAGCGCCTCGCTCCGCCACGGATACAGCGCCGAGTACCGGTCGAGCTACTCGTCCGTTACGGGCCAGGACGAGCCGGAGCCAGTTCCGCTACTGGAGGGGGTGCAGTTCCAAGAGGCCGACTTCAGGGTGGGGACGGCCCGCGTGAGCGAGCGATTTCAGCCCCTGCTCGGCATCAACATAACGTGGCCCGGCAACCTAGAAACCAGTCTCAAGTGGAACACGCAGACGGAAACCTACCTCCGCACCGCCAACCTCAAGGTGGAGGAGGTGCAGACCAACCAATTGTCCGGCAGCGTGTCGTATCGCAAGCGCGGCCTCCGCATCCCCGTGTTGGGCCTCGGGCGCCTCGAAAACCAGATCCAGTTTTCGCTCACCATGTCGCGGTCGGTCAACGACGAGCGGAGCTACAACCTGCAGGGGGCGCTGGCGGCGGCCGGGCCCAATTTCTCGCTCGATGCGTCGCAGATTACAGACCCGACGAACGATTTTGTGGAGGTGCGCAAGCAGACCACGCGCATCCAGATTACGCCGGAGCTAACGTACAAGCTGAGTGACCGTGTGACGGCCGATTTGCTCGTGGAGTACGAACGGTTCAACGGCGACAACCGGCAGCCCTCTTATACACGGGTCAACGGAGGCTTCAATGTGCGCGTGAGCATCACGCAAAACTAGGCGGAGGGCCGTGGGTACAGCACGGTAACGGTGACGGAGCCCCACCGTACGGCGAGCTGCAGTTCCCCCTCCCGCACAATGAGAACGTCAACCGACGGCGGCCTGTCGTCTGGTTGACGTGTTGAAGCGACGCTCCACGTTGCAGACAGAGCCCAATCGGTCCATGTCCGCCCCCGAAGAGATTGTCGTGTGTCATCTCGGCCGCGTGCCCTACGACCGGGCGCGGGCGCTGCAGGAGCAGGTGCAAGAGCGCCTGATTGCCGCCAAGCGGGCGGAGCCGCCGGAGACCGTTCCCCACGTGTTGCTCCTGCTGGAGCACCCGCCCGTCTATACCCTCGGCAAAAGCGGCGACGCGGAGAATCTGCTCGTGTCTGAGGAGCGCCTGGAGGCGCTCGGCGCCACCTTCCACCGCATCGGACGCGGGGGCGACGTCACCTTCCACGGCCCCGGCCAGCTGGTGGGCTATCCGCTGTTCGACCTTGACCGGTTCTTTACCGACCTGGGCCGGTACCTGCGCACGCTCGAGGAGGTGATCATCCGCACCTGTGCCGACTACGGCGTGACCGGCACGCGGGTGGACGGGCGCACCGGGGTGTGGGTCGGGCCCGACGAGCGGGGGCTGGAACGCAAAATCTGCGCGATGGGCGTGCGCTGCAGCCGGTGGGTTACCATGCACGGCTTCGCGCTCAACGTGACCACCGACCTCGACTACTTCGACCACATCGTGCCCTGTGGCATTGACGACCGCGGCGTCACGTCGCTGGCGGAAGAAACCGGCGCCTCTGTGCCGGTGGATGATGTGCACGGGTCGGTGACACGGCACGTCGCTGATCTGTTCGACGCGGAGCTGACAGAGCGCCGCGGGGCCGATGCGTGGACGTTTCTAGACGACTTTATAGATGCTGGGACTCCGTTGAACGTGCAGCGTTGAACGTGTGCCGCCTCTCAGGGGCAGGGGGCACGACGCGCCAAGACGTCGCCACCGGATTCGAGTCGGGCCGAGACGCCCTCCTCTTCTGTAATCGCGTCCATGTCCACCGGCGGGAGGTCGTGGTACCAGTCGTGGTGGGGCGACCAGGCGTGGCACTTGTGGCACTGCGTTTCGCGCCACACCGTGCCGCACCCCGGACACTGGCCCTGCGTGTCGAATGTGTGCCAGGAATGCCCGCACTCGCAGGTCCACTTTGCGCTCGGCGGGGGCTCCCATTCGCACTCAGGGCAGTAAATCTCCATGGTTCCAGGAAAAGGCGCTGAGGAGGAGGAATCCGGTTGACAAGGCCGCTGCCGGTGAATACCCTGCTTCCGATCCGTGATGAGTGAGAAGTGAATGCGTGAGCTCTGTGGGCCTGACTCTGACGCCGGTCTTCACGTCTCATGCTTCGTGCATCACGGATCTACACACCCGTTCTTATCGATGTCTGTTTCCTTCGGTTCATCCCCTCTCCATCATGCCGACCTTCGACGCCGACAACTTCACCACGCGCCTGCTGGCCGAATCGCTGTTCTACGACATCGAGTACGGCCTCGTGGGCAGCGTGAGCCTCATCGACACAGAGAGCGAACGGGAGCTGTACCTTGCCTCCTTCATGCCAGACGATGGGACGTACCTGGTGGAAGAGGCCACGGCGTGGGAGGACCCCCCCGAGCTGGAAGAGAACACGGACGTCGCCTACGCTCTGGCCACCGACAGCGACGTGCACGGGCGCTACGAGGTGCCCGAGGCGGCGGCGCAGTCGCTCTTGGAGTTGGCCCGCGAGCACGACCTCCTGCCGAGCGTCACCGTGCTGTTCGAGGACGAGGAGCTGTGACGACGTGTGGGCGCAATGGCCTGAGAGCGTGTGGGGGGAAGAGTGCTATCCGCCGGTGAGGGCGGTCCACGCCAGCAGGGCCCAGCCCATGATGAAGGCCACGCCGCCGAGCGGCGTAATGGCACCCAGCCAGCCGGTGTCCGTCAGGACGAGCAGGTAGAGCGTGCCGGAGAAGACCACGATGCCGCCCGCAAAGCAGTAGCCGGCCCAGTACAAAAGAGGGCCCCATCCTTGTGCCGCGGCCCAGCCCACCAAGAGCAGGGCCAGGGCGTGATACATCTGGTACTCCACCCCGGTGCGAAACGTCTCTAGCCGGTCGGGCGAGACGCGCCCTTCGAGCCCGTGCGCGCCGAACGCGCCGAGCATGACGCCCAGCCCTGCGGCCAGGGCCCCAAATCCAACGAAAAAGCGAATCATCGAAGCGCGAGGCGTCGACGAGAGAGAACGGCGGGCCGGACGCTACGCATCGTCGGAAGAGCGCTGAAGCAGTGCCTGGAGCAGGTCCAGGTCCGACGCGTCGCCGTCCTCGGGCACCTGTTCAGAATCGGCCTCGCCCCACAGTCGGTCGATGCGGTAGTGCGCACGCTTCTCCGGCAAAAAGATGTGCGTCACCACGTCCACGTAGTCGAGCACCACCCACTGGAGATGGTCCATGCCCTCCCGCTTCCAGGGCGTTTCGCCACAGGTTTCTTCGACGATATCCATGATTCCATTGGCGATGGCCTTTACCTGAAGGTCCGACCCGCCGGTGCCGATGACGAAGAAGTCGGCCATGCTGCTGACCTCGCGGAGGTCGATGACCGTGATGTCCGAGGCCCGCTTGTCGGCCATGGCATCGACGGCACGGGCCGCGAGGACAGGGCTGGGATTGTCGGGGGTGCGGCGAATAGAGGGCTCTGCGGAGGACGTCTGGTTGGGGGAAGCCATGTGGTCAGGACATTGGTGTGGAGGGTAATGAAGGTGTGGAGGGTAATGAACGGAAACAGGGAGCCGGGCACGGCCGGCTACCGGTCGGCTATTGGTTGTCCTGAAAGGGACGAAGCTGCTCGTAGTCGTGCCCGATGATCACGGATGCGTCGAGGTAGTACTGGGGCTTTAGGTTCTGGCGCACGCGCTCTTGCGGAATGCCAAGGGCCTCGGCGACGTTGCGGGCGGCTTCCAGGTTGCCGATGCGGTCGATCACCACCGAGTGCTCCTGGTCGAAGGACGAGTGATTGCCCACGTCCACAACGTCGAACCCCTGGTCGCGCAGGTACCTCGTGGTGTGCTCTGCCAGGTGGGCAGTGCCGGCTCCGTTCCGCACCTCCACCTGAATAATGGTCCCGACGAGGGCCGAGGAGTCGGGCGCGGGGCGTTCTGGGCTCGGGCCCGTGAAGAGGGTGCGGGTGGCAAACGCGTAGAGGAGCACAAGCACGCTCAGCCCGCCCACCGCGAGCGCGAGGTTGAGCAGTCCGTTGGTGAGGCGAGGGGACCATGAAGCCATGAGCGCCAAAGGACGTCACCGAGGGGCCGTCTCGCCGGGGCCGCGCCGACGGAGGATCGCCGGGGCGTGCCCGAGGACGGACACCGCCTCCTAGTTCGGAAAGACAGGGCCGAGGCGTGCCATCCCGCCGCGACGATAAGCCCCGTAGGGACTGGCGTACCGGCCACGGGGGCTCTGCCGCACCTGAAAGTGAAACTGCATGTTCTCGGATGGCTGGTAGGAGACCTCCGCGTTGCGCAGAAACACCTGTGTTTCCTGCTGGCGGAAGGGGCCGCTGTTGGCGAGCGGGTGTGCTACACTCACGTCCACGCGGGCCGCCCACGCAGAACTGAACTGCCACATCATCGAGTTGGTGTACATTCCCATAGAGGCCGTGTTGCCACCAAACGAGGAGAAAGACATCTGGTAGCTGTGCCCCATGCGGAAGTCTTCCGCCCCAAACAGGTTGCCCAGGGCATTTGTAGCGGCGTCTCCGGCATCATATAGTTGGGTCACCACCGAGGAGTTGCGGTCGGCCGTTTCGCGGAGCTGGGCGTGGGCCGGAGCCGTGACGCTCAGCATAAAGACGAGACACGCAAGCGGCAGAATCGTGCGCATGGAAACCTCGTTCGTCGGTGTGCAGGAAACTAAGGAGAACCACGGTCTACAGTGTCTAGGTGATACCCCAGTGCCCTCGGTTTGTTCGCGCTTCATCCCCCCGCCCGGATCCATGTAACAGGCGGTTCGTGGGAGGGAGTCCTGCGCGCACGAGGCTGGAGGCGCCGCGTTCGAGCGTGCAGGCAGTCCCGGTGGTTCTCACCGTACAGTCTTCCCGTACAGTCTTATCCGAAAACGGGCGGTCAATATGCGCGTCCTTGGCATCGAAACGTCGTGCGACGACACCGCAGCAGCGGTGTGGCAGGACGGCGCTGTGGAGGCAAGTGTGGTGTCCTCGCAGGCCGATCTGCACGCCGAGTATGGGGGCGTGGTGCCAGAACTCGCGTCGCGCAACCACCAGCGGCTCATTGTGCCGGTGGTGCAGCGGGCGCTCTCCGAGGCGTCGGTGCACGCGGAGGCGCTCGATGCGGTGGCCGTTACTCACGGGCCGGGCCTGCCTGGATCGCTGATGGTGGGGCTGAGCTTCGCAAAGGCGTTCGCCCGCGGGCTCGACGTGCCCCTTGTGGGCGTCAATCACCTGGAGGGCCACGTCCACTCGGTGGACCTGGAGCCGCCCGTGCCGCCGCGCCCCTTCTTGTGTCTTGTGGTATCAGGGGGGCACACGGAACTGGTGCACGTGGGGGAGGGCTTCCGGTACGAGGTGCTGGGCCGCACCCGCGACGATGCGGCGGGGGAGGCGTTCGACAAGGTGGCGCAGCTCTTTGGGCTGGGCTACCCCGGCGGCCCCGCCATCGACCGCCACGCCGAGCAGGGCGACCCGCAGTTCCATGATTTTCCGCGGAGCCGGCTCGACGATTTCGACTTTTCGTTCAGCGGGCTCAAGACCTCGGTTCTCTACTACCTCCGCGACCAGTCGGACGCCGACCGGGAGCGGCTGCTCGACGCACACCGTGCGGATCTCTGTGCATCGGTGCGGGCGGCGGTGGTGGATGTGCTGGTGGATGCGCTGCGGCGAGCGCTCCGCGCGAGGGACGTGGCGCATGTGGCGGTGGTGGGCGGGGTGGCCGCCAATGCGTTGCTGCGGCGACGCGTGGAGGCGCTGGGCGCTGCGCAGAACGTGGGGGTGTCTGTGCCGCCGCTGGCGTATTGCATGGACAACGCCGCTATGATTGCGCAGGCCGGTGCGCAGCGCCTTGGGGCTGGGCACCGGAGTGACGCCACGCTGGGCATCGACCCGGGCCTTCAGCTGTAGCCTTTTCGCTTACAACCTTCTCTTGTCTCATGCGCGCCCGCTGGTTGTTTGGCCTGGCTGCCGTCCTCCTTTTTGGGGGCGGACTTGCCGTAGGAGTCGGGGGGGCGGTGCTCTTTGGGCCCAATACGCCCGCCCACGACGCGCCGCGCAGCGTCTACCTGCCGCCGGATCCGTCGCTCGATGCGGCCCTCGATTCGCTGACCCGAGCGGGCGTGCTGGCGTCGCCGGAAACGTTTCGCCTCGCGGCCTGGGCCACCGGATGGGGGGCGCAGCTGAAGTCGGGCCACTACCGCATCCGGCCTCGCAGCTCCACCTACCGCCTGCTCGACAAGCTGCGGCGCGGGTTGCAGGACCCCGTGCGGCTGCGCCTGCCGGCCGGCCGTCGCGCCGGAGCGCTGGCCCGTACGATGGGGGCAGGGCTTCGGCACGACGCCCATGCCTTCCGCACGGCCCTCCGCGACACGGCCCTCGCCGCTGCGCTGGGCACTGCTCCGTCCCGCCTCTTTGGGTATCTCCTGCCCGAAACCTACGAGTTCTACTGGGAGGCGCCGCCGGAGCGGGTGGTGCGCCGCGCCAAAACGGCGTTCGACCGCTTCTACGAACGCGAATTGGCCGCCGGGGCCGAGCGCCACGGATTTACGAAGCGGGAGGTGGTGACCCTCGCCTCCATCGTGGAGCAGGAGGCGCTCTTCGACGCCGAAAAGCCGCGGATCGCGGGCGTGTACCTCAATCGGCTGCGGCGCGGATGGCCCCTCCAGGCCGATCCCACGGTGC
>CAZFJR010000026.1:20070-26956 GCA_964519235.1 uncultured Salinivenus sp. | reverse complement strand
CCGGGGGTGGGACTCGAACCCACACGGTGCACAAGCACCAACGGATTTTAAGTCCGTTGCGTCTGCCACTTCCGCCACCCCGGCACGCGCCGCACCTGGTGTGGGCCCGCGACGGCACACCCAACGCCCCCTGCCGCCAAGAGATTCGGCGGGACGCGGGGCCGTGTTCAGCCCTCGTCGGCGCGAATGTGCAGGTGCTGACGCTCTGGATCGACCTCAATGCCCGGGTCGTCGAAGGCGGCCAGGGCCCTTCGCAAGTTGCTGCCCGGCCGCGGCTCTCCTTCTACCACCAGGGTCCAAAATTCAGGGTCGAAGCTGCGCGGATCGATGGCGGTGGTGCCGGTGGTGATGTCGACCTGGAGCGCAAGCCGGAGCACACCGGTTTGGGGGTCTCGGTAGGTAGTCGTGAAGAGGTGCTCTTCGCGTCGGGTCGTTTCGGCACGAAGGGCATCGCCGTCGTCCGAGATTACAAAGCTTTCCCCTACGGCCAGTTCGGTCGGTTCGTCGGGCATGCGAAGCAGGCAGTGCGATGAGCGAAATGGACAGAGGGCGCACCGTGTCGAATGCGGCTTCTGCCCAAAAGGTGCCCTCGGCTCTTTGAATCTTTTTACCGGTCCCAGCGTGGAGACTCCTGCGCTTTCGTCTTGGCGCCCGCTGTCTTGCCACTCGCTGCTGTCCGTCTTGTTATGGCCGTTCTCGTGGAGGGAATTTCCGTAGTCGTCCGCGCCCGCACCATCGTCGAGCACTACGCGGGGGGCTGGGAGGCCTTCCGGGCCGACTGTCCGAATGACACGCTGTGTGCCGACGGGACCCTCGTGCGCGTAGGCTTCATGGACCCGCGCGACGCAAAGCGGTTCGTGGAGCGGCTCACCCAGAAGGGACTGGCGTACGTGCAGGACGGGGAAGCCATCGACCTCGTCATCGCGGATCAGCAACGCGGCCTCTCGGCGCCCTGTAAATGGGCCGAATTGGGACGCCTGCCCGCCCCCGGCCATGCGTCGGCCTCCGTTGCGGCCTGCCGCATGGCCGGCACGGAGGCGGACGCGCTCATGACGCCCGACGGCTGGACCTACACAGATTCGCTGTCGGCCCGATTTGGGTCCACTGAAACCGACTCCACTTCCGAACGACTGGAGTTTCTGCGGCGGGAGGACGGGACCGACGTGTATCGGGACACGGAAACGGGCGAGGAAGTTTTTGTCGGGCGGACGCCTCCCGACTCGGACGCGTGAGGTCTGACCTGTCGTCTTGCCGGGCCCTGTCGCCTTGCCGGCCGGCGCTGTCTTCGCTGCTTTCTGCCGGCACTCAGACGCCACCGGCGCACAACGGGCTCGTGCTCACAGCCGGAACGCCCTCGGGAACCTGTCTCGCCCCCACCGATTCGCCCGGGTCCCCATTTGCACACCAGACCCCTCTTCGGTGGCCATGCCCTCCGACCCGGTTCTTGATCCGCTGCGTGAGCAGGCGAGGCACCTCGCACCGCGTGCCCACGCCCCCTTCTCCGGAACCCCGACCGCGTCTGTGCTCCTTCTCGACGACGGCCGCTGGATTCCAGGAGTGCGCGTGGAAAGCGCGTCCTACTCCCTCACGCTTCCCGCGCTGCTGAACGCGTACACGACCGCTGTGGCATCCGGGGTGGACGACCGTGTGGTGGCGTTCGTGCTTTCTCGGCCCTTTCGGCGAGAGGAAGCGCTGTACGTGGAGGAGCTCTCCTCCGGCCCGTATGAGGCAGCCGCCGATGATGCCTGGCTGCGCGGCGGCTGGGTGGGAAACGGGGCCCTACCCGCCATGGATGCCCCACTTTCCCCAACGCTCGATGGCCCCCTTGGCGATACGCCCGAGGCCGGCATTCAGCGCGTCCGCGACGACGTGGTTCACCACGCACACGTACCGGCGTCCCACTACGCAGTGGGGGCCCTTCTGGAGTGCAGCGACGGCCGCCTGGTGCCCGGGGTAAACGTGGAGCATCCCGACTGGGCCCGCATCCTGTGCGCGGAGCGGGCGGCCTTAGGGACAGCACAGTCTTATGCCCTGCCCGCGCCGCGCCGCCTCTTTCTGACGTGTAAAACAGATCCGGAGGGGTCGCCGTGCGGGGCCTGCCGGCAGCTTCTAGCGGAACTCGCCCCCGAGGCCACGCTTTGGATGGATCGGCATAAGGAGGCCCCCGAACGCGCCACCGCGCCGGGGCTGCTGCCGGGCTCCTTCCGCGGGCGCGCCCTGCTCGACAAAGCGTAGTGTGGGCCCGTCCCCGATCGGGCCAAACGCCGCGTCGGGTGCATTCCACCGCGCCCAGGGCCCCTCCAGAGAATCAGCGGGCCGGGCGCCCCCCCAGCCGCGCCGGGGAGGGCCCCGTGCCTCTGCGCCTGCCCAGTACGGGTGTCCGCCGGACCCGGCGTGTACGCCCCTAGTGCAAACGCCCCGCGAGCACACCGCTGCTGCCAGTATCTGCTCCGCGCCCCGGTTCCGCCCTCAAGGCTCCACAGCTTTCGTGTCTGGTCGGCGATCTACCCGAGTGTCCCCGCATGGTCCTCTACGTCTTTCTCTTCTTCCTGGGCCTTCTCGTGCTCTACCTGGGCGCCGAGGGCCTCGTTCAGGGGGCGTCGAGCATCGCGCTGCAGTACGGCATCCGGCCGGTCATTGTGGGGCTCACGGTGGTGGCACTCGGCACGTCCATGCCGGAGTTTCTGGTGAACTTTTTTGCGCTGCTTTCGGGCGAGTCGACCCTCGCAATCGGCAACATCATCGGCTCCAATATCAGCAACGTCGCGCTTATTCTCGGAGCCTGCGCGATGACGCTGCCCCTGGCCGTGGCCCCCGGGGTGCTCAAGCGTGAGTATCCGGTCATGCTGGGGGTAATGGTCTTGTTCTACGTCTGCGCCCTCGACGGCGTAATCGGGACCTGGGATGGGGTGCTAATGGTGCTGATTCTGTTGGGCCTCGGGGCGTATGTCTTCTACGACGCCCGGCGCACCACCACCGCCACGATCCTTGAGAGCATGGAGGGAGAGGTCGACTCGACCGACCCGGAGCTGTCGACGACGGCCAAGTCTGTGTACGTACTCGGCGGCATGGGCGGCCTCGCCCTCGGGGCCCACCTCATGGTAGACAACGCTGTGGCGATTGCGGACCTTATGGGCATCGACCACGTGGTGATTGGGCTCACGGTCGTGGCGATTGGGACCAGCCTACCCGAACTGGCCGCCTCCATGGTGGGCACCCTGAAGCAGGAGGCGGGCATGACGGTGGGCAATGTCATGGGGAGCAATCTTCTCAACGTGCTGTTCGTGGTAGGCACTCTGTCCATCGCCGAGCCGATTGCAGTGGACGCCAACACCCTCCGCCTGCACTTCCCGGTCATGCTGGGCTTCTGTGCGCTCGTCGTGCCGCTTACCTGGACCGACCACGAAATTTCTCGGGGGGAGGGCGCCCTCATGGTCGCCTGCTTTGCGGGGTACATGGTGTACCTGTACCTTTGACGCCTGCGGCACACGCGACGTCCCAACAACGACGTCCCAACAACGACGTCCCAACAACGACGTCCCAACAACAACGTCTCCACAGCACACGCCTCTACAAGACGCCCTACAGCACACAACGCCCTACAGCATACGACGCCCCGTGCGGCGCGGCAACGGCGGCGCTCTCGGCCCCCAGTTGCTTCCACGTCTGAGTGCTTCTATGTCCGAGCGCTTTCTTCCCCATTCTGCCTTGTCCCACCCTGGCGACAGAGGGCCCTTCTTCGAGGGTCTGTGGGCGTGGACGCGGCGGGCGGGCTTGCTTGTGCTGCTGCTGGCCGTAGGGCTGCCCGGCGGTCATCGAGGCGCGCACGCGGCCCCACCCTCCGACAGCAACGGCGTGCACACCAAGTACTGGGTCTTTTTCGAGGATCGGCCGCGGACCGCCGCCTCAGGGCCCGCCCGGTGGACCCAGCCGGTCGCCGCTTCGTATCTGAGTCGTCTACAGGCCATGGGGGCCCAGCCGTTGGTGCGAAGCCGGTGGTTTCACGCTGTGAGCGTGCGGCTCTCGCCTCCACTGCGCCGTGCAGTCGCGGCGCTTCCCTTCGTCCAGCACACACGGCCCGTTGCCTCTCTCACAACCTCGCAGGCTCCCGCCAGGGCACCGTCCTCGGTTTCCCTCGCCGCCTCCCCGGTCCTTCGCCCGTCCGCGCCTCCCTCGCCCCCTGCTGTTGGCGCCCTACGGGAGCCGCTCCGCCGCATCCAGGCCCTTCCGCCCCTGGCCCGCGGACTCAGCGGCCGGGGCGTGCGCCTCGGGTTTTTGGACGCCCACTTTGCCGGCCTCCGCCATCCGGCCTTCTCAACGCTGCGCGCCGAGGACCGTCTGGCCGCCCTGCGCTCGTTTACCGAACGTCGGCAGGGGGGAACGCACGGGTTCAGCGTCGCGTCGGTGGCGGCCGGATACGACACCGGCGCACTGGTGGGACCGGCCTACGGGGCCACCCTTCTGGGAGCCACGACGGAGTACACGCAGTTCGAGCGCAACGTGGAGGAGGACAACTTTGTGGCGGGCCTGGAGTGGCTGCACCGACGCGGGGCGGACGTGGTGAACGTCTCCATTGGCTATACTACCTTCGACGAGGGGCAGCGGAGCTATGCGCCGGCCGACCTGGACGGGGACACGGCCCTCACCACGCGCGCTGTGGACCGGGCGGCTCAACTGGGCGTAACGGTGGTTGTGAGCGCGGGCAACAGCGGCTGCGCTACGCCCGACTCGTGCTGGTACTACGTGAACACACCGGCCGACGCCGACTCGGCCATCGCCGTGGGCGCCGTGGCCCCCGACTCTTCTCTTGCCGCGTTCAGCGCCCGCGGGCCGACGGCCGATGGCCGCCGCAAACCCGACGTGCTGGTGCAGGGCCGGCGCGTGGCCGCTGCCTGGAAGAACGGGAGGTACGCCCAGGTGGGTGGCACTTCGTTTGCGAGCCCGCAAGTGGCTGGCATCGCGGCACAGATGCTGCAGGTGAATCCGTCGCTCGGCCCCATCGAGGTGCGCCGCCTGCTGCGGCAGACGGCCGGGCAGGCCCACGCGCCCGATACGACCCGCGGGTGGGGCATTGTAAACGCAGAGGCAGCCCTCCGGAGGGCAGAGTGGCAGGCCCGCCGCTCTCCCCCTCCAGCCCTGCACCTGTCACGCCCCTACCGCTCCCTCTCTGACTCTTCGCTCGTCGTACCCGTGTCTGCCCCGTCGCACACCACCTCCCTCCAGGTTTCTCTCTTTACCCCGCTCGGCCGCCGGGTCCACCAGACGCGACACGCGGGCCATCCCGGCCCCAACCGGCTCTCTCTCCACACCTCCTCCCTGCCCCCGGGGCGCTACCGCTGCGTCGTGACCTCGGACCGCGGCGCACGCGCCACGGACACCTTCACGTTGCCCCAATAACCGCCCCCAACCCGCATGGCGTTCTCGCTCGGTTACTCGCCCTGGCTACTGCTGCTCTGCGTAGCGGTGGCGGGCGGGCTCACGTACTGGAGCTACCGCGCCACCGTACCGCCCTTGAGCGCTGGATGGCGCGGCCTGCTGGGAGGGCTCCGCTTCTTGGCGCTGACCATTATCTGCCTTCTTCTGTTCGAGCCGGTGCTGCAGCAGGTTCGCTCGACCGAGCGACCGCCCGTGCTGGCGGTGCTGGTGGACGAGAGCGAGAGCATGCAGGTGGTCACGAGCGGCGACGCGTCGCCCAGTGCCACTGCGGCCCGCGACTCGGTGCGGCCTCTTCTGGAGACGTTGACGGGCGAGGGCGCGCCCGGTGCGGCTCGCGTGTTCGGAGCCGGGCCGTCCCTCCGCGCGCTTTCTACACCGACGGCCGACTCGCTCCGCTTTGAGGGTCAACGGACGGACCTCGCAGGCGCCCTCCAGTCAGTGCCAGAGCGGCTCCGCGGCACAAACCTGGACGGGATCGTGCTTGTATCCGACGGGCAGTACAATACGGGTCGAAACCCGCTGCGCGTGGCCGACCGGTCCCCCGTCCCCGTCCACACCGTAACGGTGGGCGACACAACGCGACGCCGCGACCTCCGTCTCCGCAGCATCGCCACCAACGAGCGTGCCTACCTCGACTCCAAGGTGCCGGTGCGGGCCACCCTTTCGGCGCGAGGGGCCGAAGGTGAATCGGTGGCCGTTACACTCGAACGGAACGGCGAAACGCTCGACCGCCGCACCGTACGCCTGCCGCGTGGTACCGGCGAGGTGTCCGCCAACCTCACGTTCTCCCCCTCCACGACCGGCCGCCAACGCCTGACCGTCCGCGCCGCGACGCTGGCCGACGAGGCAACGCCCCGCAACAACGCGCAGACCGTCTCCCTCCGCGTGCTCGACAGCAGGCGGCAGGTGCTCCTGCTGGGGGCCACCCCCTCGCCCACCTTCACGGCCCTGCGCCGCGTGTACGACCGCACCGCCGACACGGAGACGACCGCCCGCGTGCCAACCCGGGACGGGACGTTCCTGGAAGGTCCTCTGCCCGACGATCTTTCGTCGTTCGACGTGGTGGTGTGCGCAGGATTTCCGAGCGCTCCGGTTCCGGACGCCGTGGTGGAGCGCGTTGCCACGCAGATTGAGGACGGCACGCCAGCGCTCTTCGTTCTCGACCGCCAGACGGATCTTGGGGCCTGGCGCGAGCACTTTGCTTCGGTCCTGCCCGCCACCCCCGACCCGCCTTCCTCCGAGGCCCGAGAGGCTTCGTTTGCAATCGACGAGGGCCAGCGCCAGCACCCCATCTATCGGATCGAAAATGCCGACCTGCGCCTCTTGGATCGGCTTCCACCCCTACGCACTCGTTTCACAACCTGGACCCCCGCGCCCGACGCCCGTGTGCTGGCAACCGGTGCACCATCGTCCGGGGAGAGGGCGTCCGAGGAGGAGGCGTCCGGGGAGG
>CAZFJR010000026.1:0-19970 GCA_964519235.1 uncultured Salinivenus sp. | reverse complement strand
GGAGGAGGCGTCCGGGGAGGCGTCGTCTCCGCTTCTTGTCGTCCGCAGTCGGGCAGGCCTCCGAACCGCCGCGCTTCTGGGCACCGGCGTGTGGCGATGGGCCCTGCTGCCCTCCCAGCTGGACTCCGCGGCCCCGCTCTGGCCCGGTCTCGCGTCCAACCTGCTTCGCTGGGTCGGCACTGAGGCCGACGACGCCCCCGTGCGGGTGCGCCCTACCGCCACCACGTTCGACGGAACCGACCCCGTAGGGCTCACAGGCCAGGTGTACGACGAGAGCCGGCAGCCCGTCTCCGACGCCACCGTCGACGTGACGGTTACCGACTCGACCGGCACGGAATACCCGTACACCATGGAGCCGGTGGGCCAGGGCCGCTACACGCTCGACGTAGGGACGCTGCCGGAGGGCCCATACCGCTACACGGCCCGCGCCCAGCGCGGTGGTGCCAAGTTGGGCACCGACACGGGGTCCTTCTCAGTGGCCCCGCTCCGCCTCGAATACCAGGCCCCGCGCGCAGATCCCGTGCTCATGCGGCAAATTGCTTCTCGGTCGGGCGGTACGGCGCACACAGCCGCAACAGCGGAGCAGTTGCCGGACTTTCTCGCACGCAGCGCCTCCTTCTCCCCCGAGACCGTGCGAGAATCCTCGGAGGCGGAGCTGTGGCGCACCTCCCTGTTTCTGGGGGTCCTCCTTCTTCTCTTGGCCAGCGAGTGGACACTGCGGAAGTATCTCGGGCTTGCCTGAGCGACGTGGCTCCGTGGGGTCGGGGGAACAGGACCCCCGAAGAATCTCTCAGCGGCGGTGTCCCGTATACACTACTTGTTAACTCTGGTCTTTCACCCGTCGTGTGTGAACGGGCCGGAGCGCTGTTCTCTTTTCATTGATGCCATGCCGCCCCGAGAATGGTCACGACTGTTTCCCCCAGCGACCCCGCTCGTCTTCCGGAGCCCATTGCGGACTCCGCCGACCAGGAGCAAGCGCTCGCCCAGGTGCTCGTCGGCATCCGCCGGCACCTCCACAAGCACCCCGAGGTGGGGATGGAAGAGCACGAGACGTCACGCTTTGTTCGTCGGACGCTGGAAGGATACGGACTCGACGTGCACGGCCCCGTCGCCGGTACGGGCCTCTACGTAGACATCGAAGGCGAGGCGCCGGGCGGGACGGTGGGGTATCGGGCAGACATCGATGCCCTTCCCACCCAGGACCAAAAGCAGGTGCCCTACCGCTCGCAGGTGCCCAGCGTGGCCCATCTGTGTGGGCACGACGCCCATACAGCCATGGGCATTGGGGTGGCCCTGGTGCTCCACGCTCATCGCGCCGACCTGCAAGGCCGCGTCCGGGTCTTCTTTCAGCCGAACGAGGAAGGCCTGCCGAGCGGCGCCCCTCTCATGATCCGGGGCGGGGTGCTGGAGGGCCTGGATGCCGTCTACGCCGTGCACGTGGACCCCACGTTGGAAGTGGGGCGCTACGGCCTCATCACAGGAGCCGCCACAGCCTCCTCCGACCGCTTCGAGGTAAAGGTGCGGCAGGAGGGCACTGGCCATTCCGCCCGTCCCCACGAAGGCGTCGATACGGTGTGGGTGGCCTCCCAGCTAATGGACCAGTTTTATCAGGCTACGGGCCGTGTCACCGATGCCCGCGACGCGTGTGTACTCACCGTGACCATGCTCGACGGCAGCGAGGCCCACAACGTAATTCCGGAAGAAGCCTCCCTCGGGGGAACCCTCCGAACCGTATCCCCTCACGACCGCAAAACTATCCGAAGTTACATGCGCGAGGCCACCGAGCACCTGGCGGGCCTACACGGAGCGCACATCGAACTGAGTTTTAAGGACGGAGCCCCCCCGGTGCTGAACGACGAGACGGCCATGGCCAACGTGGAGGCCACAATTCGCGAGATGCTCGGCGCCGAGGCCATCCATCAGATCGACCAGTCGAGCATGGGCGGGGAGGACTTTGCCCACTACCTCGAGCACATCCCCGGTGGGTTTGTGCGAGTGGGCACCGCCTCCGGTCCGGAAACCAGCTATCCGCTACACCACCACCGCTTCGACATTGACGAGACGCCGCTCGCTCCCACAGCCCGAATCATGAGCCGCGTCCTTATGAATCACCTCCAGCGGGACCTGTCCAAGCGCAGCGGTTCTTCCCCCCTCGCCTCGGAGGGCCAGTCGTCCAACGGAGCCCGGTCGTCCTCCCGCTCTTGACAAGGGCGTTCTGGGGTACTACCTTTTTGTAGTTTTAAACAGAAGAGACAATCGCCCCTCCCGTCTTCATCTCCTCGTCCGGCCATGCCCCGGCCCCTGCTTGGCCTTCTTCTTGCCGTTTTGCTGCTCCCTCGTCCTGCCGCGGCCCAGCCCGCCCCGGGCGCTGTGGTGATCAACGAGATTCTCTACGCCCCGTCTCCCTCGGATAACGAGTTCATCGAGCTCTACAACCGCTCCGATACGGCAGTGGCCCTACAGGCGCTGTCGTTTGCCGACGCAAACCGCGCCTTTGACCCCGTCACAGCTGCCGATACCGCCCTCGCCCCAGGGGCGTACGCCGTGCTTGTGCGTACGCCCGGCACGTTTACGGACGCCTTCCCGTCCGTCCCTTTCTTCGCCCCAGGCGGCTGGGATGCCCTCAACAACGGCGGAGACACGGTCGTCCTCCGGCATTCCCCCTCGGGCACAGCCCTCGATTCGGTGCCGTACGACCCGTCGTGGGGTGGCGGCGACGGGCGCGCACTGGAGCGCATCGATCCTCGCGGCCCCTCCGATCGCGCCTCCAACTTCACGTCGTCTACAGCCGCGTCGGGGGCCACCCCGGGCGCTCAAAACAGCCAGTTTGCCCGCGACACTCAGCCGCCTCGGCCCGCGTTCGCGGAGCAGTCCGACTCCCTGGCCGCAACGGTGGTGTTCGACGAGCCGGTGGCTGCCGCAAGCATTCACCCGGACGCGTTCGGACTTGGCGAGACGCCCATTGTGCAGGCCACGCTCCGTACCGCCCGTCTCGTCCGCCTGTCGCTATCGGAGCCGCCCACCGCCTCGGCCCTCGCTGTGCGCGACGTGCGCGACCTCGTAGGAAATCGGCTGGACGAGGCCCGTGTGCCGTTCGCCCACCGCCCTCATCCGGGAGCACTGGTCGTCAACGAGATTTTGTTCGACCCACTCGCAGATGACTTCGACGAGCGGCCCAACCAGGTGGAGTACGTCGAGTTGTACAACCGCACCGACGTGCCCCTCACGCTAAACGGGATTCTGCTTACCGACCGTCCCACCGAGGCCGGCGTGGCCGACACCCTCCGGGCCGGGCGGCGGCGCGCCGTTCTGCCGGGCGGATTCGCGGTGGTGGCCGCGGCGCCCAACGGCGCGGAGCGCGTGCAACAATCGCAGCTCGCCGCGGCGTTTCCGGAGGCGCCCCTCTCCGTCGATGCAGCCGCCTACCTCCCGGTCGACGCCGTCCGGCTCGGCCTGCGCAACGACGGCGACCGCGTCCGGGTGCATCGCCGCGACCGCACAGTTGTGGCGACGGTCGACTACGTTCCGGACTGGCACTCCCCCGGCCTTGCCGACCCGAAAGGCACCGCGCTGGAGCGCCTGAGTCCGTCGGGCCGGGTCAACGTGGCCGACAACTGGACAAGCAGTCCGTCCCCAAACGGAGGCACCCCGGGCGCTCCCAACGCTGCGTCGCTGCCGCCGCCGGAGACAGCCCCCGCAGCCGCGGGCCTCCGCATCCGCCCCGATCCCTTCTCTCTCGAGCGGGACGGGGCCACGCGGATTCAATTCTCACTCGACGCTGTCCCAGGCCTTGTGCGCGTGCGGATCTACGACGCACAGGGCCGAAAGGTACGCACCCTCGAACAGGCCCGCCTCGCCGGTCGCAGCGGAGAGGTGGTCTGGAACGGACGAGACGATGCCGGCAATCGCGTCCGCATTGGGCCGTACGTGGTGCTGTTCGAGGCCGTGCAGGCCGAAGGCGGAACCGCCACACAGCTTACGGAAACAGTGGTTGTGGCACGGCCTCTGAACTAGTACTTGGCCCGCCCCGACAATCCAACAGAACGGATACGGCTGCGCAGCTGGCCCGCCGCGGCCACTGCCCGCGTGGAACAGGGATTTTGGCGACGTCGTTAATCCCAGTCCCGATATACACTGCGCGAAACAGGTTCATTGCCCCATGCCGGACACCGTCTCCAAGACGTCCGCTCAGGAAAGCCCTATTCAGATCAGCCCAAATGCTGCCCGAGAAATCCGGAAGATCATCCGCAAAAAGAATATTCCGGACGGGTATGGCCTTCGTGTGGGTGTGAAAGGCGGCGGCTGTTCGGGGATGAGTTACGTGCTCGGATTCGACAAGGAACGCGAGAAGGATCGTGTATTCGAAATTGACGGGATTACCGTTTACATGGACAAACGGCACGGGCTCTACCTCATGGGCACCACGATCAACTACCACGACGGCCTGGATGCCCGCGGGTTCACCTTCGAAAATCCCAATGCGACAGAGACGTGCGGGTGCGGGGCGAGCTTTGCGGCCTAACACCTCCACCGTTCTCGCTTTTTGGCCTTCGCGACCCGTCTTCTCCCCCTGTTCCCCCACACGCAGTTCCCACGCTGCACCGGACCACTTCCGAGGGGCACTTGCCACTCTTCTTCCTCTAGCACCGAGACTTCTGGATTGTAACGCTCCTGGAGTATCGCCCCCGAGCCGTACAGGCCCGGCAGGCAGGGGAACAGAGTCCGCAGGCGGGTGGTTACCACATTGACCACGTGCTTCACGTGCGGGACTTGTGCCGGGAAGGGTTTACTCCTTGGTCTCTTCTTCCCCGTCGTGTAGGGCGCCGACGCGGCGCTTTTGATCGTTCAACCCACTAGGTATGGAAGGCAACTTTTCGAACCGTGTCCGAGACGTGATTTCGTACAGCCGCGAGGAAGCGGTGCGGCTTGGACACGATTACATCGGCACGGAGCATCTCCTACTCGGCCTCATCCGCGAGGGTGAGGGCATTGCCGTGAAGATTCTCCGCAACCTTGGCTGCGACCTGCTGGAACTTAAAGAGGCTGTGGAGGACACGGTCCGGAGCACCAGCAGCTCGGCCTCGGTCGGGAACATCCCCCTCACGAAACAGGCCGAAAAGGTGCTCAAAATCACATACCTGGAGGCGAAGCTTTACAAGAGCGACGTCATTGGGACGGAGCACCTTCTGCTGAGCCTGCTTCGAGACGATGAAAACATCGCCGCGCAGATTCTCCAACAAGGATTTTCAGTCACATACGACGCCGTGAGAAACGAGCTAGACTCCATTATTAGTGGCAAAGCGTCTTCTTCCAGCGGTGGCGGCGGATCGGGCGGCCGTCTCTCCTCCGGCTATGGTCAGGAGAGCAGCGAATCTGACAAGAGCAAGACGCCCGTCCTGGACAACTTTGGGCGTGACCTGACCGAGCTGGCGGAGAACGACGAGCTCGACCCCATCATCGGCCGCGAGCAAGAGATCAAGCGTGTGGCTCAGGTCTTGAGCCGGCGCAAAAAGAACAACCCGGTGCTCATCGGAGAGCCCGGCGTGGGCAAGACCGCCATCGCTGAGGGCCTAGCCGCCCGCATCGTGGAGCGCAAGGTGAGCCGTGTGCTCTACGACAAACGCATCGTAACGCTGGATCTCGCCTCGCTGGTGGCCGGCACCAAATACCGCGGCCAGTTTGAGGAGCGGATGAAAGCTGTGATGAAGGAGTTGGAAAACAACGAGGATATCATTCTCTTCATCGACGAGATCCATACGATCGTTGGTGCCGGGGGCGCATCGGGCAGCCTGGACGCCTCCAACATGTTCAAGCCCGCCCTCGCCCGCGGCGACCTCCAGTGCATTGGCGCCACGACGCTCGACGAGTACCGTCAGAACATTGAGAAGGACGGTGCCCTGGACCGCCGCTTCCAGAAGATCATCGTCGACCCCTCGACGCCGGAAGAGACGGTCAACATTCTTTCCAACATCAAGTCCTACTACGAGGACCATCACAACGTCCGCTACTCGGACGAGGCGGTGGACCTGGCGGTGCAGCTCAGCGATCGGTACATTACCGACCGCTTCCTACCGGACAAGGCCATCGACGTGATGGACGAGGCCGGGGCGCGCGTACACCTGTCGAACATCAAGGTGCCGCCTGAAATCCTGGAACTGGAGGAAAAGATCGAGGACGTCCAGGAGGAAAAAAACCAAGTCGTAAAGAGCCAGCGCTTTGAAGAGGCCGCCCGTCTCCGGGACAAGGAGAAAACCCTTCAGGAGGAACTCGAGCAGGCCAAGACGGACTGGCACGAGCGTGCGGAGACGGAGATTCACGACGTCACCTCGGAAGAGATCGCCGAGGTTGTGGCCATGATGACCGGCATTCCGGTCGACAAGATCAGCGAGCCAGAGCAGGAGAAGCTCCTCAAGATGGAGGAGTCGCTCAAGGAGCGCGTGGTGGGGCAGGACGAGGCCATCGAGAAGCTCTCGAAGGCCATCCGCCGCACCCGCGCGGGCCTGAAGGATCCCGAGAAGCCGATCGGGTCGTTCATCTTCCTCGGCCCCACTGGTGTGGGGAAGACGGAGCTCGCCAAGGTGCTCACCGAGTATCTCTTCGAGTCACAGGAGTCGCTCATCCGGATCGACATGAGCGAGTACATGGAGAAGTTTTCCGTAAGCCGGCTCGTGGGGGCCCCGCCGGGGTACGTGGGCCACGAAGAGGGCGGCCAGTTGACCGAGAAGGTGCGCCGCAAGCCCTACTCGGTGGTGCTGCTCGACGAGATTGAGAAGGCCCACCCGGATGTCTTCAACATCCTGCTGCAGGTGCTCGACGATGGCATCCTGACCGACGGCATGGGCCGGCGGGTGGACTTCCGTAATACGATTCTCATCATGACTTCTAACATCGGCACACAGGACATCAAGTCCTTCGGCCAGGGCATTGGGTTCGACCAGACGGAGGGCGAGGAGATGGACTATACGTCCATGAAGTCGACCGTGCAGGATGCTCTCAAGAACGTTTTCAATCCGGAGTTCCTAAACCGGATTGACGATGTAATCGTCTTCAACCCGTTGAACAAGGACAACATCTTCGACATCATCGACATCATGTCGGAGGACCTGTTCGACCGGGCCGAAGAGTTG
Organism: uncultured Salinivenus sp.; assembly: GCA_964519235.1. GTDB lineage: Bacteria > Bacteroidota > Rhodothermia > Rhodothermales > Salinibacteraceae > Salinibacter. The sequence continues at coordinate 12,843 of CAZFJR010000026.1, read as the reverse complement.
GGGCTCAGCCTTGAGTTTGACGAGGCCGCCAAGGAATTTCTCACAGACAAGGGCTTTGACCAGAAGTACGGGGCCCGCCCGCTTCGCCGCGCCCTCCAGAAGTATGTGGAGGACCCGATGGCGGAGGACATCCTCCACGACGAGATTACGGAGGGGGACACTGTCCTCATCACACACGACGGAGACGCCGACGAACTCTCCTTTGAGGTGAAGGAGGGCGAAGCACCGACGGAGGCGCCCAGCGCCGATGCCGAAGAGAGCGCGTCCAACGGCGAGCCCGATGTCTCCGCTGAGCGGGTGGCCGGCGAAGCTTCTCCCGATGAGAATGGATCGGGCAGTGCATCTGCCGCAGCCGACGACGAGTAGGGCAGGCGGCGGAGGCAGCCGACCCTCTCTCTTCTTCCCCTCCATCGGGCCCTGCCGGATGGAGGGGTTTGCTTTTGTCCTGGGCTGTTGCGCTCGCACATGCTCACGCGAACGGATTGTCCGCGTCGGTAGGCCTTAAATGGACCTTGTGCATGCGCTCCCCCGCCTCCTCTCCCACTACGGCAACTGGGACCGTAGTCTCGAAGGACGGTCCGTCAGTCACAAAGGTGTGAAAGGCCCCGTGCTCGCCACACGGATCCACAGAGGACGGAAGGGCCTCCAGAAAGGACGTGTCGTAGGCGCGCCCGGCAAAGGAAGCCCCAAGCTGCGTGGTATCAACCGAGGTGACCACCGCCTGGTAGCCGCGCTCCAAAAACCGCTGCGCGAGCCACGCCGGGTCCCGTCGCCACAGCGGGAAGAGGGCTCTGGCGCCGAGGGCCTCAATCGCACCTTCCCGGTAGCGGCGTACATCCTCCAGAAAAAGGTCCCCCGCCACAACCGTCGAATGCCCTGCTTCCAACAGCGGCGTCAGGGCGGCCTCCAAGCGCGCCTCGTACACCTCGTTGGACGGCCGGGATGGCACCCGCATCACGTGCAGCGGAAGATGGAGGGCACGCGCTTGTTGCTTGATGAGCCGCAGCGGCGTCCCGTGCATCGTGACGCGCCCTGTGTCCTCGACGACGGTGGTCAGCAGGGCGCCCACCCGGCGGGGCGACTGGCTGTGGAGCACGTCAAGCGCAAGAGTGGCGTCCTTCCCGCCGCTCCACATGAGTACCAGACCGTCTTGTGAGGAAGTAGAAGTTGAGGAAGCAGAAGTCGAGGAAGGAGCAGTCATGGGGCGTGTGCACGCCGTGGAAACGAGGAAACCTTTAGGCCTGAGCCGCGCTTCTGTTCGCTCCGGTGTCTGGACCCTCACGCCGCGGCCGCAGACGCGTCGTCGACAAGGGAGTGGCCAAACGACTTCACCGCGCAGACCGGACACGGGGCGCGCCGGATGACTTTTTCGGCCACGCTTCCCAAGAACATGCGTTCGAGGCCCGTACGGCCGTGGGTTGCAATGGCGATGAACGCAGCCTCCATCTCTTCGGCGGCGGTGAGGACTTGGTCGGCGGGGTGTCCGGACCGCACCAGTGTCGTGGCTTCAATTCCGGCCTCCCGCATCGACACCAGCACATCGCCAAGCGCCGTCTCCGCCCGGTCGGCGAGCTGTGCCGGATCGGGACGCACGGCTTCTACGCCGTATACCTCCGGAATGCTGACAGTCTCCGTGACGTGAAGGAGTACAACGCTCATGTTGTACGCCGGGGCCAGCACCCTGGCGTGCGCCACCAGCCGCGCTTGATGCTCGGAAAAGTCAACGGGCACCAGCATGGTTCCTCCTCCCATATCCGCGGGAGACACAGCGCCGCGACCCACGGTTACCACGGGACACGGCGCCTTGCGCACCACCTCCTCCGCCACACTGCCCAGCATGAGCCGCCGCACGCCCCGGTGGCCGTGGGTGCCCAGCACAATTAGGTGAACGTCGTGCTCCACCCCGTACGAGAGAATTCCGCCGGCGGCCGATGCGTGTGCCACCGTGCGCTCCCGTACGCGCGGGCTCGCTAGCGACCCGGAGGCGTCGTCCACCGCGCCATGCAGATCGGCAAGGAGATCCGCCTCGCGGATTTCCACCACGTCTGCAAGCTCCACATCACGCTCTTCTACGTGGATGACATGAAGAGAGGCGTCGAAGTGATCGGCGAGGTGCGCGGCGTGACGACGTGCGCGCTCTGCGCAGTCGGACCCATCGGTCGGGAAAAGAATGCGATCGACGTAGGTCATGGCGAGAAAGAGGACCTGTGAGGATGGGGGCGGGAAATGCAGTGCCTGTATCCGACGATGGATGAACGCCTCGGCCTGGCCGCGCACGCTTCCCTCGTCTCGGGGAAGACACGTAGGCGTAAGCACACAACGGTCATCCTTCGGCCTTGCTGCCTGCGGAGGCGGGCGACGCGAGGAGCGACTGTCCGAAGGCCTTCATGGTGACGACGGGACAGCGGACGTGCCGGATCACTTTTTCCGACACGCTTCCCAGCAGGAAGCGATCCAGCCCCGTGCGCCCGTGGGTAGACATCATGACGAGATCCACCTCGTTTTCCCCGACAAACTCGACGATATCGGGCGCCGCGTTTCCGACCTGCACGCGCGAGTGTACATCCACGGCCGGCCCGCCCGTCTCTGCCAGAAAGGCATTCAGGCGCTTCTGCACCTTCTCCTCAATGTCCGGGTGCATGTCGTAGATGGACTTGACCCCCCCGACGTAGAAGGCGGGGTTGAGCTTTTCGGGAACCACGTGGAGCGCGTCAATACGGGCATCGTAGAGCGCGGCCCACTCTTTGGCCGTCTGCATCGCTTCACGGGCGTGCTCGGAGAAGTCCACCGGTACGAGAATGCGGTCGATGGATTCGGGCGCGTGCACCGGCTCTTCGTCTTCCGCCCCCCGCACCGTAAGCACAGGACGATCGGCCTGCCTCACCACCTCCTCGGCCACGCTGCCCAGCAGGATGCGGCTGGCCCCCCGGCGGCCGCGCGTGCCGAGCGCAATGAGGTCCACGTCGGCCTCCGCCGCGTAGTTCATGATGGCCGGGCCGGGAGACACATCGCGGCGCGTGTCCTCTTTGATGCGGACAGTATTGACGGCCTCGGGCGCCAGGGCACCGGTTTCTTTCAGTTCTTCCCGCAGTGCCTCCAGATCGTCCGACAGCGAGCGATCGTCCCCGTCGCCGGCCTCATGAAGCACTTCGGCGTGAAGCACGTGGAGGATGGCCCCGGTGCGAGCCGCCAGGTCAAAGGCGTAGCGCACGGCCCGGTCGGACACGGATGAGAAGTCACGGGCAACCAACAGGTCGTTGATTGAAAGCATCGGAGGGGCGAGTGTGTGGCCAAGAACACGAGGGCAGTGCCTCAACTCGGCACTGGTCGTGCTCAGAAAGTTACCCTTCACCGAGGGCAATGTCTACAGGCCTGCCGCACATCTCCCGAACGCCGGGTCGCGGGCCCGCACGCGGCAGGGCCCCTACGCCCTCTGCACGACGCTCCGAACGACCGCCGCGTGCCCCTTGAGGCGCGGCCCCTCGCGGAGGTCGACATCGGCGGCGGTGCAACGCGCCTGCTGCTCTTGAGCAAACGCCGCCCGCACCTCCTTGGGAGGCACCATGCGGTCGGCCCGGTTCGGCCCCAGGCGGTCGTACGGACCGTGGAGGTGGGCGGGCCGAAACCACTCGCCCAAGATCCAGCCTCCCGGCCGTACGATGCGGCGAAGCAGGCGATAGAGCCCCGCTCGCTCTTCGGGAAGCAGTTGCAGGAAGGTGACGAGGGCCGCGTCCCAGCGCCGCTCGGGGCGCCAGGTGCGCACGTCGGCCCGGACGGTGTCGAGGGGCACCTCGTACTCCTGGGCCCAGCGGGCGGCCGTGGCCAGGGCGCTGCCCGAAAAGTCGACGGCCGTGCCCCGGTGTCCGTGCGTGCGGGCCAGCCACAGGAGCGTGCGCCCCTCCCCCGCCCCCAGCGCCACAACATCGCTGTTCGGAGAAATGCGGGAGGCCTCCGCCGCCACGAACGCATTGGGGGCCGTCCCGAAGAGGTGGTCTTCTCGCTCGTACCGAACGTCCCAGAACCCGGGCTGGCTGCTGGCGCGTGTGGGGGTGGACACGGAAGGGCGTGGACTGACGTAGAGTACTGAGGATGCGCGAAGAAGCAGGCCCCCCTCCGGATTCATCCGGGGGATATGAACCTGTCGCTTCGGAACTCCTTCCCCAACGGCAGTCGGGACAGGCCTTTAGCCGGGGGACAGGAGTCAAGAGGTCGAAGATGCATGGGGGGCTCCGTCGCCGCGGGCCAGGCGCTCGGCGGTGGCCTTGTCGGCCAAGGCCTCCGCCTCTGCGATCAGGTCCTCGATGTGGGACAGGCCGCGTGCCCAGAAGTCCTCGTCGTGCAGATCGACCCCCATCTCTCCCACCAGCGCGTGGGGCCAGTCGGAGCCGCCAGCGCGGAGCAGATCGAGGTACTGATCCGCAAAGCCGCTGTCGCGCTCCTCGTAGCGCGCGTGGAGGGCGAGAACGAGCAATTCGCCGAAGGCATAGGCGTACACGTAGCCCGGCGTGTGCAAGAAATGCGGAATGTAGCTCCACCAGTGCCGGTAGTGGTCCCCCAGGACCACGCTGCCCGCAAACATGTCGCGCTGGGTCTTCATCCAGTGCTCGGCGAAGCGGTCCGCCTGCAGTTCGCCGTTTTCGCGACGGTCGGCGTGGATGCGCGCCTCGAACCGGTTCATGGCCACCTGCCGGAAGACCGTTGCCAGGGTGTCGTCGATCTTCGCCACAAGCAGGGCCAGCCGGTTGGTAGGGTCCTCCTCACGCCGCCGGAGGCGCTGAAACACGAGCATCTCCCCAAAGACCGACGCCATTTCGGCCGTCGTGAGGGGCGTGCCGTGGTGAAACAGGCTTTGCTCGCGGGCGAGGAACTGGTGCACGCCATGCCCCAGTTCGTGCGCGAGGGTCTGCACGTCGCGGGCTTTGCCCGTGTAGTTAAGAAGAACGTAGGGGTGCGCACTCGGCACCGTCCCGTGGCTGAACGCCCCACTGCGCTTGCCGGGCGCTAGGGCGGCGTCGATCCAGTCGTGGTCAAAAAACCGCCGGGCCACCTCCGCCATGTCCGGATGGAAGTCGCCGTAGGCGTCCAGTACCAGCGCGCGGGCCTCGTCCCAGTCGTACGTCGTATCGGCCTCGCGAATGGGCGCGTAGCGGTCGTAGTCGTAGAGTGTATCGACCCCCAGGAGCCGCTTCTTAAGCCGGTAAAAGCGCGCGACAAGGTCGTAGCGATCCGTCACGGCCTCGATGAGCGTAGCGACCGTCTCGTCGTCCACCTCATTGGACTGGTTGCGCTGCTGCAGCCAGTGGTCGTAGTCGCGGAGGCGGTCGGTCGAGGCCTTGTCGGCGAGCAGGGTGTTGAAAATAAACGTCAGGGGGCGGCGATGCTCTTCGAGGCCGTCGGTAAAGGCGAGAGCGGCCTCGCGCCGGAGGTCTCGATCCGGCTCGTAGAGCTTCGAGAGAATCTGCTGCTGCGTCAGCGTTTCCCCATTGAGATCGAACCGCGCGGCGCCCAGCGTTTCGTCGAAGAAGCGGGTCCAGGCGCTTTTCCCGGTCATCGATTTTTCGGAAAGCACCTTCTCTTCCGCCTCGCTCAGAACGTGGTCTTGGCGGAGGTGCTCGGTCTCAAGGTAATGCCGGTACTCCGCAAGGGCGTCGTGGTCGAGGAGCGTCGCGGCACGGTCGTCAGAGACCGACACCCATTCGGTTTCCACGAAGACGAGTTGTTGCTGGATGCGATCCACCGTTTCTTGGACGGACTGGCGGAGGGCGCCGCGCTCCGGGTCGTTCGTGTCGGCGGTCCAGCGCAGGTAGGCGTAGGCCCGGGCGCGCCCGAGACGGTCGTAGATGGATTCGAGGGCCTCCAGCGCTGCCGCCAGCGCCTCGGGGCCCAGGTCGCCAATGCGGCCGCGGTAGCGCTCCGCGAACTCCTCTGCATTGGACGCGGCGTTGTCCAGCGCTTCGTTCAAGGCCTCGGGGCTGTCGTACAGGTCCTCGAGGGCCCACCGCACCTCGGCGGCCCCGGTGTCCGGCGTTTCCATGGAAGTCGGGCTCAGTTGAAAAAACGAGTGCGTGAAATTCTCAGGCCGCCCCCCGCATACATTCGACGCACCGAGGGACACGTCCAATATTGACCGATTGTTCACCCCCATCGCGTATCACAGGGTTGGCCTCGTGGTACGGACTTTTCCAGCGGTCGCTTCCCCATTTTCCTGTTTGTCTGCCTCATGTCCGACGCCCCGTTTCATCCCCTTACCAACCTGTCCGACTGGGCGGACGCTCGTACGCGCTCAGAGGGCGAGCCGGTCCTGGTGTTCAAGCACAGCTCTGCGTGTCCCATCAGTAGTTCGGCCCATGACGAGATGGAGGCCCTCGCTGCGAAGACCGACGCGCCGGTCTACAAGCTCGTAGTGCAGCAGAGCCGAGCCGTGTCCAACGAGATCGCCGACACGCTCGGGGTGCAGCACGAGACGCCCCAAGCCATTGTGCTGGCGGGCGGAAAAGCAGTTTTTGACACCTCTCATTTTGACGTCACGGCCGAGACGCTGCAGGACGCGCTCCGCACCGTTCCCTCTCTGGAATAGGCCTTCTGTTCCGTTCTCACTCCTCCGTTCCCGTCAGTGCGCTCCCTCTGGAACCTGCCGCCCCGACGCCATGCACCGCCGGTTGCCTCTCCTCTCACTGTCCCTACTGCTTGTCCTCGCTGCGTGCGGCGGTGAGGCTTCGCAAGATTCCCCGGCTGCGGCTTCGCAGTCTGCGTCTTCCCAATCCGCTCCCTCCCAGTCCGGCCCTCTGCCCGGCAAGGTGCGCGACGTGGGTCCCACTCCGGTGCCCGACCTCACCCTCACCACCCTGGACGGCGCATCGATCGATCTCCAGGCCCAAGAGGGCCGGCTCCTCCTTGTCAACTTTTGGGCAACCTGGTGCGCCCCATGTCGCGAGGAAATTCCAGACCTGAAGGCCCTGCACGCAGATCTTCACGAGGAGGGGCTGCGGGTGATTGGCATCGCGTTGGACCGCAAGGGCCGTGAGGTGGTTGCCCCCTTTGTAGACAAGCTGGACATTGCCTACCCAATCGTGATCGACAGCGACGGGGCGGCAGAATCTGCGTTTGGCCCCCTTCCCGGACTGCCCACCACCCTCCTCGTGACGCCAGACGGCCAAGTCACGAAGCGCGTCCTCGGCATTTTCCCTACCGAAGAGATGCGGCCCACCCTGGAGCAAATGCTGGAGAGCGACGGGGCGTTTTCCGGCACGGCCTGAGAGGCATTCTTGATGGCACACTCGGGGACACCGCACGAGGTGCGTTCAGAGCGCCTCTACTCGTCTTCCTCGTCCCCTTCTTCCTCTTCCCGCTCCCGCTCCATCAGATAGTCTTCGAGGCTCCCCACGACGACGCGCGTCTCTTCGTCGACCTCGACATCTTCCACGTCGCCCGCCCGGATAAGCTTCTTGATTTTCTTCCGGTCGATTTGCTTGAGGATTCGACGCGCCTCCGTGCGGCTTACCACATCTTCTCGGTAATCGGCCGCAAAATCTTCGAGGAAGCCAAGCGTCTCGTCGGTCAGGTCGATCATGCGGATCTCCTCGTTGGAGTCGGAGAGCGACCAATAGAGATCCGCGTCAATCAGATGACGGTCGGTCCAGCGAACGAGGGTCTGTTTCGAAAGTTGAAGGTGCTCGGAGAGTTCATCGAGCGGCATCGCCTTCGGCTGCCGGGACGTAGTGGGTCGGTCAGGCACAGTGTGAACACAATAAAATTGGCGAAATGCTGAGCCTTTATTGGACCACGAAGTCCTCTTTTTGTTCCTGCTCTTTCCTGTCTGCTTTTTTGCCTCGCTCCGTACGCCCAATGCCTTTTCCCCGCCCCGAAGATCCTTCCAAAGCGGACTGGAAAGCCCGCATTGCGCCGTCGCTTTCGACCTCCCTTCGCGCTGTGAGCGACCGCCTCACGCAGACCGCTGTGGTGCAGGAGTGGCTGCGGGAGGCCTCTATGGAGGCGGCCGAGGGGCTGGGGGGGATGTCCGGAATGCAGGGCGAGATGCAAGGATACATGCGGATGCTGAACGCCCTGGAAGACCGCTTTCCGGCGTTGCTGGCCGCGGTGGACGAGTTGACCGATGGCTGCGGGCGCGTGGACCTGCACTGGCGGCCCATGAATCCCAACTTCAGCCGGGTGGAGGTGGCGTTCGATCACGACTTCACCGTGAAGCTGTTCGTGCGGCTGGCGGCCCCAACCCCCAATGATGCGCGCGAGGCCCTCGCCACCGTAGCCACTGCGCTTCCCGAAGGCGACCCGTTTCCCAACCGGCCCAACGTTGTGACGGGCCTCGTGGCCTACGATGGGACCGCCATCGGCGTGCGGGTGCAGGAGCACTTGGCCGAGGATGGACAGGGGCGCTCTCGCACCGTGTCGTTGCTGCCAGAAGCGGGCGATCCCGTCGAGAACCTCTCGGGGCCGGACGCTGTCGACCGGCTGCTTCAGGCACTCGCGCCGGCAGACGCGTCGTCGCTGGACTGAGTCTCGCCGGCGGAGGTCACGCGCGCCACCTCGTCAACGCCTCGAACGATCCATCCGGTCTCGGCCTCCGCTTCGCCAAACCACAGGCGGGCCCCGGGTTGCAGAAACTCGCTTAGAAACCGGACGAAGGCCTCGGGGGGCACGTTCGCCGGCACCTCGTCGCTGATGAGCTCAAGGGTGCCGTCGCGCACCCGGAAGTAGCCCAGGGCGAAGGGGAGTGGGCCGCTGGTCTGGGTGCTTAGCTCGTTGCGGTACACCTGGCTTTCCTCTCGGAGCGACTGTACAAGCTCCACGGTGAGCCAGTCCTTTTCCCGGCCCGCAATCAGGCCGTGGTGGCGCCGCTCGAACAGTTTTAGAATCAAGTCTTCGAGCGTCTTGCTTCGTTCGGGACGAACAGTTGCCTGCTCAACGCGGCAGCGATAGCGGTCGGGCATGGGGGTGGAACAGGGGCACTTGCCGAAAGCGGACTCGGCTCAACGAACGCAGTGCGGCGTACAGAAGGAGGCGCGGGCGCGTTCCTGCGCCGCTCCACGCTTTTTCATCAGGACAGTTTTTCATGGACTCAATTACGCAAATTACGCTGGGGGCGGCCGTGGGCGAAGCCGTCGCAGGGCGAGACGCGGGCGCGAAGGCTCCCCTCTGGGGCGCCTTCTTTGGACTGCTGCCCGACCTCGACGTGCTGGCCAACCCGTTTTTGACTGAGGTTCAGGCCCTTACCCTGCACCGGAGCGCGACCCATTCGCTCGTGTTCATCGCCGCGGTTGCCCTCGGGGGCGCCCTGGGCCTGCGGCGCCTCTACCCCGACACGGCAGTGTCGGCTGGGCGCTGGGGCGGACTGGTGGCCACTACGCTGACAACCCACGTGGGGCTCGACTGCCTCACCACGTACGGGACGCAGGTGTTCTGGCCTTTTAGCAGCCATCCGGTCATCTACAGCACCATCTTCATTATCGACCCGCTGTACACCCTTCCCCTCGCCGCAGGACTGCTCGTGTCGCTCTGGTGGCCCCCTCGGGCACGCGCGCGCCGGTGGGCCAACTACGCCGGCCTAGTGCTTAGCTCCGCCTACCTGCTCACCACGGTGGGCAATAAGCTGTACGTGCAGGACGTCTTTACGGACGCCCTCCAGACGGAGGCCCCGGGGTACGAGCGCGTGTTCACCACGCCCACGCCATTCAACAATCTTCTCTGGCGCGGGGTGGCCGAAGTTCCCGATGGCTACTATATCGGCCTCTACTCCGTCCTCGATCCCGACCGGTCCATCGACTTCCGCTACGTGCCCAAAGGACACGCCCGCCTGAGCGATTCCCGGACCAACCCCGTCATCGAGAAACTGCGTCGGTTTTCTCGGGGCTACTTTACCGTGCGGGAAGACGCGGACGGGGACCTCGTCCTGGAGGACCTTCGCTTTGGGCGCAACGACTTGGGCCTTACGGCGGACGGCCAGTATCTTTTCACCTATCGCCTGGTGGAGAACACAGACGGCACAGTTGTCGGCATGCGACAGGGCGAGCCGCCGCTTCGCCTTACCACTCCTCTTCTGCGCCAATTCGTCGCCCGGATTCGGGGCCGTTCTTCCTCCCCCAAAGATCCGCCTTCGGCCCGTCGTCCGTCTGTGCGCCCCCATTCAGACGCAGATTGACTCTTCGGCCGCTCCCTCGGTACCTTCAGGGCGCTTTCACGTCCACCGTTCTTCTTTGCACGTCTCTTTCTTGCGCTATGGACGACCTTCTTTCCCAGACCGGCCTTACCGCCGAGACGATTCAGCTCATCGGCACATACGTGCTGAGTGCGATTGCCTTCATCGCCATTCTCGTTGTGGGACGGTACGTGGCCACCTGGGTGCGCAACCTCATCCGGCGGGGGCTGGAGCGGCCGGAGATGGACACCACCCTGACGAAATTTGCCGGCAACTTCGCCTACTACGCGATTTTTCTGCTGGCCATCTTCGCGGGCCTGGAAACGGTGGGGGTTGAAACGGCCAGCTTTGTGGCCGTGCTGGCGGCAGCCGGGTTTGCGGTAGGACTGGCCCTGCAAGGCACCCTTGCCAACTTTGCCGCCGGGGTCATGCTGCTCGTCTTTCGCCCCTTCAAGGTCGGCGACTTTGTGGAGGTGGCCGACGAGACGGGGTTCGTACGCGACCTGTCGCTCTTCTTCACTCGCCTTACCACGCGGGACAACCGGCTCGTGATCGTGCCCAACGGAGACATTTTCGGCTCCACCATCCGCAACATTTTTGCCCACGACGTGGTGCGGGTCGACTGCGAGGTGGGCACCGACTACCCGGCCGATATTGACGAGACCCGAGAGGTGCTGCTGGAGGCAGCCCGGAGCGTAGAGGGGCGCGTGGAGGAGAAAGGCGAACAGGCGGCCCTCGTGGCGCTCGGCGGCTCGTCCATCAACTGGGAAGTGCGCGTGTGGGCACGCCCCGACGACTACTTCCGGCTGAAGCAGGAACTGGTGCGGCAGGTAAAGTACAAGCTGGACGCGGCCGAGATTGGCATTCCGTACCCGCAGATGGACGTCCACCTCGACGAACTCAACGGCGAGGCCGACGCCGTGTAGGTCTCGAACGCAGCAGTTTCCGCACGCACCGGCGAGGGAGCGTGTGTTCTCTCCGAAAGCGGCCATCCCACCGGAACGCGCGCCGGGGCGCCGGCTAGCACACAGCACATTCGCTTCTTTTCCTTCCCCACAGATCTCTCAACACAATGCCTGAACGTTCTGCGAACGCAACCTGGACCGGAACTCTCGCCGACGGCAGTGGCTCAATGGCGGTCGAAAGCGGGGCGTACGAAGGCACGTACTCCTTCCACTCGCGCTTCGAAGACGGCGAGGCCTCTAACCCTGAGGAGCTGATTGCGGCCGCGCACGCTGGGTGCTTCTCCATGGCCCTCTCCAACGTGCTGGACGAGGCGGGCTTCTCTCCCGAATCGGTCCACACCACGGCCGACGTGACGCTTCGCATGGTGGACGGCGACCCGACCATTACTCGCGTTTTTCTGACCACGAAGGCCACCGTCCCCGACCTCGACGACGATACATTTCAGCAGCACGCCGAGGCGGCCAAGGAGGGCTGCCCAGTGTCGAAAGCCCTCGCCGGCGTCGAAATTGACCTCGACGCGAGCCTGGCCTAGCGCGTGCCGATACCGGCACCTCGCACTTCGGCGCCTCGCACCTCATTGTATCGCGGCGCCCCAAAAGGCCGTCGCCGCGATTGCTTCACGACGCAGTGCGCCCCGGGTCCTCGCCAGAGGGTTCGGGGCGCCGGTGTGTAAGGACAGGTGCAACAGGGACAGGTGTGCGAGGGCAGACAGGGGCTCGCGCGGTGCGTGGACGCGCCCCATGCACTTCGGCAAGCAGCGGGGGCAACCAGCTCACGACACTACCCGCAGGACGATCTTGCCGGCGTTCTCGTTGTTCTCCATGCGCCGGTGGGCCTCGGCCACGTCCGTCCAGTCGTAGGTCGAGTCGATGACCGGCCGAAATTTTCCGTCCGCGAACCCGGGCAGCACGTCGCTGGCAACCTCCTGGGTGAGCTGAATTTTGTAGTCGAGGCTGCGGCTACGGAGGGTGGAGGCGAGCAGTTGCGCACGCGTGGCCATCAGGTCTCGGAGGCTCACCTGCTCCACCGTGCTTCCCCCCAGGGTGGCGAGCTGTACGATGCGACCGTCGAGGGCCAGGCAGGCCACGTTTTGGTGAAAGTACGGCGCGCCGATGAAGTCGAGAATGATGTCGACGCCCTCTCCATCGGTCACCGCGTCCATCCGCTCCGCGAACTCTTCCGACGTGTAATCGATCGTGACCTCCGCCCCAAGGTCTTGGCAGAGGACGTGCTTGGGAGCGGAGGCGGTAATGTACGGGTGCGCGCCGGCCTCACGCACGAGTTGGATGGCGGCGGTCCCCACTCCGCTGGCCCCGGCGTGGATCAGCACCTGATGGCCGCGCTGCAGCCCTCCCAGCCAGTGGAGGGCCTGGTAGGCCGTTAGAAACACTTCGGGAAGGGCGGCAGCCTCGCGCAGGGAAAGGCCCGGCGGCACGGCCATGAGCAGGTCCTCGTGGACCACCGTCTGCTCCGCGTAGCCGCCCCCGGCGAGCAGGGAGCACACCCGGTCGCCCTCGTGCCAGTCCAGCACCTCGTCGCCGGTTTCGACCACGACGCCCGCCATTTCAAGCCCCAGGATGGACGACGCGCCCTCCGGCGGCGGATAGCGGCCACGCCGCTGAAACGTGTCGGCGCGGTTGAGGGCCGTGGCGTGCACCTGTACGCGCACCTCCTCCGGGCCGGGCTCCGGGGTGGGCACCTCGCCGATGGTCATCCGGTCGGGG
>CAZFJR010000025.1:10245-26956 GCA_964519235.1 uncultured Salinivenus sp. | reverse complement strand
CTTTACGGCCACAAAAAGCCCGCCGTCGGTCTCGTGATAGGTGGCCATCATGGTCGTATCGCGGTCGAAGGGCACGTCCTTCACGAGCGGGTGGTCGTCGAGCAGCGCCGGTCGGGGGCGTCCCGCCTCGTGCCCCAGGGCCAGCAGCGCGAGCTCCAACGGATCGCCGGTGCTTTTGCGCGGGCTGTCCGCGTCGTACTCGGCTCCGTTGCACAGCACCCCCGTGTCGATGGCCGTTTGGAGGCGCGGGTCCACATCGCTGGCGTGGAGGTCGGGGCGGGCCTCCGGCGAGAGATCGACGGTCCGGTCGGCGAGGCGGAGGCGCCGGGCGGCCATGCGGTTTTCGGTGAGGGTGCCCGTCTTGTCGGTGCAGATGAGCGTCGTGGCCCCCAGCGTCTCCACGGCGGAGAGGCGGCGCACGAACGCGTTGCGCCGGAGCATGACCCACATGCCGTGCGCCAGGGCCACGGTGGCCACGATGGGCAGCCCTTCGGGAATGGCGGCCACCGCCAGGGCGATGCCCGTTTCAATCATGAGGAAGAGGGGCCGCCCCGCCAGCAGCCCAGCCCCGGCCACCCCCGCCGCAATGCCAATCGTCATCCACACCAGCCGCCGGCCCAGGCGATCCAGCTTCTGCTCCAGGGGGGTACTGCCCGTGTCGGCCGTCTCCACCATCGCCGAAATGGCCCCGAGCTCCGTCTCCATGCCCGTCGCCACCACGAGGCCCGTCCCGCGCCCCTCCGCCACGGCGGTCCCCTTGTAGGCCATGCACGAGCGGTCGGCGAGGGGCGTGTCGGGGGCGACCGGGGCAGCGTTCTTCGCGACGGGCACCGACTCGCCCGTGAGGGCCGACTCGTCGAGCTGCAGGCCGTCGGTGTTCAGAAGGCGCAGGTCGGCGGGGATGAGGTCGCCGCTCTCGATGAGGACGACGTCGCCCGGCACGACCTCCTCGGCCGGAACCACCTGCGTCTCTCCGTCCCGTCGCACCCGCGCCGTCACTTCGCCCAGTGTCTGCAGCGCCTCCATCGACCGCACGGCGCGCCACTCGGTGAAGAAGCCGATGGCGGTATTGATCGCGAGGACTGCCACAATGGCGAGCCCCTCGATGGTCTGGCCGACGAGGAACGAGACGCCCATCGCCGCGGCGAGGAGCAGCACGACGAGGCTTTTGAGCTGCTCCCCCAAGATCTCCAAGAGGCTTCGGTGCTCGATCTCGCGCAGCCGGTTCGGCCCTGCGTCTTCGAGACGCCGCTGTGCGTCGTTGGCGCCGAGGCCCGTCGGTGCGCTCTCCAGCGCGTCTAGTGCCCGGTCGGTTGTGACCTGCCAGAGAGGATCGGTCGGGGGGGAGTCGGCAGGGCGGGTGCGAGCAGAGACAGAAGGAGGCATGAGCAGGCCAAACAGTGAACGCAGCGCCAGAAAGTAGCGACGCGCCGTCTTTCGGGAAAGAAGGGACGGGTAGTGTACAGGCCAGGCGCCGAGGATTGTATAAGGAGACTTCCCACATCAAGTGTGGGCGGTTTCCTGTGGGTAGGGCAGGCGCCTGATATGTACCGTACAGGCAGCGGGCACAAGGTGCGTGTTACCGAGAGATGCACCTCCGCGCTCTGTGCTTTTTCCTACCTCTCCGAGACCATGGATCGTCACAAGGACACCAAGATGCGGGAGTCGGATCGGGAAAACCGCCTCACCGGTCGTTGGACTGCGGGGATTGGGTTTGTGATTGTACTCATCGGGGCGCTCTTCGCGCTGTTTCTACTGATGGGAAGTGGGTAGGCGAGGGGAAGGCGGTCGTGCTCCCTTGCCACTCGGCCCACATTTTCCCTGCGCCACTGTCCCTGCGCCCGAAAATTCCCAACCGGTCTCCGGGCCATTCCGGCATGCGCCAATCGGGAATCTGTGGAGGGTTCTGCCAGCGGGCCCGCTGTACATTGGACGCGTTGCGCATGGGGGCGCCCCATCTGGCGCTCTCCCATCTACCGGGATTGGGCCTGTAGAGGCCTCTCAGCGATTCTCCGAAGGCCCGTTTCTGTCGCGGTGGAGGTCGTCCTGCGCGTCCGAAGAGCCCCGAGGCACGGAGCGGGCGCGGGGAGACGACCGGGCCTGCACGCTCTCCGAATCCTTGATCCTGGAGCCATGCCACACCGCTGCTGTGCGGCTTCCATTGCACTGCTTTTCGTGGCCCTGCTGGGCGGGGCCCAGGGCGCGTCGGCTCAGTATTTTGGACGCAATAAAGTGCAGTACGACCAGTTTCAGTTTGAGGTCTTGCCCACCAATCACTTCGACCTCTATTTCTACGAAGAGACCACGACGGCCGCCCGGGACGCAGCCCGCATGGCCGACCGGTGGTACGCACGCCACAGCACGATTTTTTCGCACGAGCTGACGGCCCGCCGGCCCCTCATTTTCTACGCCAACGACGCCGACTTTCAGCAGACGACGGTCGTTGGGGGAGCGATTGGGGAGGGCGTGGGGGGGCTCACGGAGGGGCTGAAGCAGCGGGTCGTCATGCCGTTTACAGGGCTGTACGGAGAGACCGACCACGTTTTGGGCCACGAACTGGTGCACTCGTTCCAGTACGATCTGGCCCTCTCCACAGGGCGCGGCATTCAACTGCGGCGGTTGCCGCTCTGGGTGATTGAGGGCATGGCAGAGTACCTGTCGCTCGGGGCGTACCACCCGCACACGGCCATGTGGATACGGGACGCGCTCGTGCGGGACGACCTGCCCACAATTCGGGACCTGGGCCGGGGGCGGTATTTCCCGTACCGCTTCGGGCAGGCGTACATGGCCTACCTCGGGGGCACGTACGGCGACGGGGCGGTGGCGACGCTGTACCAGGTGGCCGGGCAGGCGGGGCTGGAGGCGGGCCTCGAAACCATCACGGGCCTGTCCCCCGACACCCTCTCGGCAGACTGGATCCAGACCGTGCGGGCCAGCTACGGGCCTCTGGTGGACGGGCGCACGCCCGCCGCGGATGCCGGCACGCCCGTTCTTACGCCCGCGTCCAACGGCGACATCAACGTGGCCCCGGCCCTGAGCCCCGACGGGCAGTACGTGGCGTTTCTGTCGTCCCGAAGCGTCTTCTCGATCGACCTGTACGTGGCCGACGCCGAAACCGGCGCCATCGTTGAGCGGCTCGGCTCGGTGAACCGCGACCCCCACTTCGATGCCATTCGGTTTCTGGAGTCGGCCGGCACGTGGTCGCCAGACGGGCGTCGCTTTGCGTTTGTGGCGTTTGCAAAGGGAGACAACGAGCTCGCCATCTGGAACGTGCAGACGGGCCGAATTGAGCGCCGCTTTTCGGTGCAGGGCGTCACTGCGATGTCGCAGCCGGCATGGTCGCCGGACGGGGAAACGATCGCCCTCTCGGGCCTGCGCGGCGGCATCAGCGATCTGTATGCGGTGGACGTGGCAACCGGCACGGCCCGGCAACTGACCGACGACCGCTACGGCGACTTGCAGCCCACCTGGGCGCCGGACGGGGACCGTCTTGCCTTTGTGACGGATCGGGGCCCGGGCGGGACGGACTTTGCGACCCTCGAGTACGGGGCGCCGCGCCTGGCCCTCATGGACGTGGAAAGCGGGGCCGTGGAGGTGCGCCGTCCGTTTCCCCGCGGGGCGCAGTACAACCCGCAGTTTGCCCCCGATGGGGCGGGGCTCTACTTCATCAGCACCCACGACGGCTTCAAGGATGTTTATCACCTGGACCTTGCCTCCGGCCGTGCCGCCCGCATTACGGCCCTCCAGACCGGCGTGAGCGGCTTTACGTCGTTGTCGCCCGCCCTCTCGGTGGCGGCGCGGAGCGGACGCATGGCCTTTTCGGTGTTTTCGGACAACACGTACTCGGTGATGACTCTCTCGTCGCAGGAGCTTGCGGAGCGTGTGCGACAGGGGGAGACAGGGGCGCCGGCCGATTCGGGATCGCGTCCGGCGGCCGAGGCAAAGAGGGACACCATGCGGCTGGGGGCGGAGGCTGTGCCCCAGGCTGGCGTACTGCCGCCGTGGACGGGGGGCGGTCTCGTTGAGCAGAGCCTACGAGCGCCCACTGCAGGACTGCCGGAGGGCGAGTACGAGGACGTGCGGCCCTACCGTCCTCGCCTCCAGCTCGATGCCATCGCGCCGCCCGCCATTGGTGTGGCAGTGGGGGGCGGAGTGGGCACGCGGCTTGGCGGAAGCATCGGCTTCTACTTCAGCGACATGCTGGGGGAGCACAACCTCTCCGTAGAGGCTCTCGCCAACGGCACGTTTCAGGACCTGGGGGGGCAAGTCACCTACGTCAACCGGGCCCAGCGATTCAACTACGGGGCCCAGGTTGCACACGTCCCCTACCTGTCTCGCTTCGGGCGGGTGAGCCGCGTTCCGGAGGGAATTCTGTACCAGGAAATCGAGCAGCGCATTTTCGAGAGCCAGTTCAGCCTGCTCGGCACTTATCCGCTGCGCCCTACGCGCCGCTTTGAGGCTCAGACACGCCTAACGCGCTACGGCTTCGACCTCGACGAACGCACCTTTTTGCTGCAGCCCAGCGGCATCGTGCGGCGGACGGAGCGGGACCTTGACACGCGCGATCCCCTCTATCTCTCGCAGAGCGCGGCCGCGTACGTCGTGGACTTTTCGAGGTTTGGCTTTACGTCGCCGGTGCAGGGCGGGCGCTACCGGCTCCAAGTCGGTTCAACGCTCGGCAGCACCCAGTACGGCACCGTGCTGGCAGATCTCCGCCGGTACCTGCGCACAGGACCCATCACCGTTGCCGGGCGCCTGCTCCACGTTGGCAACTACGGGGCAGGCGACGATGACATCTTCGCCCAGGAGTACCTCGGGTACTCGTTTCAGCCCAGCTACCTCCGCGGGTACAGCTTCTATTCGTTCGAGTCGGAGGAGTGCTTCGCCGAGGCCGACGACACGGAGCAGGGCTGTCCGCCCCTCGACCGTTTAATTGGCACTCGGGTGGCGGTGGCCGGCCTAGAGGTGCGGGTGCCTGTGTTTGGCTCCGAGCGGTTCGGCCTGATCAACGTCCCGTACCTCCCCACAGAGCTGTCCGCATTCGTCGACGGAGGGGTGGCCTGGACGGCCGACGACCCGCCGGTGTGGGAGTGGTCCACGGACGCGGCCGAGCGCGTGCCGGTGGTAAGCACCGGCGTGAGTGCCCGCATGAACCTCTTCGGAGCGGCCGTGGTCGAGGTGTTTTACGCCTACCCCTTCCAACGCCCCGAAAAAGGGGGCTTCGTCGGGGTTGGGCTCTATCCGGGGTGGTAGGAAGAGCCGCGTCTCTTTTTCACGCGACACAGTTCCGAATGGAGAGTCCCGAATGAACGAGTGGTCCCTTCCCCTACGGCCGGCCGCCGGCGAGTGCGCGGACACAGCGCACAGGTCCGCGGCGCCAGCCCTCCGACTTTTCCCAACACGCCCCCGCGTTCGCCATGACGCCTTCCCCCTCCGTGCCCGATTTCACAGAAGAGTCGCCCGCGTACGAGGCAGGCTGGACGGCCTACCAGCGCGACCTTGACCGCACCGACAACCCCTACGACGCGGACGAGAAGCCCGATGCCTTCTACGACTGGAGGCGGGGCTGGAACGATGCGCTCGAAGAAGACGAGGCGGTAGAGCAATAAACGGCCACCCGACGAAAAGCACGGGGCGTGCCAGTCTGTTTTTTCCCGAAGTGAAGCAAGAATCCGATGCACATTGCACAGGTAGCTCCCCTTCACGAAAGCGTCCCGCCCAAACAGTACGGCGGCACGGAACGGGTCGTCTCGTACCTGACCGAGGAACTGATGCGGCAGGGCCACGAGGTGACGCTCTTCGCAAGTGGCGACTCCGAGACGGAAGCAGAGCTCGTGCCCGCTTGTGACCGGTCCCTGCGGCTCGACGAGAAGGCCGTGGATGCCCTAGCACCTCAGGTCCTAATGCTGGAAGAAGTGTACCGGCGCGCCGACGCGTTTGACGTCATCCACTTCCACATCGATTACCTGCACTATCCCGTTTCGCGCCGGCAGGACACGCCCCACGTCACCACCCTGCACGGGCGGCTCGACCTTCCGGCCCTGGAGCCGCTCTACCAGGAGTACAGCGACATGCCCGTGGTGTCCATTTCCAATGCGCAACGGGCTCCCCTCCGCGAGGCGCACTGGCAGTCCACGGTGTATCACGGACTGCCCCTGGACCTGTACACGTTCCAGCCCGATCCGGACGGCTACTTTGCGTTTCTGGGCCGTATCTCTCCGGAGAAGCGCGTAGACCGGGCCATCGAGATTGCCAAGGCGGCGGGGGTCCCCCTCAAGATTGCCGCCAAGGTGGATCCCGTCGACCAGGCATACTTCGTAAACGAGATTGCGCCGCTGCTAGACGATCCGCTCGTCGACTATCTCGGAGAAATTGAGGAGCAGAAGAAGGAGGCGTTTCTAGGAGGGGCTGCCGCACTGCTCTTCCCCATCGACTGGCCGGAGCCGTTTGGGCTGGTCATGATCGAAGCCCTGGCGTGCGGCACCCCGGTCGTGGCGTACCGCCACGGATCCGTGGCGGAAGTGCTCGCCGACGAACAGGTCGGGGTCGTCGTCTCGGGCTTCGACGAGGCCGTCCGCGCTGCGCGCCAGGTGGAGCGGATCGACCGGCGGGACTGCCGGGCCTACTTCGAGAAGCGCTTCTCGGTGCGTCGCATGGCCCGCGACTACCTGAGCGTGTACGAACAGCTCGTTCCCACCCCCCTCCAGACGACAGTTTGACGAAGGCGCCCGGCGCGGCCCAGCGCCCCCGCCGCGCGTCCCGGTTGTGCCGCGTGCCTAGCGCCGTGGCAGTCCTGCGCGTGCAAGAAGGGGCCGCCGCCCCTTCTGTTTTCCCGGCAATGGGTCTCATCGAACAAAAGGCTTCATTCAGAAACCGGCGCCCCCTATGGCCAGCGCTCCCCCCGACGTTCCCGCCCAGCACTACATCCACACCACCGAGGCCCGTGCCGATGAGCGGACGCGCGTGCTCAAGCACGACGATACGTTCGCCGTGTTCAACCATTTTGGAGACATTGACGGGCACAGGCAAAGCGAGTTTGGGCTCTTCCACCGCGACACTCGGTTTCTTTCTCAGATGAGCATGCATCTGAGCGATCATCAGCCCCTGTTGCTCCTGAGATCGGCCATTCGAAAAGACAACGCACTGCTCGCCGTCGATCTCACAAATCCGGACATCGACCGGGCTGGCGAGGTCGCAATCCCGCGTGGGACCCTCCACATTCACCGGGCGCAGGTGCTGTGGGACACTACCTGCTACGGGAAACTGCGCATTCACAACTACGGGGAGGCTCCGGTCCGCTTCCCGCTGGGCCTGGTGTTCGGAGCCGACTTCGCCGACATCTTTGAGGTCCGGGGCGAGACCCGTGCGCGCCGCGGGCACCGGCACGAGCCGCACGCAGAGGCCGATTCGCTCGTGTTTGCCTACGAGGGACTCGACGATCAGCTCCGCCGCACCCATGTCCGTCTGTCGTCCGTCCCGGCCGCGCTGAGCGACGGGACCGCCGAGTACGAGGTGTCGCTGGAGCCGAAGGCGGCTGTTGAGTTGGAGTGGACGGTCACCTGCGAGATGCAAGGCGAGGACCCCTCGGAGGCAACGGGGCACAGGGGCGCGGGCGTCCCGCTTCGGTACGACGCGGCCGCCGAAAAGGCCACGCAGGCGCTCCAGTCGGCGCGACAGGCGGAGCCACAGCTGTCCACCTCCAACGAGCAGTTCGACGGGTGGCTGAGCCGCTCTCTCGCCGACCTGCACATGCTCCAGACCGAGACGCCCCACGGCGTGTACCCGTACGCCGGCGTGCCCTGGTTTAGCACCCCGTTCGGTCGCGACGGAATCCTCACGGCGTACCAGTGCCTCTGGCTCAGCCCGGGCGTGGCACGAGGCGTGCTGCAGTGCCTGGCGGCCCTGCAGGCGGAGGCGACCAACGACGAGCGGGACGCCGAGCCCGGCAAAATTCTCCACGAAACGCGAGCGGGCGAGATGGCGGCCCTCGGCGAGGTGCCGTTCGACCGGTACTACGGGTCGGTGGACGTGACGCCGCTTTTTGTAATGCTGGCGGGGGCCTACTACCAGCGCACCGGTGACCGGGCCTTCGTGCAGTCGCTGTGGCCGCATATCGAGCGGGCCCTCGCCTGGATCGACCAGTACGGCGACCTGGACGGGGACGGCTTTGTGGAGTACGAACGGCGTTCCGAACAGGGCCTTGTGCAGCAGGGCTGGAAGGATTCCAACGACTCGGTCTTTCACGCCGACGGGAGCGCGGCCGTAGGGCCCATCGCGCTGTGCGAGGTGCAGGGCTACGTCTACGCCGCAAAAAGGAGGGCGTCCCAGATGGCCCTCACCCTTGGGCAAACCGACCGGGCCCGTGCCCTGAAGGGAGAGGCCCGGCAGCTGGCGCACCAGTTTGCCGAGGCCTTCTGGTGCGACGGCCTGTCCACCTACGCCCTGGCGCTGGATGGCGACAACCGGCCGTGCCGCGTGCGCACCTCCAACGCTGCGCACTGCCTCTTTTCGGGAATTGCACGGCCCTCCCATGCCCGCCGCACGGCCGAGACGCTTCTGAGTGGGCACAGCTACACGGGGTGGGGCATCCGCACGGTGGCCGCCACAGAAGCCCGGTACAACCCGATGTCGTACCACAACGGCTCGGTGTGGCCCCACGACAACGCCCTTGCCGCGGCGGGGCTGGGGCGGTATGGCCACCGTGAAAAGGCGGCTCAAATCATGGCGGGGCTGTTCGAGGCGTCGCAGTACGTGGACCTGCACCGCCTTCCCGAACTGTTCTGTGGCTTTTCTCGGCGCGCCGACGAAGGCCCCACGCTGTACCCACAGGCCTGCGTGCCCCAGGCGTGGGCGGCGGCCACTCCGCTCCTCTGCCTGCGGGCCTGTCTGGGGCTGGAGGTAAACGGGGTGGACAACGAGGTGCGCTTCCACGACCCGTACCTCCCGCCCTACCTTGAACAGATTCGCATCGAGGACCTGCAGGTGCGCGATAGCCGCCTCACTCTGCTCGTCACGCGCTACGAGCAGGACGTCGGGGTCCGCATCGCGCGCCGGGAGGGAACGGCAAAGGTGGCTGTTCTCAAGTAGAGTGGCTGTGTTCGGGCAGAACAGCGGCTGTATCGGAGGCGCGCACGGCGAGAACAGAACACGTGAAAACGCGAAACGGCGCCCATCCACAAAGGCCAGAAGGGCTGGCGACGTTGCGCGGTCTCCTGTTGTCTCCCAACTCAACGCACAATCCGCTATCGCTATGTTTGCCAACCGTGAGCAGGCAGCCCGGCGACTGGGGGCGCGCCTGCAGCCGTACAACGGGACGCATCCGCTCGTGCTGGCCATCCCGCGGGGGGGCGTGCCGATGGGCAAAATCGTGGCCGATGCGCTTGGGGGCGAGCTCGATGTCGTGCTTGTGCACAAGCTGGGTGCTCCGGGAAATCCGGAGCTCGCTATCGGGGCGGTGAGCGAGCACGGGACGGTCTTTCACCACGAGTTGGCCCGGGCTGTAGGCACCCGAGAGGACTACATCCGGCGCGAGGCCGAGAAGCAACTCCAAACTCTCCGGGAGCGCCGGAAGAAGTACACGCCCGACCGTGAGGCCGTCAGTCCAGAGGGGCGTACGGTGATCATCGTCGACGATGGAGCGGCCACCGGCGCAACTATGACGGCGGCGTTGAGGACGGTGCAAGAGGCCGGCCCCGAGCGCCTGATCGCGGCCATTGGGGTGGCGCCTCCCGATACGGTGCGGGCCCTGCAGGCCACCGCAGACGAGGTGGTCTGCCTGGCGACGCCTCGCCAGTTCGTTGCGGTTGGCCAGGCGTTTGCGGAGTTCGAGCCGGTGACGGACGAAGAGGTTGTTGTGGCCCTCCGGGCTTCGTGACGGCCCGTGCATTGCAGACGAGCGTGGGGGCTTCGTGGTCATTGCCATTCTTCCCATAATCTCATGACGCCGAATACGCTTGACACAGAACTGCCGCCGGACCACCAGGCCGCGCTTTTTTCGCTGGAGCAGGGCCGCCCGCTTTTAGAGCGCGTATGTCGCCACCTTGGCGTGGACCCCGGTGCCCACGAGGAGCGCGACTTTGAGGACGGTGAGCACAAGATCCGCCCCCTTCAGAGCGTGCGGGAGCGGGACGTCTTCGTCGTCCAGTCGTTGTACAGCGACACGGTCCTGTCGGTAAACGACAAGGCGGTGCGCACCCTCTTTTTTCTCGCCGCCCTCCGCGATGCCGGCGCCAAGCGCGTGACCCTCCTTGCCCCGTACCTCTGCTATGCACGCAAAGACCGACGCACCAAGCCGCGCGATCCGGTATCGATCCGCTACCTCGCGACGCTCCTCGAAGCGGTGGGCCTCGACCGCATCGTCACGATCGACGTACACAACCCGTCGGCCTACGAGAACGCCTTCCGCGTCCCAGCGGAGCGTCTCACGGCCGCGCCGCTCTTTGTGGATGCACTGTGCCCCCGCATCGGCGAGCGGGATGCCGTGGTTGTCTCGCCCGATGCTGGGGGCGTGAAGCGGGCCGAACGCTTCCGGCAGGCCCTTGCACGGCGGCTTGGCCGGTCGGTGGCGCTCACGTTTATCGAGAAGTTTCGCAGCGAAGGCGTCGTGTGGGGGGGAACGGTGGTGGGAGCCGTGGAGGGCCGCGTGGCCATCATTCTTGATGACCTCATCAGCAGCGGAACGACGCTTGCCGGGGCGGCCGCCGCCTGTTACGACCGCGGAGCGCACGCGGTCTATGCTGGAGCGACGCACGGGGTTTTTTCGGCAAAGGCGGCCGGGGTGCTTGGCGAATCTGCGCTCGACCGCATTCTCACCCTCGATACCCTTCCGCCAGACCGCCTCGACGCAACAGTGCGAGAGCAGTGTGTGGAGGTGCTTCCGTGCGCGCCTCTGCTCGCCGCCACGATTCGGCGCCTCCACACGGGCGGGTCGGTCGTCGCGCTCTTCGACGGGACAGGGCTGCGCTCGTAGAGAAAGACTGTGGTTCGCAAGGGCGCCCACAATCAGAGCACGGGAACGATGGGACATGCACCAGGCCCGGGCCGCTCTGCTGCCCCCTCTCCTTCTCGGGCTTCTCCTGCCGGAGGGATCTGTTCGAGGACGACGAATGGGGGACCCGAACCGTCGACAAGAAACGGACCGGGGAGGAGACGAGGGACCTTCAGTCCGACAAAATGGGTGGCTGGTTTTCCCGTCACCCCGTCCGAGTCGGGGGCGGCCGTCGTTCCGCATCGGGACCAGGCCCGGTGGCGCGGATTGATCGCCGAGACTCACAGCCGCTCGTGCGCGAGCCGGAGGTACGTTTCAGCCTGTTCGCGCCACGTGCTCGCGTCGCCGAACGCTGCGTCGTCGAGGTGCCACACGGCGATGGTGGCCCGCACGACAGCGTGGTAGCTTTCGTAAAACGGGACGAGACGAGGAGACGCGTCGTCGCCTGTGTGCTGGCGGTAGAGCGCGATGATCTCGTCGCCGATCCATTCGGCCCCGAGGCGGCGGCATTCTAGGCTCAGGAACGACAGCTCAGAGAGGGGGTCGAGCAGACGGAGGGAGCGGTTGAATTCGAGACAGTCGATGACCAGCGGAGGATCTGTGAGGCAGACGTGCTCCGGCCGCAAGTCTCCGTGGGCATCCACCACGTGGTCCGCGCGGGCGCTGAGAAGCGGCGCGTACTCGGTGCGCCACCGGGCCTGTGCGCGAGCAACGGCGCGGACGAGCCCCTGGTCGAGGTCGTAGCGCGGCCGTTTTAGGAAAGAGCGTTTCGAGGCCAGGTTGGCCCTGAGCTGGCCCCGGTACTCGTCGTCGGTCCAACGCACTGGGTCGGCCGTTCGGTAGAAGGCCGCGAGGGTGGTCCCAAGCCGGTTGATGGACGTGCGCGACACCCGGTCCTCCTCAATCTGTGCGTCGAGCATCTGGGCACGGGGCAGGCGGCGCATCTTCACGAGCCAGTCAACCGGGGGGCCGTCGCCCTCCAGGCGGAGCCCGTCCTCCGTGTTGGCAAGCGGAACCACCCCGAGGTACACCGGCGCCGCGAGCCGGCGGTTGAGTTCCACCTCGGTGTGACAGGCCCGGCGGCGTGCCTCCACCGTCCGGTGGTCGATGAGGCGGGCCTGGATGGGCTTCTTGAGCTTGTACGCGTGCGACGCCGTCAGGAAGACCCAGGCCATGTGCGTCTCGAGGGCCTCGTCCGGAGCCTCCGTCCCCGGATAGGTTGACGGCCGGCGCAGGGCCGCCACGGTTGCGTTGAGTTGCTCGCGGGCCTCCTCCGGAACCGAAATGGCGTGAGACATTGGAGACGTGGGGCCGTGGAGAAGTGTGGAGCAAACAAAACGCTTCGTCCCCCGAATCGTTGCGCCGTCTCGGTCGCGTTCCTGAGCCCTTCCAGGCCCGTCCGGAAAGCGAGTGGGCTCTCCATGGAGGAATGTTCCATTCAAGAAGAGGAATCTATCCGACGCCGGGTCGAGTCACTTTCCCAGGGCTGGGGGCCAAGAAAATGGCGTTCTTGAGGACTCCCGAGGAAGCGGCCCCATTGCGAAGCGGCCCCTGTGGCAAGCGGGGCGGCGACCACGCGGGCGCTTTCCTCCCGATCATGCCCTTGCGCACACATTCAACGCACAAGCCCATGGACGCACTCACGCGCCAACGCCCTCGACGGGGCCTTCTCGACCTTGAACGCGACCTCAGTCGGATGTTCGAATCGGTCCTATCTCCGTTTCAGGAGGGGGACGGCCCTGCCGGGTGGCGCCCCCGTATGGACCTTTCCGAAACAGACGACGCCTATCACTTGCAGATGGACCTTCCTGGGATGACGAAGGAGGACATCCGCATCCGCATGGAAGACAATCGCCTTCGTGTAAGTGGGGAGCGCACCGAGGAAGCCGCCGTGGAAGACGAGGACCACATTCGCAGCGAGCGCTATTTTGGCTCCTTCTTTCGCTCGGTGCGGGTCCCCACCCCCGTTGTGGAGGACGAGATCGAGGCGCATTTTACAGACGGGGTGCTCACGGTGGACCTTCCCAAGGTAGAGGAAAGCAAGCCGACACGGATTGAAATTGCGTAGGTCCGGGCCGTGTGCCGCAAATCGAGGCCCGAAGACGGCGCGGGGGCGTGGAGAGCTACTGGCCCAACCCGTCGGTGCTTATGGACACATGGTTTGCCCTTCCCTACGGCCCGCTGCTGATTTTCGCCATGCGCGTCGTTGACGTTTCCATGGGAACAGTGCGGCTCATTCTCATGGTGCGCGGACGGCGGAAGGTGGCCGCTACTGTGAGCTTTTTTGAGGTGCTTGTCTGGATTGTGGCGGTGGGCCATGCGATGCAGCACCTGACGTCGCCATACCACCTGGTCGGCTATGCAGGGGGATTTGCTACGGGAACGTACGTGGGCGTATCGGTGGAGCACGCCTTGGCACTGGGGCAGGTGGCGGTTCGGGCCATTCTTCCCAACGGCGACGGGGGGCGGGTAGCCCGGGCGCTCCGTGAGGCAGGCTACGCAGTGACCGAAATCGATGGTCGGGGGCGCGAGGGGCCGGTAGATCTCGTCAACGTCGTCGTGACGCGGCGGAACGCCGAAGGGGCAGCGGGAGTGATCGAAAAAGTGACACCGCAGTCGTTTATCACGGTAGAGGAGGTGCGCAGTGCACGCCGCGGTGTGCTTCGGCCAATTGTGGCGGCGGGGCGGCAGCACGTTCGCAAGTAGCGCGAAGCGCGCGAGGGCCTTGTGCTGCAGAGAACGGAGAGCGCCGCAAAGCGCCTACGGAATAACAAGAAATGGGCCAGAAAGAGCGCGAAGAATGCGAAGCCGCCGGTCGAGATCGGAGTGCATGAGAGAAGTCGGCACGACAAAAAGGCGGCTTGAGGGCGGCCGGCAGGCGTCGCACCTCCCGCGAAAACGACACGGCGCCCCCTCGCAGAAGGGGTTCGTCGCGAAGAAACAGCCCCCAGCCCCACCACCTCTGCCCGGAGCGGGCTGGCGAAGCAAACCGCGGACCGGAGAAGAGACGAGTCGACCGCCGTGGACGAGAAGGGGACCCCCACGCGGCGCAGGCGGGGCCGGCTAGGAGAGGGGAGCATCGTGTCCGTCCGGGCTCATCTGAAATTCGGCGCGCTCTTCCGCGAAGCGCTCCAGGCGGCTCGCCACGCGCTCGTTGATCGATCCTGGCGGGTAGGTCCCGTCGTCGCGGCGCTCCCCCATTGCCTCGCCCGTTAGGCGCTCCATGCCCTCGTCGATCGTCGCGACCGGGTAGATGTAAAACTGGTGGTCCCGGACCGCTTCGCGAACCGGCGCACGCAGCATCAGGTCTTCGGCGTTGGCCTGAGGAATAAGCACGCCCTGCTCGCCGGAGAGGCCCCGTGCGGCACAGACCTCAAAGAAGCCCTCAATCTTTTCGTTCACGCCGCCGATTGGCTGCACCTCGCCGTGCTGGTTGACCGATCCGGTGACGGCCAGCGACTGCGTGAGGGGCACCTCGCCGATGGCCGAGAGCAGGGCGTAGAGCTCGGCCGAGGACGCACTGTCGCCCTCAATCCCCCCGTACGACTGCTCAAAAACGAGGCTTGCAGTGAGCGACAAGGGACGCTCCGTGGCGTACCGGGCCCCGAGGAAGCCCGATAGGATCATCACGCCTTTGGAGTGGATGGGACCGCCCAGCTCAACCTCCCGTTCGATGTCGACCACCGTGCCGGTGCCAATGTGCACGCGGGCCGTGATGCGGTTCGGGCGCCCAAACGTGTCGCGCCCGATTTGCAGGACCGAGAGCCCGTTGATCTGGCCCACCTCCGCGCCTGTGGTGTCGATAAAAATTGTGTCGTCGAGAATATTTTCCTGCGTTCGTTCGCGAGTGCGGCCGGCCCGAGCGCGGCGCGCCCGGAGTGCCTGCTCAACGTCGGTGCGGGCAATGGCCTCGTGACCGTTTTTGCGGGCCCAGAAATCAGCCTCCCGCACAACTTCGCGCATCGTATCGATTTTCATCGAGAGCTTTTTCGCCTTTCCGGCCAGGCGAGCGCTGTGCTCGATGAGGCGGGCAAGGGCGTCGGGCGGGAGGGGGCGTAGGTCCGCCTGCTGGGCCAAACGCCGCAGCAACTGTGCGTAGCGCCGCTCGGTGTCGTCGGTGCGGTCGATCTCGTCTTCGAAGTCGGCCTCTACGCGGAACAGCTCGTCGAACTCAGGGTCCAGGGCCTGCAGTACGTAATAGAGCCAGCGGTCGCCCACCAGCACCACCTTCACGTCGAGCGGGATGGGCTCCGGTTCGAGCGAGACCGTGCTGACGAGCCCGATCTCTTCGTAGGGAGACTGGATGCGAATCTCGCCGGCGCGCAGGGTGCGCTTGAGGGCGTCCCAGGCAAACGGCTGCTGCAAGACGCGACGCGCATCGAGCATCAGGTAGCCGCCGTTGGCGCGGTGAAGCGCTCCTCCACGGATCAGCGTAAAGTCTGTGGTCAGCACGCCATCTTCGATTCGGTGCTCCGTACGCCCCACCAGCTGCCGGAGCGACGGGCGGTCTTCATAAACGACGGGGGCCCCGTCGCCCTTCTCGTGCGTTACCAGGGTGTTGACGGTGTAGCGCTGGAGCCCGCCGCGCAGTGATGGTTCGGGGCCGGCCGGTTGCCCTAGAATTTGCGGCAACAGATCGGTGATATTGTTTACAATGTCCGCTTCTACCGCGTCCAGGTAGGATTGGATCGCCGTAGGAGAAGAGTACCGGGTGCGAAGATTGCCAATGAGATCCTCGACGGCGTAGCGCGCGATGTCGCGGTTGAGGTCGCGGAGTTGCTCGCTCATCTGGCGCTGGTGAGCGGGCACGCCCCGAAGAACGTGGAGCAGTTCCTCCTGCAGTGTCTCCACGGCCGCCTTCAGGCGACTCTGCTCCTCTTCGGGCAGGGCCTCAATCTCTTCTGGGGACAGCACCTGCCCCTCGCGAACGGGGACGAAGAGAAAGCCGGTGGGCGTGTGGAGGAAGGCCAGGCCCTTCTCGTCGGCCTTTTCGTGGAGTTCGGACAGGGCCTGCTGGTGCTCCTGCTGAAACGCATCGACCACGAGCTGGCGCCGGGTTTGGTACTCTTCACTCTCAAACGCAGCGGCGAGCCCCGTCTGCAGGTCTTCCACAAACCGATCCATGTCGGCCTGGAGGGCGGGGCCTTGTCCGGCTGGCAGGCGGAGGACCTGCGGCTCGTTGGGGTGCTCGAAGTTGAAGACGTAGCACCAGTCGGACGGTGGCTCCATGCGCGCAGCCTCCTTTTTCAGAAGGCGCCGCACGAGCGTGGCCTTGTCAGTTTCCGAGGGGCCGAGTGCAAACACGTTGTAGCCCTGAGCCGACACGCCGACCCCTACCCGCAGGGCTTCTTCCGCCCGGTCTTGCCCGAACAGCGCACCGATGCCGTCGGGCGCCTCGCCGGCCAGATGTTCAGGGGGGCAGGCACGGTACAGAGCGTCGGGCGTGAGACTGGCGTCGGTGCTCGTCTTTTCCATAAGTGCGGGTGGAGCGGGTGAGCGACAAGCAGCGCAAGTAGGGACGGGGATCTGCGAGGGACCGTCGAGCAGATCGTCGCGAAAGCGTTAGGAGAACCCGTAGGCCATCGCGGAGTCGCCTCGGCAACATCGCGCGTTTTGGACCTCGCGCCGTCATCCACTGGCCTTTCTCGGCGAGGGGCATTTCTGCGTTGTGAGGGCGAAAAGACTTGGGATAAGGGGGTCGAGAATCTCAGGACCTCCCCAAGA
>CAZFJR010000025.1:0-10145 GCA_964519235.1 uncultured Salinivenus sp. | reverse complement strand
CCCATGCGGCAAGGCGCCCCTTCTCCACGTCTACGGAGGAAACGCGTGGTTATATACAAAGGCACCTTGTGTGCTCTCTCGCCGTACATCTTGTCACTGTTCAGCCACGTGCCCCGATGGAGACACGCGAGCAACTGTTCATGCTGGAGGGTCCCGATCACTTCCTTGACGTCGTGTATGAGACGATTGAGGCACACGTCCGGCGCACAGGAGACGAATACGGGCAGGTGATTACGGGGGTGGGGGCGGCGGAGGTGGGAGATGTGGAGCACGAGACCGAGAGCGTGTTGCCGGTCTACGTGTCCGCGGCCGTGGAGCCTGACGAGGCCCACGAACTGATCGGCCTAGCCCTCGACCGGATTGCCGACGAGCACAACATGGACTTGGCCCGCCAGAGCGTTCAGGTTGTGTTTGAAGGAGAAGGAGCAGAAGGAAGGTGATACGGTATCGCTCGGAAAAAGAGCCGTTCTGGAGCGGGCCTCGTTCCGGATCAGGCTGTGGTATTCCTCTTCAGTCATTCCCCGACAGGTCTCGTGGGTAGTAAAGGCTGGATCTTTCTCGCCGGGGTGCTGGCACTGGGCATTTCCCTTGCCCTGTGGTTCAGCGGGAGCAAGCAGGTCGGCATCTTCGTCGGGCTGTGGGTCCCCTCGCTGTGGGTGCTAGCCAGTCTGGTCGACAAGATGGAGACGGCCCGCCAATGAAGCTCTTTCTAGAGTACTTCGGACTCATCATTTTCTCCTTCGTCGTCTTCGTCGGCGGCCTGATTGTGCTCCCGCGAGTTACGCCCATGCCGCCAGTCACTACAGGCGAGATGGTGGGGCTCACGCTCGGGGTTGTGGTGGTAGCGGGCGGGTTTGCGTGGTACTATCTGGCCGAGTCGCACCAGGGATCCGGCCCGTCTGTCTCGCACTGACGGCCGCGTTCGTGCGAATCCCTGGATGGCCAGTTGGGGCTGTTTCCGCACGGGCAGTGTCGGTCCCCGCGGCCGGATGCAATGCCGGGGCAGATCCCGTTCAGGTCTGGTCGTTGGGAGGGTCGGGGGGGCGAAAAACCGTTCGCAGCAGAAGCAGGAGGCCGAATCCCAGTGCGAAAATGAGCGCGACGGCACCGACGATGCCTAAGAGGCTGATAAGACCCAGAACCATGATGGGGAGGGGCAGGGTGAAAATGGTATGCGATTGTGGAGACGTGCCACTGCTTGATAACAGCCTAACTAACAGCGGAAAACACCCAACGTCCTCCATCCCTTGGAAGTGTCCCGTGTGGGCTGGCTTGGGCGCGACTTTTCCGCCTCCGTAACGCCTCCCGACCGCAGGAAGGCTACGCCGTGTCTTCGGTCCGCAGTGCCTCGAAGCCGGAGGTGATGTCGAGCAGCTCCTCGGTAATGGCGTTCTGTCGCGTGCGGTGGAACCGGCTCTGGAGGTCGTCGAGTCGCTCCTCCACGTTGTCCTCCGCCATCTGCATGGCGGCCAGCCGGCTGCCGTGCTCGCTCGCCAGCGACTCGGCGAACGCGCGGTAGAGCGACACGAAAAAATACTGTCGCACGAGCGACGCGAACAGCGCCTCCCAGTCGCCCCGAAACGTGGGCACCTGATGGGTGGGCCAGGGCTCCCGCTCCAGCCGGTTGAGCCACGAGTCGTCGAAAGGCAGGAGCCGCTGCATGGTCGGGTCGTAGCCAGAGCCGGAGGTGGACTGGTTGTAGAAGAGCAGCACCCGGTCGATGTGCCGGTGGAGGCGCCACTGCTCAATGTTGACTAGGAGCTCTTGCACCCGCGCCGTGATGCCTTCTACTGACTCCGGCACGGCCGACTGGTCATCGGGCACTACGCCCTGGCTCTCCAGCGCGCCGCCGACGTATTCGCCGAGGACGAGGACCGTTTTCTGTCCAGTTTCGTCCAGCAGCCGCTCCGCGGTGTGGTGGGCCAGGTTCTCGTTGAAGCGTCCGCACATGCCCCAGGCCGACCCAAACACGATCACGCCTAGGCGCCCGGACGACGCCGTGGGAAGAGGGGATCCTTCACGGGGACGGTGGCGAAGGGCGATCTGAAGACCAAGGCGCACGGTTCGGTTGTAGTCGGCAAGCGACTCGACGGCCGCCTCGCACTGCCGGATGCTGGTCATGGACAGCACCTTCATGGTGCGCACGACGGAGTGGAGGCTCTCCGTGCTGTTCATCTGGCGGCGAAGCGTCTCAAGCGTCTGCATCGGCGGATTCGATCATCGATTCGACAGCCTCGCGTGCAGCCTGGAGGAGGGCCTCCCGGTCGTCGTCTTCCAGGTCTTGTCCGTTCTGAATCGTGTCGCGGAGGCCCGGACAATCCTCGCGGACGGCACGCCGCACGCGCTCTTCGGCCTCGTCGACCTGCTCGGGCTCAAGATCGTCAAAAAGGCCCTCGGTCGTGGCGAGAAGGACGGCCACCTGTTCGGCGACAGGGATCGGGGCGTACTGCGGCTGCTTCAGCACCTCGCGGACGCGCCGCCCGCGGCGGAGCGTCGCACGCGTCTCCTCGTCGAGCCGCGTCCCGAACCGCGCAAACGCCTCCAGCTCCTGAAACTGCGAGTACGAGAGCCGGAGCTCCCCCGTGAGCGTCCGGTAGGCCGGGAGCTGTGCCTTGCCGCCCACCCGCGACACCGACCGCCCCACGTCGACGGCCGGGAGTACGCCCTTCTGGAAGAGGTTTGGCGAGAGGTAAATCTGCCCGTCCGTAATCGAGATGAGGTTTGTGGGGATGTAGGCCGAGATGTTCTGTGCTTCCGTCTCCACGATGGGCAGGGCCGTGAGCGAGCCCCCGCCGTGCTCGTCCTTCAGGTGGGTGGAGCGTTCCAGGAGGCGCGAGTGGATGTAAAAGATGTCGCCGGGGAAGGCCTCCCGACCCGGGGGGCGGCGGAGGAGGAGCGACAGCTCGCGGTAGGCGCGGGCGTGGCGCGTAAGGTCGTCGTAGACGATGAGGGCGTCTCGCCCCTGCGCCATGAACGACTCGGCGATGGAGGTGGCGGCGTAGGGGGCGATGTACTGGAGCCCGGGCGGCCCCTCGCCGCTCGCCACGACGACGGTCGTATAGTCGAGCGCGTCGTGCTCGCGCAGGTCGGCAATTACGGACGCCACCGCGGAATTGCGCTGCCCTACGGCGCAGTAGACGCACACGACGTCCGTGTCGTGCTGGTTGAGGATGGCGTCGAGCGCCACGGCCGTCTTGCCGGTCTGGCGGTCCCCCAGGATGAGTTCGCGCTGCCCGCGGCCAATGGGGATGAGGGCGTCGACCACCTTGAGGCCCGTCTGGAGGGGCGTCTCCACCGGGGCGCGCGCCATGATGGGCGGGGCCTCGCGCTCGACCGGCCACCGCTCCCCGGCCCGAACGGCGCCCTGCTCGTCGAGAGGGCGGCCGAGGGCGTCGACGACGCGGCCGAGCAGCTCCGGGCCCACCGGCACGTCCAAGATGCGCCCCGTTCGCTGCACCTCGTCGCCCGCCTCCAGTCGCTCGCTCTCATCCAGCAGAATGACGCCCACCTCCTGCGGATCCAGGTTGAAGACCATGCCCCGCACGCCCCCCTCGAAGCGTACCAGCTCCTCCGACTGCACGGAGGGTAGTCCTCGCACGCGGGCGATGCCCTCCCCCACCTGCGTCACCACACCCACCTCTTCCACGACCGGGCCGGGGGGCGCGTGCTCCCGCGCCGTGGCCAGGACGTCGAACGTGGTGTCGAGCCACGCTGTGATTTTGGGGGTTGGATCGGTGTCGAGACGGTCTCGGTTCATCGGCGTCTCGTGAGTCATTTGGGAACGGCCCCGGTGTGTTCGTGGACGGTGGACGGCAGCCGGCAGGCCGCAGCGATACGGTCTTCTCCGCGGTCCGCCGTCACCCGACCGTCCTCGTCACGATTCTTCGTTCGTCGATCCCGGCGGGCCAACGGGGTCTTCCGCGCCTTCGGGGGGGGGCTTTCGCAGCTCGGCGTCGAGGCGTTCGCGGACGCGGGCCTTTAGGGCGTCGAGGTAGCTGTTGAGGCTCCACGCCACCTTCCGTTCCCCAATCCGAAGCTCGACGCCAAAGCCCACGTCGGCGTCAGAGTCGAACGACAGGTCGGAAATTGCACCGATTTGCTCGTTCAGCTGCTCGCGGATCTGGGTCTTATGGGGATCGGTCAGTTCAAAAGCACTGTGGACCACGGGGGTCCCGTCGCCGGTTCGCAGTGCCTCCGCCAGCGCGCCTCGCTGACCGTCGTCGAGCGTCCGCAGCCGCTGAAGGAAGACCTCGACGGCTTGCTCCTCGAGGTCGGCGTCAGCCAGGTCGCGCAGTGCGCGCCGGGCCACGGCGATCGTCTCGGCCACCGCCCGCTCCGAGAGTTCGCGCAGAAACGACTCGCGCTCCCGCTCCAGCGCCTCGCGCCACTCCCGTTCCAGGTGGGTCACCTCCTTGCGGGCCTCGTGGAGAAGCTCTTGGCGGCGCTCCTGCGCCTCCGTCTCGGCCTTGTCTAACGCCTCCTGCCGGGCCTCGTCGAGGTCTTCCTGGAGGGACTGGTACTTCTCCTTTTCGGCCTCGGCTTCGTCCCGCTTCGTGCGGGCCTCCTCCAGTCGCGACGTGATGCGCGCCTCCCGCGCGTCCATCGCCTCGAGGATGGGGCCGTAGAGAAACCGCTTGAGGAGCCCGATCAGGATCAGGAAGTTGACGATCTGGGCGCCGAATGTGAACCAGTCAATCTGCATGGTCGCCTCCGGGGGGCGGTGAAGTGGGGATGCGCGCACGTTTGGAGGTGTGGAAGTGTGATCCCCCCCGTCCAGACTTCCACACTTCCATCCTTCCCCCCGCATTACCCGCCGCCGACCTGGATGACGTAATCCCAGAATGGGTTCGCGAAGATGACGATGAGGGATACGACGAAGCAGTAGATGGCCGTCGATTCGACCATCGCCAGTCCGACGAAGAGGGTGCGGGTGATGGTGTCGGCCTCGTCGGGCTGTTGGGCCATCGCGTTGAGCGCCTGCGACAGCGCGCGCCCTTCCCCGAGCGCCGGGCCAATCGACCCGATGGCAATGGTGAAGCCGGCGACGATGATGGATACCATTCCGATTAGACTAATGTCGTCCATGTCAGTGTGGGCGAGTATTTATAAAGTGGAGGGGTGGACTGCGCCTGGTTGGGCATGCGCGTGTCGGCGTTTGGGGGTGTTGGCGTGTTTGGGACGCCTCCTGTACGCTCAGACATCCATACGGACCGTATGCTCCCAAGAAGAACGGTCATGTTGCTTGAGCGCTTGTCTCTTCCGGAGGGGCGTTAGCGGTCTCGTCCTCCTGCTGCACCCGGGCCCCCGAGGAGATGTAGACGAGCGCCAGAATGGCAAATACGTACGCCTGAATGACGCCGATCAGCAGCCCGAAGGCCTGCATAACGGCCGGGAAGAAGAGGGGCGCCAGGCTCAGCAGGATGGCGGCAATCAGGTTGCCGCTCATGATGTTGCCGAAGAGGCGAATCGCCAGGGCGATGGTGCGCGATACTTCGCCGATAATGTTGAACGGCAGCATGAAGGGGGTCGGGCGTACGTAGTGCTTGAGGTAGCCTTTCACCCCACGATTCATGATGCCGTACACCGGGACCGCGATAAAGACGCAGAGTGCGAGTGCTGCGGGGGTGGCGAGGGAGGCCGTCGGGGGCTCGAAGCCGGGCACGATGTCGAGCGCATTGCACGTGACAATGAAGAGGAAGAGCGTACCCACGAACGGCAGGTAGCGCCGCGGATTCTGCAGGCTGGCCGCCTCGATCTGGTCGAGGATCCCCTCTACCACCACCTCCAGCAGGTTCTGCCAGCGGGAGGGATGAGGGCCGGGGGTAAGGTTGCGCGTCACGAGCCAGGCCCCGCCCGCGAGCACCGCCATCACCACCCACGAGAAGACAAGGGTGGCGTTGATCGTCACCACACCCCATTCCCAGTAGACAATTTGGTCCGGACTGATTTCCATAACGCGAGACGTAGAGGCATCCCGGGGCCAAAGGTCCGAGACGCCATCAATCTAATTCGTGTACAGATCTTGCGATGACGGTGAGACCGCCTCAGGTCCCCACCGCTGTACCAGCACGAGGCGTGCCCCCATGAACCCGAGCAGGCACAGGGCGATCATCTCCCACCGTCCGTCCATCCAGCGGAGAACCAGATAGAACCCACCAAGCGCACCCACGGAGCGTACCAGGAAACTGCCGAGCAGAAGGGCCGTCGAGCCTTGTGTGTCGCGGATCCGGCGCACGGTCCACCACAGGCCGCCGAAGTAGCCGAGGCCCAGGAGGGCGCCGAACGAAGCAGTGAGTGCAAGCGAGAACCAGTATGTCATACAGAGCCCGCGGCGGTGCGTCGTTGTTGGAGGAGAGGACGGGCCAAGGGCGGGACCAGAAGAGTCGTGGCGGCCGAGACGAGGACCATGTTGGCGAACAGTTCAGGAGGCACGGCCCACTTTCCAAGGTCAAGACCCCGTTGCATGATGATCAGCATGATCTCGGCGCGGGGCACCAGGCTCAGGCCGAGGAGGAGCGCGCCGGTGGCGCTTGTGAAGGCCAGGGCGGGAAGCAGCGTGCCCATCATCTTCCCCACCACGGCCACTGCCAACAGAATGAGGGCCGGCCCCCACGCCCCACTGAGTGCTGTGAGGTCCACCTGCAGCCCGATGCTGATGAAAAAGAAGGCAGCAAACAGCGGGTAAATGGCCCCGAAGGAGGTGTTCATTTTTAACGCGTTGGGATCGCGGCTGAAGATGAGCCCGGCGAAGAAGGCCCCAATGGCCAGGGAGAAGCCGAGGAGTCCGGCAATCGCCGCCACAATCATCCCGATGCCAAGCACAACCATAATCGTCCCGGGCCAGCTCTGAATCTGCTCGAAGAATTCTGTGATTGAGGCTTCCAGGTAGCGCGAGAACAGTACGCATCCGGCCGCGAAGGCGGCAAACTTCACGGCGAACCAGCCCAGCGTTTGGGCCGCGAGAGGCAGCAGTGAAGCCTGGGGGGTCTGATGCAGGACCGGCGCCAGTGTAAAGAGCACACCCATAAGCACGACGCCAGAAACGTCGTCCAACTCCGCCACATCGAGCATCAGTTCGCCGTCGTCGGTGTCCAGGAGATCAACCTCCTCCCAGAGAGCGACCGAGATTCCCACGCTCGTGGCCGTCAAGCCAACCGCGACGAACAGGCTCGGCAGCAGGGCCCACCCGAGCCATGTTGCCGCGGCCCAGTATCCCAGCCCTCCGGATACCGCAACGTTGCATGCCCAGACGAGGCTGGCCGATGGGAGCCGTCGCAGAAGGCCAGGAAGGTCGCTCTCGAGGCCGACGCGGAAGAGCAAGACCACGATTCCGACGTAGCCCAGAAATTCGAAGATCTGCTGGCCCGATTCCCCGAGGAGGAGCCACCGCGCATCGGCGAGGCGGAGGACGAAGCCCAGCAGGAAGTACCCGACCAGCGGCGGCACACCCAGCCGCTCGAGTGCCGGCCGCAGCAGGAGCACCAGGACGATCGTCGCCCCAAGCACCAGCATGTAGGAGGCATACGTGGTTTCCATTATGAGCCTCGCTGGCTTTCTTCCCGTACCCAGTACCAGGCGTTTAGGCATCCCAGTCCAATTCCCAGGACGAGCAGCATGAGCGTCCATGAATAGGAGCTGTCGACCCGAGCGTCGATCCAGATGCCCAGCGCCAGCAACAAGAGCGTGGGAATGGCCACCGACCATCCCACGAGCCCGAACATGCCCATCCCGAACAGAATGCCCCGCCCCTGCTCGTCACGGGCGCGCTTCTTTCGCGCCTCCTTCGACCGAATCTTTTCCGCGAACTGCTTCCGCTTTTCGGGGTCGCTTTCTTCCATGGGGCCAACCGTTCCGCTGTGGGGACTGCTCGTCTCTGTCGCTCGCGCTCTGCGCGTTTCGTGACGCGTGACCCGTAGATCGGAATAATCATGCTTCACGCATCACTTCTCGCTTTTCCTCAACTCTCGCGCCCCCGCGCTCCCATGCGCTCTATTCCATATCGATGAACCGGTGCACCACCTCCGATTCCAGCTTCGCCAGCGCCGTTCGCATCGCCTGCTCGCGCTCGTCCACGCGGTGAAATCGATCGCGCACCGTCGCTTCCAGGCGTCCCAGCTTCGGCCCCACCACCGCGTTGCGCACCGACACGAGCACCTCCGATCCGCACTTCACGAGCACGCCCTCGTCGACCGCCGCGAAGACCTCGTCCTCGTCGCCGATGGGCACGAGCGAGAGAATGCCCGGCACCAGCGGCTCCACGTAGTCGACGTGGCGGGGCAGTAGACCGAACGATCCGTTTTTGCCCTCCGCGACGATCTTCGTCACCTCGCGCTCCAATACCACTTTTTCGGGCAGGAGCACCCGCAACGTCATGGATGTGGCGTCAGGCATGGGCGGGCTCGGTCGGTTCGGTTTCTGGAGAGGTCTCACCGGGGACTGCTTCGGCGTCCTCGACGCGGCCAATCATGTAGAGCGTGCGCTCCGAGACGTCACTGAATTCGTCGTTCAGGATGCGCTCGCAGCCGCGGATCGTATCCTCCAGGGCCACGGCATCGGCCGTCCGTCCAGTGAACTGCTCGGTCACGGCGAAGGGCTGCGTGAGGAAGCGCTCCAGACGACGGGCACGGTTCACCGTGCGCTGGTCGGGCCGGGAGAGCTCCTCCATCCCCAGCATGGCGATGATGTCCTTCAGGTCCTCGTACTCCGCCAGCGTCTCGCGCACCGTACGGGCCACGCGGTAGTGCCGCTCGCCCACGACGTGCGGCGTGAGCATGTTGGAGCTGGACTGCAACGGGTCGATGGCCGGGTAGAGGCCCTGGCTCGCCCGGTCGCGCGAGAGGACGATGGAGGCGGACAGGTGCGTGAAGGTGTGCGTCACCGCCGGATCCGTAAAGTCGTCGGCGGGCACGTACACCGCCTGCACCGACGTGATGGAGCCGGTCTTCGTATTGGCGATGCGCTCCTCGAGGCCCGACAGCTCGGTGCCCAGCGTGGGCTGGTAGCCGAGGCGGGAGGGAAAGCGGCCCAGGAGCCCCGACACCTCGGTCCCCGCCTGCACGAAGCGAAAAATGTTGTCGATCAGGAGCAGCACGTCCTGCCGCGCGTCGTCGCGGAAGTACTCGGCCATCGTGAGGGCGGTCTGTCCCACCCGGAAGCGCGCGCCGGGCGACTCGTTCATCTGGCCGAAGACGAGCACCGTGTCGTCAAGCACGCCCGCCTCCTGCACCTCGCGGTAGAGCTCCTCCGCCTCCCGGCACCGCTCGCCGATGCCGCAAAAGAGGCTCACGCCCTCGTACGCGGCCACCATGTTGTGAATCATCTCCATCAGCAGCACGGTCTTGCCCACGCCCGCGCCGCCGAAGAGGCCCGCCTTGCCGCCCCGCTCGATGGGCACGAGCAGGTCGATGGCCTTGATGCCAGTCCGCAGGATCTCACGCTTCGTCGCCTGCTCGGTAAGGCCCACCGCCGGACGGTGGATGGACCGCTGCGCCTCGGCGTCCGGAGGCGGTTTCTGGTCGATCGGCTCGCCCAGCACGTTGAACACGCGACCCTTCGTCGCGCGGCCCACCGGCACCCGAATCGGATGGCCGGTGTCGCGAATGCGGTCGCCGCGAGCCAGTCCCTGCGTGCGAGACAGCGCAATCCCGCGCACCGTCTCGTCGTCCACGTGCGTCACCACTTCCACGACGATGTCCTCGTCCTCTCCCGCCACCAGCTGGTGATGCACGCGGGGCAGCCGCTCCGGGAAGCGTGCGTCGACCACGCTCCCGCGGACGGACAGGACGCGGCCGGTTGGGGGATTGGCGTTTCGCCTTGGACCGGACATTGCCAGTCGTAAAGGAAGGGATTGCGAACATTTACCCGCTCGATATTGCGTATTCCGTATCGCGTAGTGATCCACGTCGAAGGCCCATTTACGCAATACGCACTACGCAATACGCACTACGTCCTCTGCTCGGCTTCGGCCACGTGCTGAATCACATCGGCCACACTGTCCGGAATCACCGAGATCGAGTCGATGCCCGCTTCCACCAGAAACTCGGCGAAGTCGGGGTGGTCGCTGGGGGCCTGTCCACAGATGCCCACCGGACGGTCCGCGGCGTGGGCCTGTTCGATGAGGTCGACGATCATTTTCTTGACCGAGC
>CAZFJR010000024.1:24458-27368 GCA_964519235.1 uncultured Salinivenus sp. | reverse complement strand
CCCCCGGCCTTCGGTACCGGAAACCGATGCTCTGTCCGACTGAGCTACGAGCGCAGCGCAAGAGAAGAACCGTTGGCAAAAGCGGTACAATGTTCGCGAGGGAAGCCCAGATGTTCCTTCGAAGAATCCTCGAAGGCGCAAACAGCAGGCGCCCCCGCACTTTCAATCCGGCGCTGTTGCCTTTCGCCTCAATGCCCCCTTCCTGTGCCTTCCTCTTCGCCTGCGTCCGGCGGCGTGCCGTCTCTGCTCGATCCGTGGAGTCGCCGCGGCCGGCTGCCTCTGGACGGGCCCCTTGAGCGGTCGTCGGTCGATCCGGTTACCCTCGGGTTTTTGACGGGCCTTCTGGGGCTCGGGGCGGCCTTTATCCTCTTCCAGTTTGTCCTGACGCCGGTGATCCTCGTCGCGCAGATCGCAATGAGCGAGGGGGGGCTTTCGATGCAGGCGCTCGCCAGCCAGGAGCAGTTGATGACGACCTACACGCGGGAGCTCGTTCTTAGCAACGGCATTGGGCAGGTCGCAGGACTCGCAGTGCCGGCGCTGCTGGCGGCCCGGCTCCACTCGTCCGCCTGGGTGGGCTACCTTCGCCTCCGTGGGGTGGACGGCCGGCTTCTGCTGCTGGCGCTGATTGGGGTAGTGGGCCTGCAGCCCGTGACGCAGTGGCTGGCGCAGGTCAACCAGCAACTGCCACTGCCCGAGTCTCTGCGGCTGGTGGAGCAGTCGCAACTGGAGCTTATTCGGCGGGTGCTCGAGGGACAGATGGGCGTGGGGTTTAACCTCGTGCTGCTGGCCCTCGTGCCTGGCGTCTGCGAGGAA
Source organism: uncultured Salinivenus sp. (assembly GCA_964519235.1). GTDB lineage: Bacteria > Bacteroidota > Rhodothermia > Rhodothermales > Salinibacteraceae > Salinibacter. Next base: position 26,555 of record CAZFJR010000024.1, on the reverse strand, counting down.
GTGCTGTTTCGGGGCTACGCGCAGCGCCAGTTCGAGCGGGCGGCCGGCCCGGCCGGAGGAATTCTGCTGGCCGGGGGGCTCTTCGGGCTCTATCACCTGCGCCCGTCTCAGGTGCTGCCGCTGGTGGTTCTGGGGCTATACATGGCCTATCTGGTGTGGCGCACCGGAAGCCTGGTGCCGGCCATGGCCGTGCACGTGGCCCACAATGGGCTGGCTGTGCTCGGCGCCCGGTACGTGCAAGATCATCCGAACTACGACCTTGAGGCCCTCGAGCAGGCAGCAATGCCCTGGTACGCCGTCCTTGCGGGGTTCGTGATTGTCGCCGGTGTGCTCTACCTTGTGCATACGCTCGCGCCGCACATTCGTCGGGAGTAAATTCGAGGAAGGCACATTCGCCGAGCGTTGATGTCTAGGAAACTGGCGGCCCCCACGTTCGCATTTTGTCCACGATCTCTTTGTCGCAGTCATGAGCAGCCATGAGGACTGGGTCAGCGTTTTTCGCACCGGAACCGATTACGAGGCCGATCTCGTGCGCGATCGGCTCGACGACAGCGGCATTCCGGCCGTTGTGCTCACGCAGCGCGATCATGCGTTCAACCTGACGGTGGGCGATCTGGCGTCGGTGCACGTGATGGTGCCGCCGGAGCAGGCGGAAAAAGCCGTATCGCTGTTGGAGGAGCACATGTCGGAAGAGGAGCTAGAGGAGGCGGCGCTGGGGGCCGATCCGGAGGCGCCCCCGGCCAATACGCCGGAGGAGGACTCAAAGCTGGACTCCGGCCACGAGCACATGGATCTTGGGGCGCCGGAGGATGACGAGGAAGACGCCTCCCCGTGAATGCCCCGCGCTGTCGACCGACGAAGGAGCGCCCCGAGCCCGTGAGCAACAATCGTCGCCGCGTCGTTACGGCCTTGCTGGCTGCCCCGGTGGTGCTCGCTCTGGCCTACTGGGGCGGATGGCCGTTTGCGGCCCTCGTGGCTGGCATTGGGCTTTTGGGGCAGCGCGAGTTGTACCTGATGGCCCGGCAGACCGGCGCGCGTCCGCACCGCCTCGGGGGCTTTGTGCTGGGCGCGTGCGCGGTGGCTTTGTTTATGCGGCCGGACCTGTGGCCCGGGGCGGTGGGGGCCCTGCTCGCGTTCGTGGTGGCGGCGCCGCTGCTTCTTCCCCAAGATCGGTTCCTGTCCAGTTTTGCGGTCACCCTCGCCGGCGTGGTGTATCCCACGGCCCTGCTGGGCAGTCTGGTGGGGCTGCGTGAGGTGCGAAGTGCGGCCGTGACGGATGCCGGGGCCTTCCAGTTGGTGGTGTTCGTCCTTGCCGTAGTGTGGGCGACGGACGTGGCGGCGTTCTACGTAGGGCGCACGTTCGGGCGTCGGGCCCTTGCGCCTGCCATCTCGCCGAACAAAACGTGGGAGGGCACGCTCGGGGGCTTCGGGGCCGCGCTGGGAATGGGCATCGTGCTGAAAGCGCTGTGGGTATCGCTGCTGTCGTGGCCGCACGTGGCGGCCCTGGTGCTCATTGGGGGCGGCGTGAGCCAGCTGGGCGACCTGCTCGAAAGCAAGCTGAAGCGCTCCACGGGAACCGACGATTCGAGCCAGCTCCTGCCCGGCCACGGAGGCATGCTGGACCGGTTCGACGCCATGGCGGTGGCGGCGCCGCTCATTGCGCTGTACCTGCACGTGGTGGCCGGCCTGTTCTGAACGGCGTCCGGGCGAGCGCGGCAGGGACCGGAGTCCCAAAGGCGCGTTCTTGGGCCCGCTGGAGGGCGTGGGGCTGTGGATTGAGGAATGAGGCTGAGGGACCAGGAACGAGGCTGCGGATCTGAAAGTTTGACTTCCGTTCTAGATCTTCGACCACAGACGCCGCTTCGGACAATGGGCCTTTTTAGTGCAGGGCGGGGACCGCGCTCGTTCGACTATCGGCCCCGGCACTACAACCCAGAGGAGGACGACGACCGTGACATCAAGCGCCGCATGGAGTCGCGTCGCGCCCGCGAGGCGCAGCGCAGCCCGCTCAGCCTGCTGTTCTTCCTGGCCCTGCTCTTTCTCACGCTGCTCCTCTACTACTCGCTGTAGCTCGCTCTCGTTTGCTCTCGCTCTCGT
>CAZFJR010000024.1:4464-24358 GCA_964519235.1 uncultured Salinivenus sp. | reverse complement strand
CTCGCTCTCGTTTGCTCTCGCTCTCGTCTGCTCTCGCTGTCGTTCCACCAGTCCGTTCGTACCGTGGCCGACGAACCCGCCGTGTCCGAAGGCATCATCCAGGTGATGCCGGACCGCCTCGCCAACCAAATTGCGGCGGGCGAGGTGGTGCAGCGGCCCGCCTCCGTGGCGAAGGAGCTGATCGAGAATGCCCTGGATGCCGGGGCGGAGTCGATCGAGGTGCTCCTGAAAGACGCCGGCAGCACGCTCGTGCAGGTGATCGACGACGGGTGCGGCATGGGTCCCGACGACGCCAAGCGGTGCTTCAAGCGGCACGCCACCAGCAAGGTGCGCTCGATTGACGACCTGGAACGCCTCCGCACGCTTGGCTTCCGGGGGGAGGCGCTGGCGTCGATTGCCGCCGTGGCGCAGGTGGCCCTTAAGACAAAGCGGGTGGAGGACGAAGCGGGCACGCTGGTGCGCGTGGAAGGGGGCGAGCATGTCGAGACGCGTCCCTGCGCCGTCCCAAACGGGACCTCCGTGGCGGTCCGCAACCTGTTCTACAACGTGCCGGCACGCCGCAACTTCCTAAAGACGCCGGCCACCGAGCTAAAACATCTGTCCGAAACGGTTCAGTCCCTCGCCCTTGCCAATCCCGGTACCGCGGTGCGGCTGGAGCACGACGGCCACGAGCACTACGACCTGCCTGCGGCCGCGGCCGAGGACGGACACGCCGCCACCCGCCAGCGCATCCTTGGCCTCTTCGGAGACGAGCACCGCAACGAACTGGTGCCGGTGGCCGACGCTTCCAGCGACCTCACAGTGCGCGGCTTTGTGGGCACGCCCTCGTTTCACCGCAAGACGCGAGGCGAGCAATTTCTGTTCGTCAACGGCCGCTACATCCAAGACCGGTACCTGAGCCACGCGGTGAAAAAGGCCTACGACGATCTGCTTCCCGACGGGGCGTTTCCGTTTTTCGCCCTCTTTCTGCGGATGGACCCTCAGCGGGTGGACGTAAACGTGCATCCGCAAAAGTCGGAGGTGAAGTTCGACGATCAAAGTGGCATCTACGGGTTTCTGCGGGGCGCGGTGCGGGAGGCCCTCGGGCAGGAGCATGTCGCTCCACAGATCAACACCCAGGACGACCGCGACGGTCCCCCGGCCAATGACGAGTCGGCCCCCTCGTCAGACTCCTCGTCGGAGGCGGCTGCGGGGTCGGCGTCCCGCCCCGCCCCTACCTCGTTCCAGCCCCGCTCCTCGTCCGGCAGCGCCTCGTCCACGCCGGAGCACGAGGCCGGCTCCCGGGCCTCGTCCTCGTCGCGCCGGCCCGGCCGTGCGCGCCCGTCCGCTGCCCCCGGCGATCAGTCCGACGCGCTGTATCGCCCCGCGGACCGCCCGGCGGAGGACACGAAGTCGGAGCCGTCTTCCCCTGCGCCCCGGACTCCCGCCGAGCACGAACAGGCAGAGGCGGGCCCCGAGGCGAACGGCAGCACGGCGCGTCCCGTGTGGGGGCTGCACGACACGTACATCGTCACGCCCACCGACACGGGAATGATGGTTGTCGACCAGCGGGCGGCGCACATCCGCGTGCTTTTCGAGCGGGCCCGCGAGCACCTGAAGGGGCAGCAGGGCGAGTCGCAGCGCCTGCTCTTTCCGCACACCATCGACCTCTCGCCGGCCGAGGTGGAGTTGCTGGGCGAGCTGCGAGACGACCTGAACGCCCTCGGGTTCGACCTGGAACGCCTTAGCGGACGTACGGTCTCGATCCGAGGCGTGCCCACCGACGTCCCCGACGGCGACGAAGGCACGGTGTTGGAGGCGCTGCTGGAGCAGTACACGTCTGCCCAGGACGCCCTCGACGACGAGCGGCGCACGCAACTGGCCAAGGCCATGGCACAGCGAAGCGCCGTGGAGCGCGGACAGCCCCTCACCGAGGCGGAGCGCCAGGCCCTGCTAAACGATCTGTTCGACTGCGAAATGCCTTACGCCGACCCCACCGGCACGCCTACGATCGTGAAGCTGTCGATGGAGGAACTGGCCGATCGGTTTGGGCGGTAGGGGCGAGGACGTCTCGGGGCGGTGCCTCGGAAGGGGCTCTCCCGGCCTTGTGGGAGGGCACGGAAGGCGGGAGCATGTGCCCCGGGTCTGGGTTTACGAACAACCACCGCGTTCGACTTTCCGAATCCCCCCGCCGGGACGCGCCGCCTTATGGCCCACCCGTTCGTCGACACCGTTGCGGCCTTCATCGACGAGAACGACCTGCTCGCTCCCGAGGCGCCCGTTGTCGTTGCCGCCAGCGGCGGGGCCGACTCCATGGTATGCCTCTCGGTGCTTCGTCGGCTCGGGTACAGCGTGCACGCCTTTCATGTTAACTACGGCCTGCGTGCGGAGGCCGACGCGGACGAGGCGCTGGTGCGCCGCTGGTGCGAGCGCCAGTCGCCGCCGGTGCCCTTTCGGGCAGTTGCCTGCGACGCTACGGCCCGTGCCGAGGCCCACGACGAGTCGCTGCAAGAAGCGGCCCGCCGCCTCCGCTACGACGCCCTTGCGACGCGGGCGGAGACGGTGGCGGCACAAGCAGTCGCCACCGGGCACCACCGCGACGACCAGGCCGAAACGCTTCTCCTAAACCTTGTGCGCGGCAGCGGCCCGGAAGGGCTGGCCGGCATGCGCCCCAAACGTTCCCTGCAGGGCGCGCCTCCGGTGTCGCTGGTGCGGCCCCTTCTCGGGGTGGGGCGGGACGACATTGAAGCGTACGCCGCGGCGGTAGATCTCCCGTGGCGCACCGACGCCACCAACCACAGCCTCGAGTATGATCGCGGCGTCCTCCGAACGCAGATCCTGCCGCGTCTGGCCGAGCACTTCGAGGGGGCACGGGCCACAATTGCCCGCTCCGCAGCGCTCGTTCAAGAGTACGTAGACGCAGACCTGCGCCCGGCTCTCCAGGAGCGGATGGACCACACGTACGTGGAGTGTGCGGCCGGCGGATGGATGCGCCTGGAGCCGCTTGCCGACGCTCCGCCCGTTTGGCGACGGCGCCTGCTCCTGGAGGCCCTACGCCGCACCCTCCCCGACGCATCCTACTCGCACGCGGTGGCCCACGAGCTGGCGGGCCTCGTGGAGGCTCAGGTGGGGCGGCGTGTGGAGGTCGGAAGGGGGGCGGTCTGGCGGGAGCGAGGCGGCCTGCGCTTCCTGCCCGACGAGGCTGCCCCCGAGCCGCTGGCGCCCACCCCGGTCCCGCGAGGCACGCCCGTCGACATTCCGCAGGGCACTCTCTGCGTAGAGCGGCTGGAGACACCCCCCGCCGCACTGGACACGGGCAGCCCCCACATTGTCTACGCCGATGCCGCGCGCCTGGGACCGTCCCTCACCGTCCGCACCTGGAACGATGGCGACCGTTTCCGGCCGCTTGGGCTGACCGGAAGCAAACGCGTGGGCCGCCTGCTTACGGACCGCCGCGTGCCGCCGCACCGCCGCGCTGGCATCAGCGTCCTGTGTGCCGAGGAGCACATCGCCTGGGTGGTGGGGCATCGCCTCGACCACCGGGTGCGCGTGCGCCCCGAAACCACAACGGTGGCCCGCCTCGTCCTACAACCTCGTGAAAAAGCATAGCACCCCTGTCAATCTTCGGAGACGCCGCCTAGATTTGCGGTGTCAATCTCACTCATCCCCTCCGCTGCTCTACTTCGCTGACCGTCGGCCCTGCCATGCCCGCCACGCGCGATCTCCTCGAAACCCCCGCCCCGCCCAGCGACACGCACGTCACGGTCCAGGGGGAACGCTTTCGTCGGTACCTCACGGCCGACCGCATCCGGGAGCGAGTCACCGAAATGGGAGCAACCATCACGCGTGACTACGCCGACACCACCCCCATTCTGGTCAGTGTCTTGAACGGGGCGTTTATGTACACCGCCGACCTGATGCGGGCCATCAACACAGACTGCGAGATCGATTTCATCAAGCTCTCCTCGTACGGAGACGCGAAGGTGTCCAGCGGAGAGGTGCACGAGCTCAAAAGCGTGGACGCCAACTTGGAAGGCCGCGACGTGCTCATCGTGGAGGACATCGTTGACACCGGCCTGTCGATGGAGTTCATGAAGCGCCGCCTGGTCCAGCACAATCCAGCATCTCTGCGGGTGGCCACACTGCTCCACAAGCCCACGGCCACCGAGCCCGACCTCACGCTCGACTACGTGGGCTTCCGCATTCCGGACCTGTTTGTCATCGGCTACGGGCTCGACTACGGCCAGCTGGCTCGCAACCTTGCCGACATTTACATCCTGGACGGGGAATGACACGAGACGGCTGGGAGGAAGGGCCGCCAGTGTCCGCACGCGTTCGTACGCCAGGTTTCCGAGGCACGCCGTGCGGGAGGCACATCGTACGGAGGGACAAAAACGCAGGCCCGAAACCATGAGAAAATGACAAACGAGACCACGAAAAATGGCCCCACAGTCCTCGTCTTGCATCCTCGTTCTCTACACCGGCGGCACCATTGGGATGGTGGAGACCGATGGCGGGTACGTGCCCGCCTCGGGGCGGTTGCAGGCGTTGATGGCGGAGCGTCCCGCGTTTCGGGCCGCGGATGTGCCGGACTACGAAGTGCACGAGTTTGACCCCCTTCTCGACAGCGCCAACATGACGCCCGACGACTGGCTGACGATTGCCGAGGCCATCCGGGCGCAGTACGACGCCTACGACGGCTTCCTTGTCGTGCACGGCACCGACACGATGGCCTTCACGGCCTCGGCCCTGTCGTTCATGCTCCACCCGCTCGACAAGCCCGTCCTCCTGACCGGGGCGCAAATTCCCCTCAAAGAGACCCGCACCGACGCGCAGGAAAACCTTCTCACGTCGCTCCTGCTTCTGGGCACCTTCTCGGAGCGGCTGACGGGGGTGCACCTGTTTTTTCACGACCGCCTCCACCGGGGGGCTCGGGTCACGAAGGTGAATGCCGACTCGTTTGCGGCCTTCGACTCGCCCAACTTTCCGGCCGTGGGGACGGCCGGCATCGATCTGGACGTGGAGTGGGACCGGGTGCCCGTGCCTCAGCGCCCGCCCCGCACGCCGGCGGTTACCGAGATTGGGACGGCCACCGTTTCGGCCTTTCGGCTCTTCCCGGGGCTCGACGCCGCCACGCTCGAAAATGTGCTCGCCCCGCCGGTGCAGGGAATCGTGCTCGAATGCTTCGGGGCGGGCAATGCCCCGGACCAGAACGATGCCTTTCTGGAGGCACTGCGGGACGCTACGGAGCGGGGCGTGGTGATTGTGGCGGTGACGCAGCCGCTTCGGGGAACCGCCGACCTCGACCTGTACGCCACCGGGAAGGCTCTCGCTGACGCGGGGGTGGTGAGCGGCTACGACATGACCACCGAGGCGGCCCTGGCCAAGCTGTATTATCTCTTCGAACAGGACCATTCTCCCGAAGAAGTGCGCCGTCTTGTCCAGAACAACTTGCGGGGCGAACTCACGCCGCCGGAAGACGTGCCCCCGGCCCTGGGCCGCACGCGCCGTCGCCTCGCGGGATATCGATGAAAGCCCCAACGGTTCGCGCAGGGGCATTGTGCAGGGGCCGTCGTGGAGCCGCTCCAGGGGGAAGTTCCAAGCCGCTGCCTCTCTTGTGCCCGACCGCCCATGATCCTTGCTCAGGCCATTGCCCACACCCTTCGTCGCAGCCACGTCCGTCTGGCCACGGCGGTGCCGGGGCACGGGGCCACGCAGACTTACGCCGCCTGGCAGCACCAGCACGACGCGGCACTGCCCTTTTCGTACCACGAGGAGGTGGCCGTAGGCATGACGCATGGAGCAGCGCTCCTCGGCCACCGGGCCGCCGTCTTCCTCAAGGCACACGGATTTTTGAAAGCCGCCAACGCAATTGCCGACAGCCTGGCAGCGGGCACCACTGCGGGGCTGGTCTACCTTGTTTTCCACGATGCCACCGGGGCGCATTCCGACAGCGTGCTGGAGATCGAGGGGACGGCCCGTGCCCTTGGGCTTCCGGTGCACCGGCCCGACGCTTCACAGCGACTCGGGGCGCTCCGGGAGGCCCTGCGTGCGTCGGAGGAACAGGGCCTTCCGCACCTGGTGATCCTGGAGGCAGAGGCGGTGACGGAGGAGGTCGCCGAGGCCCCGGAGGGACGGCCGGCACCGACGATCGAGTACGAGCGCGATCCAGCCCGGCATGTCTGTTGCCCGCTTCTTGCACAGTATCAACACGCCGTGTTCGAGGCCCGCGCGGAGGGGGGCGACCCCGACGCGGTTCCGCGCCCGACCCTGCCCGAGGTCCCGGAAGGCCTCCCCGACGCGTACCGGTCCGTTGCCCGGCGGTACGAGCCGCTCCTCCGAGCGCTGGCCGACCAGCCGCGGGCCGTGACAACGGGCGACACGACGGTGGCCACTCTCTTTGCCTGTCCACCCGTTGAGGCGATCGACCTGTGCACGTACATGGGGGGCAGCGTACCCCTTGCGCTCGGGGCCGCGACGGTGGGGGAGGCGCCCGCATGGGCCGTGACGGGCGATTTTGGATTCGTGTCGGCCGGTCATCTCGGGCTTCTGGAGGCGCAGCAGCGGGACCAGCCGCTCAACATCGTCCTCCTCGACAACGGACACGCCCACGCCACGGGCGGCCAGCCGGTTGAGAAAGAGGCCGTCGACACCGTGCTCGCCGGGTATAGGAACCATGTCATTCCGCTCGACGCCCCAGGCGATTCTTCGGCCTGTCGCGAAGCGCTCCGCCGAGCCGCGTTGCGCGACGACCTCGCCATCGTCCGCGCACACTTCCGAGCGTGAGGGCCCGCCGAGACCGCAGAGGCAGGGGCGACCCCAAGAGAATCCTCCTCATGTCACGCTTCGCGCCTCAATCGTCACGACTCGGTCTGTGTCTCCTGGTGCACCGCCGCAGGCGCCGTGGGGCGAAAGTGGGCGGTGAAGTGCCGAAGCTGTGGGGGCTCTTCGGTGATCTCGTAGCCGCACAACTCGTCGCGCCGGTTGTATACCTCCTCGAAGCACTCGATCACGTAATCGATGTGGCTTTGGGTGTAGACGCGGCGGGGGATGGCGAGACGGACCAGTTCCATGTCGGCCGGCTCCTCGCTGCCGTCCGGCTGCCGACCAAACATAACGGATCCGATTTCGCACCCCCGAATGCCGCCGGTGGTGTAGAGGGCCACGGCGAGCGCCTGGCCGGGGTAGTCGAGCGGATCGAGGTGGGGCAAGAGCCGCCTGGCGTCGATATAGACCGCATGGCCGCCCACTGGCTTGACAATAGGGACCCCAATGTCCGTGAGGGCCTCGCCCAGATACCGGGTCGATGCCATGCGGTACTCCAGGTAGTCCTCGTCGACAATCTCTTGCAGGCCCACAGCGATGGCCTCCAGGTCGCGCCCGGCGAGGCCGCCGTAGGTAGGAAACCCCTCCGTGAGAATGAGCTGATTGCGCGCCTCGCGGGCCCAGGCGTCGTCGTCCAGCGCCAGCCAGCCACCGATGTTGACGAGCGCGTCTTTCTTGGCGCTCATGGTCATGCCGTCGGCGTGAGCAAACATCTCCCGGACGATGCGCTTGACGGACCGGTCGCCGTAGCCGTCTTCCCGCTGCTTGATGAAGTAGGCGTTTTCCGCAAACCGGCACGCGTCGAGAAAGAGCGGCACGTCGTGCTCGTCGCAGAGCGCCTTCACCCCGCGAATGTTGGCCATGGAGACGGGTTGCCCGCCCCCGGTGTTGTTGGTGACCGTGAGCATCACGAGCGGTACATTCGCCCCGTGCTCGCCGAGGAAGGTCTCCAGCCGGTTGAGGTCCATGTTTCCCTTAAAGGGGTGCGCACGGTTGGGGTCCTGGCCGGCCTCGATCACCAGATCGACCGCCTCCGCGCCCGTGGATTCGATGTTGGCGCGGGTGGTGTCGAAGTGGGTGTTGCTCGGAACCTTGGCCTCCGGCCCCGCCACGATGCCCATCAGGATGCGCTCGGCCGCCCGCCCCTGGTGGGTGGGAATGACGTGGTCGAAGGGCATTAGCTCTTTGACCGCCTCCTCAAACCGGAAGTAGGAGGGCGAGCCCGCATAGCTTTCGTCGCCTTGCATCAGGCCGGCCCACTGTGCCGCGCTCATCGCCGACGTGCCCGAGTCGGTCAGCAGGTCGATGATAACGTCGTCGGCGTGCAGGTTGAAGAGGTTGTAGTGCGCGTCTCGGATCATTTCTTCGCGTTCGGCGCGGGAGGTGAGCCGGATGGGCTCGACGGACTTGATCCGAAACGGCTCGATAATCGTGTCCATTTCCATGGCGGGCGCGGTGGATCGAGGGCTGCTGTGAGGATGTAACTTATCAATTCGACCGCCGAAGGACAATGGGGTGGGGGGAAAGACCGAGGCAATGGAGGGACGGTCATCAGGCGAGCGCCGGGTCCAGGGCGCGGTCGAGCTCCGCGCGAAGTTTTTTGCGGCCGCGGTGGATGTACACCTTCACGGTGTTGAGGGGCATGTCGAGGGCGTCAGCGATTTCTTTGTACTTGAGGCCCTGCAGCTCGCGAAGGGCCACCACGCGGCGGTAGGGGTTGTCCACCCGATCAAGGGCGTCGAGCACGTGGTCGCGAAGGTCTGCCGCTTCGGCGTGTCGGTCGGGCGTTCGGGTGGGGCTCTCGGCCCGGCCCACCCCGTCGGAGTCGACCGTGACTGTCTTGCGACGCCGCTGACGGGCGCGCAGCTTGTCGATGCACGCGTTGCGGGTAACGCATGCGAGCCAGGCCATAATGCCGTCGGAGTTTAGGTCGTCGTGGTGCTCCCAGAGCGTTACGAGCACCTCCTGCGTTACGTCCTGCGCGGTGGCCTCGTCCTTCAGCATCGACTGGGCGATGCGGTACACTTTGTCTTTGTGAGCGGACACCTGCTGTTCGAACGCGGAGAAGCTATTCATGGGCGGCGCGCGGCGGTGAGAGAAACACGTGGCGGTGGGCGCAGGCCCGCCACCGCAGACCGGTGCCCGCCGGGAAGGGGACAGCGGGCGTCGGTGGGAGAAGGCCTGGTCCCCGTCGTCGGCCCCCCTTAACCGCCAGACCGGTTCTGAGATGCGCCGTTGCCGACGAATGGGCGGCTGTGTGCGACGAGCCGACGACCTGGCGGGATGGCGCAGAGGCCTGGCCGTCCCACGGGCCACGGAATCATTGTCCCGCGGGCCTGAGGAGCGGAAGCAAAACGCGACGTGGGATCAGGGGGAGGCGTCTCCCGCAGCGACCGGCAAGGCTGTTGCGTGGACGAGACGTGCCTAGAGAGGAGCGACAGCCGTGGGCCGCACACGCGAGGTGGCTTCTATTCTTCTGCCACGGCGGCCACGTCGAGGTCGACGGGCTTCGGAAAACAGACGTACGGCTTTTCGACGAAGCCGGTAAGCTCGGAAATGGTGGCCGTGTCGGCCGTCTCGGACAGCTCCTGCACCGTTCCGTCGCGCCCCAGAATGCCAATGAGCTCCTGGTCGCTGTCGTAGGCGGTGTGGCGCGACACGTTGGCCGTGAGGTAGTGGCGAGCGGCGTCCGATGCGTCGGCGCGGGCGGCGAGGCCCTCCGCCACCAGCCAGTCGGCCACCTGTGCCCGCCACTGCTCCATCTGTGCGGCGTTGGGGGAGCGGGGCACAAACGTCACGCGCAAGAAGCGGCGGTTGACAAAGCGGCGGCACAGGTCGGCCAGAATGGGATCGGGCCCCTGCATCCACTGCTTGAGGCTGAAGAAGATGTCAGTGTCGTCGAGCTGAACGTAGTGGTCGCGCACCGTCGGCTCGTCGATCTGGTCGGCCCGGATGTCGTGACGCAGGAAAAACAGCAGGGCCCGTGAGCCGCGGGCGAGCCAGTCGGGGAGCGGGCCGGCCCCGAGGTGCCTTTGCACGCGCCGCAGCACGCTGCGGAGCAGCTCGTCGCCTGCGAGCACCGTCTTGTGCAGGTAGACCTGCCAGTACATCAGCCGCCGCGAGATGAGGAAGTTTTCCACCGCGTAGATGCCCTTCGCCTCGATCATCACCTCGGAGTCGGGGCCGCCGTGGAGGGGGTGCACGCGCATGGTTTTGAGGAGGCGCTGCACGCCCACCTCGCCTTCTGCCACGCCGGTGTAAAACGAGTCGCGGCGCAGGTAGTCGAGCCGGTCCATGTCGAGCTGGCTGGAAACCAGCTGGTGGAAGAAGGGCCGCGGGTACGTGTCGTCGAACATGGCCAGGGCGGTGTCCAGCGCCCCGTCCAGGCGCTCGTTGAGGCGCACCAGCAGGACGCGGCTCATGTCTTCGTGCGCGAAGTCGTCGATCAGTTGGTGTTCGAGCGTATGGGAGAACGCCCCGTGCCCCACGTCGTGCAGCAGGGCCACAGCCAAGGCGGCCGTGCGCTCGTCCGGAGAGATGGGCGTGCCCTTTTCGCGGAGGTTGGTGAGGGCGTCCTGCATGAGCGCCATGGCCCCGAGCGCGTGATTGAAGCGCGTGTGCTCGGCACCGGGAAACACGAGGTGCCCCACGCCCAGCTGTCGGATGCGGCGCAGGCGCTGGACCTCGGGGGTCTGGACGAGGTCCATGATCACGTTCTTCGGCACGGAGATGAACCCGTGCACCGGGTCGGAGAAGAGCTTAAAGCGCTGGTGTGAGGACATTCGAGGAGTGGGCTCTGAAAAGACGGTGCCTTCGTCGGGTGCGGGGCCGTGCGGTCGGCATCTGCAGGGGGCGGCTAGAGGGCGAGTGGCACGGGCAGGGGCCCCGCTCACCCGTTGGCGCCGCCGTTCCTACCCTTCTTCCCGCGCCAAATTCTCCGCGATAGAGGCGTAGAACGCGTTCGAGTCGAAGTGCGAGGCGAGGCCGGAGGAGAGGCCCACCTGCCGGCCATGATCGGCGTTGACGGTGCCCTGGTACTCGCCCCAGCGAGCACTGCGCACGCTTACGATGCCGTCGTTGGCCCCCTCGCGCTCGTACAGGTACCCGTTCAGATACCGAAAAATTGGAGCGATGGGGGTGTCCGTCCCGCGTCCGGCCTGGCAGCCGTAGGACCAGTAGGTGACGTCGGGATGATTGGGCACGTCGGGATTGAATCGGGCCTCTACGTGCTCGGGCGTCAGCTCCCGCAGGGCCTTGCGGATGTTGGCCGAGCCGTCCTCCAGGATGTGCGTGCCCACCCAGTCGGCCATGTCCGTGAGCCACCCGCGCACGAGGTCGGGCTGGTTGAGGACGAGGGTGGCGACGGCCGACCCGCGGTGAGGGGTGGAGATGGTCACAAGGATGTCGACCACGTCGTGCCAGCCCATCTTGGTGATGAGATGCCGTGCATCGAGCCCGCCCATCGAGTGGGCCACGAGCAGCAGGCGGTCGGCGCCGGTCTCGTCGAGCACGCGCTCCAGCCGACGGGCCCACTGGGCGGTGCGGGCCTGCACGGTGTTGTAGGGCGACACGTTGGGCGCTACGGCCCGGACACCCCGCGAGCGCAGGTAAAGTGCCTCCTGGTGCAGGTGCCCCCCGCGCCGAAAGGAGGCCCCGACCCCGAACCCATGCATGAGCACGACCGGAGCGCGCACAGGAATTAGGGAGGGCTGCGGGAACGGCTCCAGGCCCGTCAGGCGCTGCAGGGCCGAAGCCGAGAGGGGTTCGTCGGGCATGAGAAAGGAGTCGGTCGGTCAGCATAACAGCGTTGGTACCCAGGCCGTGCCTGCAGGTTCAAGCCGGCACGCAGGCCCCGAGCCCCGCAAAGAGCGGAAACGGGCGGCCGAAGAGCACGGCCTCGCTGGCGGCCACGACCAGGGCAGCCGCGAGGGGCACCCGGATGTTGTCGTTGACGGGGAGGGGGAGGCCCTCTACCACTGCGCCCCCCAGCACGCCCGCTGCGGCCGCCCCGAAAGGAAGGGTCCGCATTCCGGCCATCAGGACAAGCCCCGTGCCCACAAACGCAGCGGTGCCCTCGATGGTGGCCGATAGGGAGCCCCACGGATGGCGCCCCCACCGCCGTCCTACGAGCGCCGCTGCGGCATCGGCCAGCATGGTCATCGCTAGCACGGGGGCTGCCAAGCGGGGCGGAAACAGAAGCGCCATCAACGCAGCCCCGACGAGGACACACGTAGCTCCGTTGAAGCGGACGCCGGTTCCTACGTCCGGCAGCTCCTCAGCCCGCATCAAGGGGCCGAAAATCTGGCGAATCCAGTGGTGAAAAGACGGCGAGTAGGCCCGCGCCACGTCCGCCCCCACGGCCAGCAGGGCCGCCGGGGCAAGCAGGTAGAGCGACAGCGGCATGCCCAGCGTCCCCATGCCCAGGGGAATGAGGAGGGCCAGGAGGTGGAGGGCCTTGCGGCCAAGTTCGCCACGGTACGACAGGGGTGGTGGCGACACGGATGGAAGAGAACTGTGGGAGAGAACGGCCGCTTCCCGAACCTTCCGACTCGGAAATGGTTCAGTAACACCTCAAATATACGGTCCATATCTACACCGCGCCCGCAGGCTTCATCCCGGTAGCCATCCTTGCCCCAGCCCCCGTTTTCTGTCTCGTCCCCCAGTGCTATGTCGATCCGTCTGTTCCTCCTCGCCGCCCTCGCGGGAACCGTCCTTCTGAGCTGCACGGAGAGCGGAAACTCCGAGGCCGACCGCATGGCCAACGAGCACGAGGGAGAGAAGCCCACTGCCACCGAGGCGGCCCGGGCGCCTACAATTCCCGTCACGGCCGACACTGTGACGTACACCACGGGGACGGATGGGGGCCCTGTCGTCGGCTACATGGCCGCCCCTACCCACCCCGATTCCGTTCTCGCGGCCCGCGGTGAGGACCTGGCGTCGGCCCACTTGCCCGGCATCGTCGTGATTCACGAATGGTGGGGGCTCAACGACAACATCCGCACTGCCACACGCCGCCTGGCCGGAGAGGGGTACCGCGCCCTGGCTGTGGATCTGTACGAGGGCGCCACGGCTCGCACCGCCGATTCGGCCCGTGCCCTTATGCAGCGCGCCATGCGCCAGCCCGACCGGATGCAGGCCAACCTCCACGCCGCCGACGAGCACCTCCGTACGGACGCTGGTGCCCCGCGCGTAGCCATCCTGGGCTGGTGCTTCGGCGGCGGACGCACCTTCGACGCCGTGGCCACGGCGCCCCAGCGGTACGATGCGGCGGTGGCGTACTACGGGGCCCCCGCCGCCATGACCGAGAACGTCCTGCGGCAGACCACCACGCCCCTCCTGGCCCATTTCGGGCGGAAGGACCAGGCCATTTCCCTCGAGGCCGCCCGCGACTTCGAGGCTCGCTTTGCCGACGCGGGAGCCGAGGGCCGCGTTTACCTCTACGACGCGGGCCACGCCTTCGCCAATCCGTCTGGGGAGCGCTATGTCCCGGCGGCGGCCGATGCGGCGTGGGCCCGAACAACTGCCTTTCTCGACCGGCACCTGTCTCCGTAGCCCTGCATCCAGGCCTCGGAGAAGTTCCCGCATCCGGCGTCTCGCACTCGTTCTCCCAAACTGTTTGACCGCTTCTCGCGTCTGTATGGCCTCGTTTCCCCCCCTCAAAAATGACCTTCTCCTTCGCGCCGCCCGGGGCGAAGCCACCGACCGAACGCCAGTGTGGATGATGCGGCAGGCCGGTCGCTATCTGCCGGAGTACCGCGCCGTGCGAGAGAAGCATGACTTTTTTGACGTGGTGGAGACCCCCGAGCTGGCCGCCGAGGTTACCCTCCAGCCTGTCGAGCGATTGCCCATCGACGCCGCCATTCTGTTTTGCGACATCATGGTGGTGCCGGAGGCCATGGGCCTCACGGTGAAGATGGTGTCGGGGAAAGGGCCAACCTTTCCGCAGCCGCTCACCACCCCCGACGAGATGGAGCGGCTCGTGTCGCCGGACATCGACGCGGCGCTGGGGCACGTGTTTGAGGCGCTCACGGTCACGCGTCGCCAGCTAAACGGCCGCGTGCCGCTCATTGGGTTTTCCGGGGCGCCGTGGACGCTCATGGCGTACATGGTGGAGGGGGGCGGCAGCAAGTCGTACCGCACGGCCCGGCAGTGGCTGTACCGGCACCCGGAGGCAAGCACGGCCCTGCTGCAGCGCACGACCGACGTGATTGTTGATTACCTCATCGCGCAGGTGGAGGCCGGTGCACAAATGCTGCAGGTGTTCGACTCCTGGGCCGGGCTTCACAATGCCGCCAGCTTCCGCACCTTCTGCCTGCCCCACCTCCGTGAGATCGCGACGCGGGTGAAGACTGCACACCCCGACGTGCCGCTGGTGGTGTTTGCTAAGGGGGCGCACTACGCCCTCGATGCCCTCGCCGAGACAGACTACGACGTCATCAGCCTCGATTGGACGATGGACCCGGAAGCGGCCCGCAAGACGGTGGGCGACCGGGCCGTGCTGCAGGGCAACCTGGATCCCTGTGCCCTCTACGCCCCGCCGGAAGCGCTCCGGCGCAAGGTGCAGCACATGCTGGCGGGGTTTGGCCCGCACCGACACATTGCCAACCTGGGACACGGCATGCTGCCCGACCACGATCCGGAACACGCCCGCATATTTGCCGAGGCGGTCCGTGAGCACTCGGCCCACATGCGCACCGTTTAGAAGCGCGCTCAGAAATGTGCGGGCTGGGCGCGCAGGAGCAAAAAGATGCGGAGCACAAAGGCACGGGACGAGGCGGCGTGGGCACGCGCGTGCCCGCTGCGAAAGCGAGCTTCTCCAATGGCAAAAGCCCCACACACCCTTGAGCCCCTACGTCCAACGTTCCTGCACGCACCCATGCTCGATACGACATCCCCCCACGTCCGCGCTGTCCTTCCGCTGCTTTACGTGGCCTGGGCCGACGGGGTGCTGACCCCGTCGGAGGCGGAAACCATTCGGGCGCACATCCGGGCGCAGGATTGGATCGACGCGTCCACCCGCGAGGCGGTTTGTGAGCAGCTCGACCCCCAGTCGCCCCCCACGGCCACGCAGTACTTCCGGTGGGTGCGGGCCCTCCGGGACGGGGCGTCCGAGGCAGCGGTCACCACGCGCTGCTCCCTTGCGGAGCTTGGGCGGGCGGTTGCCACCGCCGGCGGGGATGGAGCGGCGCTGCCAGAAGCGTCCCGGCGCGCCCTTGAAGACATCGAGGCGGCCCTCGACATCGACGGGCGGGAAGTTGTGGGGGATCTGATTGGGGAGCGCCCCGAGCCGACGGCGCCCTCCGCGGAGGCGCCCTTTGACGTCGAAGCGATGACGGCCATCCTCGACGGCACCCACGCCGACCTCCGAACTCGCATTCGGACGCTGCTCCAGGACCCGGTCTTTCGCTACCGGCCCACCCTGTCCACGCCGGCCTATCGCGAGCAGGTGCTTCACTGGTGCAAGCACCTGGCCGACCAGGGACTCGGGGCACTCGGCTATCCGGAAGCGCACGGGGGCGCGGGAGACATCGAGGCGTTCATCGTAGCCTTCGAGACGCTCGCGTACCACGATCTCAGCATGGTCGTGAAGTTCGGCGTGCAGTTTGGGCTGTTCGGGGGCAGCATCCATCGGCTGGGGACGGAGCGCCACCACGATGCATACCTCGAGCGCGCGGGCACGCTGTCGCTGCCCGGCTGCTTCGCCATGACGGAGTGGGCCCACGGGTCCAACGTCCGCGAGTTGGAGACGACGGCCCGCTACGATCCCACGACCGAAGAGTTTGTGATCAATACGCCACACGACGGCGCCCGCAAGGAGTGGATTGGCAACGCCGCGGCGCACGGCCGCCTCGCTACCGTCTTCGCCCGCCTGCACACGAACGGGGAAGAGCACGGGGTCCACGCCTTCGTCGTGCCCATCCGCACCGAGGACGGCACGCCCAGGCCGGGGGTGCGGATCGAGGACTGTGGCGAAAAAGTGGGCCTGAACGGAGTGGACAACGGACGGCTCTGGTTCGATCGCGTCCGCATCCCCCGAGACCACCTCCTCGACCGCTACGCCACGGTGGCCCCGAATGGCGCCTACGACAGTCCCATTCCCAGTCCCGGCAAGCGCTTCTTCACGATGCTGAGCACGCTTGTCGGGGGGCGCATCAGTGTGGCGCGGGCCGGCCTCAGCGCCGCCAAGTCGGGCCTCACCATCGCCGTGCGCTACGGCAATCGGCGGCGGCAGTTTGGGCCGAAAGACGCGCCCGAGGTGCCCCTGCTGGATTACCGCACGCACAAGCGGCGGCTGCTCCCGGCGCTCGCCACCACGTACGCCCTGCACTTCGCCCTCGACGCCCTCACCCAGCGTTTTGCCGCGGCTGGCCCCAACGCGTCGCTCGACGCCATCGAGGCGGAGGCCAACGCGCTCAAGGCGTACGCCACCTGGCACACCACCGATGCCCTGCAAGAGGCCCGCGAGGCGTGCGGCGGACAGGGCTACCGCGCCGACACGCGGATTGGGCGGCTCAAGGCCGATACCGACGTCTTTACCACCTTCGAGGGCGACAACACCGTTCTCATGCTGCAGGTGGCAAAGGGCCTGCTGTCGGACTTTCGGCGCGAATACCGAGACATGAACCTGTTGGGAATGGTGCGCTTTGCGGCCGGCGAAGTGGCCACGCAGGTGGCCGAGCGCAACCCGGCCGTCACACGAAAAACAGACCCTGAACACCTGTGCAGCCTCGACTTCCAGCGCAACGCCCTGGAGTACCGGGCCGAGAAAATGCTCCAGCATGCGGCCCGGCGGCTGCGGCGGCGCATCGAGGCCGACACGGCTCCCTTCGATGCGTTCGTGGACATACAGGATCATCTGGTGGACCTCGCCCACGCGGAGGCCGAGCGGGTTGTTCTAGCCCGGTTCACGGAGGCGATCGAGGAGGTGGACGAGAAGGCCGACTGCCGCGAATCGTTGGTCCGTCTCCGCGAGCTGTTTGCCCTGTCTTGCATCGAAGACGACCTGGACTGGTTCCTCGAAGCCGGCTACGTGACGTCCGGAAAGGCGCGGGCCCTCCGAGGCGTCGTCAACGACATCTGCGACGAGGTGCGGCCTCAGGCAGAGGCGCTGGTCAACGCGTTCGGCATTCCCGAGTCTTGCCTTGCGGCACCGATTGCCACCCAGGACGGAGCGGTGCCCACGTAATCGGTGCCCACGAGAGGCCAAAGCCATGTAGGCGAAACCCCGTGGCGCGAGCGAGCTTGGACAGAGCGTCAAATCACAAAGCCGCGAAGGCCCACACGAGTGCCATCATGAGGCAGCCTCCAAGCACCCACTCGGCCGCGGGAGGCCCGGGGCCCTCGCGCTGAGCCACTCCGTACAGGGCGGCGGGCCAGAACAGCAGCACAACAAGCAGCATTGTGCCCGGCCGCTCGTACCACGGCTCCCCGGTGTCTTCCGAGAGGTGCACCTCCGTGAGGGTTTCGCCGCAGACCGGGCAAAAGTCGTCCGAGGCATCGCGGTGAGCACCGCAGGAGGGGCATCGTGCCATGAGAAGTAAGCCGTCGTCGCAAAAGAAGCCGTTGTCGCAAAGGAACGTCGCCGTAGGAGCTGGGCTAGCGGCCGGCCGCGCGCACGTCGAAAGGGACGCGCACGTTCGCCCAGTGCAGCACGCACGTGCCTCGCTGGGCCGTGACGTCCTCGAATAGGAAGGTCATCATCTCCCGCGGGTCGGCCGTCTGGGGCGAGACCGTGACCCGAAGGGCATCTTTGTCCGCGTCGTAGTTGGTGCCCCACTGATCGGCCGCGGTGTTGAAGATGAGCGTCCATTCCTCGGGGCCAGGAATCGTGTACAGCGAGTACGTCCCCGCGGACAGCGGCTCGCCCTCGATGGCAACGTCGGACGAGACCGAGACCGTGGTGGCCTCGTTGGCGCCCGTACGCCAGACCTCGCCGTAGGGCACGAGGTCGCCGAAGATGGTGCGGTCGTTCACCTGCGGCCGACCGTAGGTAATGCGAACATTCGTGGTGCCGATGGTTTGGGTGACTGAAGCGTTCGGACTCGTGCGCGGCTCATCGTTGCCGCGCTCCTGCGCAGCAGCGGGCGCTGCCGTCAGGATGGGCAGCAGAACGACGGCCGAGAATAAAGCGAGGAGGCGAGGGAGCATGGGGCAGGAGGGATGGAAAAGAGGGGGCTAATCGATCTCGAGAGAACCCGGTCCGGCAAGGGTGCCGTCCTCGGTTTCGTACCACTCAAGTTCAAACTCGAGGCTGATTTCTGCGGCGCCGTCGTTGGCTTCTCGCTCTAGGTCAATCTCAAACTTGACGTGGTCGGGCACCTCCACGGTTGCAGACTGGTTCGCGGCCGAGAAGTCCAGGGCTCCGTTCTCTTCGAGCTTGTCGGCGACCGTGCGCAGATACGTCGCGACGTCTGCGCGCGAGAGAGTCTGCTCGGCTTCAAAGAGCGTTTCTTCGGGCATAGGGGCGGAGGAATCGAGAAAAAGAGTGCAAGAGGGCGAGTGCAGAAGAAAGAAGCATTCTCGAACAGCGTGCGGCAGACCACAGCCGAGGGGCCGGTCCGCCGAAGCCTTCTGCTTCGTGGATTCAATAGAAGGCGTCGTGCTCACACCGGATACACAGATCTCCGCGCCGCGTTCATTTGTGGGGATGAAAATCAGATCTTATGAAAGGAAAAAAGCCAGTGCTGCCCTGGAGGGTAGGGGGCTGTGGAGGCGCAAGTGCAGAGGGTTCCGGGGGCGGGTCCGGAGGAGGGGGCGCTCTGGGGCTTGAGGTCTCCATGAATGAAAGGAGACTTCACAGGTCGGCACTGACTCTTCAATGCAGCGTGAAAGGTTCGGAGGAACCCTGTCCGTCCCACCTTATTTGTTGCAGACAGAATTTCTGCTCGTCATCCTTCGGATCTTAGGGCCCGGTATTATGGCTGCGCTTGGCGGCCCTGCGGCATGGTTTGCGTCTGCCTGTCTCGTGGCGGTGGGGGCTTCGCTGGTGATGACGGTGATTCGCCTGATGCGGGGCCCGTCCCTGCCGGATCGCGTGGTGTCGCTCGATCTGGTGGCCTACCAGGCCATCGCCCTGATGCTGATCTACGCCATCTTGACGGGCGAGCCGGCGTACTTGGACGTCTCGTTGGTGCTGGCGCTCGTGGCGTTTCTTGGCACCGTGGCCTTTGCCCGGTACATCGAATATCGGTCGCTGCCGGAAGCCGCTCAGTCCTCCGAATAGTCCCCCGGTCCGGGGGATCGCTTCCACCATTTTTCCTTCTCCGATGCTGGTCCAGCAGGTCGTTGGCATTTTCTTGATGGGCGCGGGCACGCTGTTCGTGGTCGTTGCCGGGCTCGGTGTCCTGCGCCTGCCCGACGTGTACATGCGGCTCCACGCCTCCACCAAGGCGGGCACGCTGGGGGTGGCCCTCAACACGGCCGGCCTCGCGGTGCTGCATCCCGCCCTCGGCACCTTCACGCGCGCCGCGGCCCTGGTGCTGTTTCTGCTGCTTACGGCCCCCATTGCGGCGCACATGATTGGCCGCGCCGCCTACTTTGCGCGGGACCAGATGGGCGTTACCATCTGGGAGGGAACGATCGTAGACCGCATGCTCGACCACCGTGGGGGCACGCTGTTCGCGTCTCGACCGGGAGAGGACGGGTCGTCCTCCTCGGGGGCTGTCTCTTGAGCACGTCGCCCCGGGCGCCTCTCCTGCGCTTCCACGCGGAGGCGGCGCGCTCCCGCCGATCCTCTTGTCTTTGGGTTGACCGCCGCTGACCATGGGACTTCTCTTTGTCGTCTTTTCCGGCTTCCTGCTCGCCCTCGTGGCGCCCTGGCTGACGCCGCACACGGGGCGCGCCGCAGGGTGGCTGTACGGGCTGTTGCCGGCCGCCATCACGGGGGTGCTGGCGTCGTTCCTGGGGCGCATCGCGGCGGGCGGAACGATGCAGCAGTCGTACGCCTGGGTGCCGGGGCTGGAGGTCAACCTCTCGTTCTACCTCGACGGCCTCAGCCTCCTGTTCGCGCTGCTCATCAGTGGCATTGGCACGCTGATTTTTGTGTACGCCGGCGCCTATCTGCGGGGGCATCATCACCTGGGGCGCTTCT